>JBGPBV010000045.1:0-43049 GCA_041481445.1 Vicinamibacteria bacterium
CCCTGCCCTCCGATGCCGTAGGCCGGGCCCATCAGGTCGATCATCTGGCGCGGTGTTGTTTCAAACGTCAGCTTGCCGGGCGCGGCGACCGTCAGCCCGCCGGGGGACGGGGAGTTGGTGTTGATCCCCACGCCGCCAGCGGCGCGGATCAGGAACTGACTGGGGCCGGTGGAGGTGAATGGCGCTGCGTTGAAATCGGACCACACGAAACTTCCCTCGTCGCCGTCAGGGTCGCCGCTCTCGAAGGGGTCCCGGACCCGGGCGCTCGTGCCGGCGGCGAAGGAGAAGTTCCCGCCGGCCAGATTGTTCTGGCCCCCGCCCACCGTGGAGAGGGCTCCGCTGGCGCCGTTCTGGAACCCACCCACGATCGTCGACATGAACCCGGAGGCCACGTTGCTCCGGCCACCGCTCACCGTCGACTGTATGCCGCTGGCATTGTTGCTCTGGCCGCCGCTCACGGTGGACTGCGCGCCGCCCGCCGAGTTGCTCTGGCCGCCCCCCACCGTCGAACCGGCGGCGCCCGCGTTGTTGCCGGCACCGCCGCCAACGGTCGCATCCGGACCGCCGGCCGTGTTCTCGACGCCGCCCGAGATCGTCGCGTCCTGGCCGGAGCCTGTGACCTGGTTGCCCGCGCCTCCGGAGACCGTTCCGAAGTTCGCGAACACCCTGTTGGGGCGAGAGAGACCGCCCTTCAACCCTCCGCCGGCAACCACGGCCCCCTGCGGCGGACCTCCCAGGCCTCCGAGGAAGTTCCCCTCGTACCCAAGGACGACCGTGGGGGCCATGTCCGTACCCGTCGACGCTGACGGCTCGATCCGCAGCGCGGGAAGGCCGGCCACCCGCAACTCGAGCGCCTGGTTGTCGGTCGTGCCGATGAAGTTCTGGGCGGCGTTCGTGCCGCTGTTGCCGGTGAGGCTCCAGTCTCCCCCCGTGGTGTCCGGCTGGCAGCCGACCGTCCCGTCCAGATTGACCACTCGGATCGAGCTGCCGACGGGGCACGTGCCGCTCACCCGCGACTGAACCACGCTTGGCTCGACGGAGAGGCTGACGCTCCCCGAGACGCCGCCGCCAATGAGTCCTGGTCCGGCCGTCACACCGGTGATGTCCCCGCCGCTGTCCGCATCTGCGGCGCATCCCCATGCCGAGCCGCCCCACTTGGGGACCTGTCCGTCTGCGCAGGCCAGACCCCCGACGGTGGCCGCGTTGGCTGAAAACAGCGCGTTCGGGGTCGGGGTCAGCTCCTGGCGAGGGGACAGGACGGTATACGTGTTGGTGCCGTGAGGACTGACCTCGACCTGGAGCCAGCGCTTGCTGCCGGCGAAGGCGGCCCCGAAGTCGAGGCTCACCGTGAACAGCCCCTTGCTGACCGTCACGTCGTCCCGGGTTACGGGCGACCCGACGCCCGAGCCGCCGGTGGCGACGTCGAACAGCGTGAACCGGAGATCGTAGGTGCCGCTGGCCAGGCCGGCGCCGTCGGTCAGCCGCCCCTGGTAGGTGAAAGCGGTACCGAGCGCGGCCTGGCTGAAGACCAGCCGGCCACCGGCCAGCCCGAGGACCGCCGCCAGGACGAGTCGACGCACCATCGCCGCACCTCCAGGGCACTGAGACGCAGGAATGCCGAGAGTCGGGGCCAATCGGAGACGCGTAAACGGCGGCCGGAACGTCTCACGGGCGGGCGATGGGGGCAATGCAGGCGGGACGGGCTACGGACGCGCCGTCAGTTGAACCAGGACGCGACCGCGCTCTGCGCGCGCAGGATCGTGTCCTCGCGCTCGGCGCCGGTGGAGACGATCCCGATCTCGCAGGCGCAGAGCTCGGCCAGCCGGTCGACGTAGCGCCGGGCCGCCGCCGGCAGCGACCCGTAATCGCGGACGCCGGCGGTCGAGGTCTGCCAACCGGGCAGCGTCTCGTACACGGGCTCGCTGCCCTCGAGGGCGGAGAGGTCGGCCGGGAACTCGGTGAGCGTCTCCCCGCCCGCGCGATAGGCCGTGCAGATCTTGATCTCGGGTTGCGCGTCGAGCACGTCGAGCTTGGTGAGCGCGAGCGTGTCGAAGCCGTTCACGCGGACCGAGTAGCGCACCACCACGGCGTCGAACCACCCGCAGCGCCGCGGGCGCCCGGTGGAGGCACCGTACTCGTGCCCCTTCTCGCGGATCTGCTGCTCGAGCTCGCCCCCGATCTCGGACGGCAGCGGGCCCGCTCCCACGCGCGTGGTGTAGGCCTTGGCGATCCCCATCATCCCGTCGATGCGCGTGGGGGGAATGCCGAGGCCGGTGGCGGCGCCGCCCGCGGTCGCGGTCGACGACGTCACGAACGGATAGGTCCCGTGGTCGACGTCGAGGAGCGTGGCCTGCGCCCCCTCGAAGAGGATCGAGTAGCCGCTCGCCATCTGGCGATGGAGCACGGCCGTGGTGTCGGTGATGCGGCGGCCGAGCCGCTGGCCGAATCCGGCCAGGTCGCCGAGGAGGGCGTCCCAGTCCACCTCCGGCGCGCGGCCACGGATCCGGCAGACCTCCTCGTAGGCCCGTCGAGCCTCTTCGAGCTTGCCCGGCAGCGCCGCCGGCCGCCGGAGGTCGGCCATGCGCAGGCCGCGGCGTCCGGCCTTGTCCTCGTAGGCGGGGCCGATGCCGCGCAAGGTGGTGCCGATCTTGCGCGCCCCGCGCGCCTCCTCCGCCATCGCCTCCAGCGCGCGGTGATGCGGCAGGATCAGGTGGGCGCGGTCGGAGATCACGAGGTTCTCGTCGATGACGACCCCGCGCGCGGCCAGCTCGCCCATCTCCTTCTCGAGGGCCCAGGGGTCGATGACCATCCCGTTCCCCATCACGCACAGGATCCCCGGATGCAGGATGCCCGCGGGGATGAGATGGAGGACGAAATGCTCCTTGCCCACCTGGATCGTGTGGCCGGCGTTGTGGCCGCCGTTGAAGCGGGCCACGACCTGGACCTTCTCGGTGAGGAGGTCCACGATCTTTCCCTTGCCTTCGTCGCCCCACTGGGCGCCGATCACGACGATGTTGGGCATGAGGACCGACCATTCTAGCCGCCGCCGTCCGGTTCCGCCAAGGTGCTATAGTGCCGGACCGCGGCCTACCGGATGACTCCTGCACACCCTTCCCAGCCGCTCCTGATCGACGGCGCGAGCCTCACCCTCGAGGACCTGGAGTCGGTGGCCCTGACGCGCCGGCCGGTGGCGGTCTCCCCCGCCGCGCGCGAGGCGGTCGCGCGGGCCCGGCGGGTGGTCGACGACGCGGTCGCCCGGCAGGCCGTCGTCTACGGCGTGACCACCGGCTTCGGCAACTTCGCGGACGTGGTGATCCCGCCCGCGCGCCTGCGCGAGCTGCAGCTCAACCTCGTGCGCTCGCACGCGGCCGGGGTGGGCGACCCCCTGGGGGAGGCGCCCACGCGCGCGCTCATGCTGCTGCGCGCGAACGTGCTGGCCAAGGGCTACAGCGGCGTCCGGCTGGAGACGCTGGACCTCCTGGTCGGGATGCTCAACGCGGGCGTGCACCCGGTCATCCCGTCGCAGGGCAGCGTCGGCGCGAGCGGCGACCTCGCCCCCCTCGCCCACCTCGCGCTGGCCCTGGTCGGCGAGGGCACGTGCACGTATGAAGGGCGGGCGCGGACGAGCGCGGAGGCCCTGGCGGCGGCGGGCGTCCGGCCGGTGGTGCTCGAGGCCAAGGAAGGGCTGGCCCTCATCAACGGGACGCAGCTCATGACCGCGGTCACGGGCCTGGCCCTCGTGGAGGCCTGGCGGCTCGTGCGCACGGCCGACGTCACCGGAGCGCTGGCCCTGGACGCGCTCAAGGGCACCGACGTCGCGTTCGACCCGCGGATCCACGCCGCCCGCCCGCATCCGGGCCAGGCCGCCTCCGCCCGCAACCTCCGCAAGCTGCTCGCGGGCAGCCCCATCCGCGAGTCGCACCGCGACTGCGGAAAGGTCCAGGACGCCTACACCCTGCGCTGCATGCCCCAGGTGCACGGGGCGGTGCGCGACGCCCTCGAGTTCGCCGCGCGCACGGTGTCGATCGAGCTCAACGCCGCCACCGACAACCCGATGGTGTTCGCGGACACGGGCGAGCTCGTCTCGGGCGGGAACTTCCACGGCGAGCCGGTGGCGCTGGCCGCCGACGTCCTGGCCATCGCGATGGCGGAGCTGGGCAGCATCAGCGAGCGCCGCATCGAGCGCCTCGTGAACCCGGCCCTCTCGGGTCTCCCCGCCTTTCTCACCCCCGACGGCGGGCTCCAGTCGGGCCTGATGATCGCGCACGTCACCGCCGCCGCCCTGGCCTCGGAGAACAAGGTCCTGGCCCATCCGGCCAGCGTCGACTCCATCCCGACCTCGGCGGGCAAGGAGGACCACGTGTCGATGGGCGTGACGGCCGCCCTCAAGGCCGCGCGTGCCGTGGCCAACACCCGCCGCATCCTGGCCGTGGAGGCCATCGCCGCCTGCCAGGCCCTCGAGTTCCTCAAGCCGCTGGAGACCTCCCCCGCCCTGCGCGCGGCCTATGCGCGGGTCCGCGCGACCGTCCCTCCCTACGACCGGGACCGCGTCCTCTCCCCGGAGATCGAGGCCGTGGCCGCCGTCGTGAGCACGGGCATACTGGCCCACGAGGCGGGGGCGGTCTGCGGTACCCTGGAGTAGAGGAGGATCAGTCCCATGAGCCCAGTCCCGATGCGTCGCTCCTGGATGCGGGGCACCGCCCTCCTCGTCTTGGCCGCCTTCGTCGCCTTTCTGTCCGGGTTCACCCTCGGCGTCCACGCCTGGCGGTGGTACGTCGGCTTCGCCGCCGTGACCCTCCTCGCCATCGGTTGGGGCGAGCGGATCTGGACGCGCCGGTCCGCGCCGCCGCCCGCCCGCGTCCGCGGCAAGCTGAAGGTGATCCAGGGGGGCAAGGCCGCGCCGTACGATCTGGCCAAGGACCACTCGACGGATTCGCAGCGTTACCTGATGTAGACGGGCGCGGTCGACTTGTTCTGGAACAAGCTCGGCGCGGTCGTCGGTCTGGCCGTTGCCGCGGCAGCCGAGATGGGGTCCGCGACGCCGCCCGAGGGCATCGTGCTCTCCGAGCTCGTGTACGACCGTGCGCCCTTCCCGGCCGCGCACGCCTCGACGATCGTGGAAACGCGGACCGGGCTCGTGGCCGCCTGGTTCGGGGGCACCGGCGAAGGCCGCTCCGACGTCGGCATCTGGGTCGCGCGCAAGCGCGATGCGACCTGGTCGGCACCGGAAGAGGTGGCCCGCGGCGCCGGCCCCGACGGCCGTCCCCAGCCCTGCTGGAATCCCGTCCTCTTCCTGCCCTCGACCGGGCCGCTCCTCCTGTTCTACAAGGTGGGCCCGAGTCCCCGCGAGTGGTGGGCTGAAGTGCGCGCGTCCACGGACGAGGGGCGAACGTGGTCGCAAGCGGTCGCGCTCCCCTCCGGCATCCTCGGTCCCATCCGCGCCAAGCCGGTCGAGCTCCCGTCGCGCGAGATGCTGGCCGGGTCGAGCACCGAGCACGCGGGCTGGGTCGTCCATCTCGAGCGCTTCGTCCCTCCCCGGCCCGGAGAGGCCTGGCGCCTCGAGGATCTGGCCACCCCGCGGGCCTGGCGCAGCATCGGTCCCCTCAACGATCCCGCCGAGTTCGGCGCGATCCAGCCGACGATCCTCGTCCATTCGGCGACGCGCCTCCAGATCCTGTGCCGCAGCCGTCAAGGGGTCGTCACCGAGGCCTGGTCGGACGACCAGGGACGGAGCTGGGCCCGTATGGCGGCGACCGCGCTTCCGAACCCCAGCGCCGGCATCGACGCGCTCCGGCTGGCGGACGGGAGGTTCCTCCTCGTGTACAACCCGACGGCGGTGGGACGCGCGAGGCTCGACGTCGCGCTCTCCGCGGACGGGAAGGACTGGCGCAAGGCCCTCGTCCTCGAGGACGCGCCGGGCGAGCACTCCTATCCGGCCGCCATCCAGACCAGGGACGGCCTCGTCCATGTCACCTACACGTGGAGACGCGAGCGCATCAAGCACGTGGTGATCGATCCGTCGCGCTTGAGTGGAGCCGCGCGTTGATGGGACGGTCCCTCTCGCTGGCCGTCCTGCTCGCCGGGTACCTGTGGCCGGGCATCGGCCAGGACGACGACACGATCTGGCGGGGCCGGGCCAGCCGCTCGAGACGCCGGAGTGGTCGTTCCCGGCGGATGCCCTGCGGCGCTTCCCGGACCCGGCACGATAGGGCGGCGCTTCTGGGATAGAGTCTCCCCCATGGCCGGCCGCACCATCCGGGCCCCCCGCGGAACGGAGATCTCCTGCCGTTCCTGGCAGCAGGAAGCCGCGCTCCGGATGCTCATGAACAACCTCGACCCCGAGGTGGCGGAGCGCCCGCAGGACCTCGTCGTCTACGGGGGGATCGGCAAGGCCGCGCGCAACTGGGAGTGCTTCGACGCGATCGTGCGCAGCCTGCGCGAGCTGGGGAACGAGGAGACGCTCCTCGTCCAGTCCGGCAAGCCGGTGGGCATCTTCCAGACCCACGCCGAGGCCCCGCGCGTGCTGATCTCGAACTCGATGCTGGTGCCGGCGTGGGCGGACTGGGAGCACTTCTACGAGCTCGACCGCAAGGGCCTGATGATGTACGGCCAGATGACCGCGGGGTCGTGGATCTACATCGGCACCCAGGGCATCCTCCAGGGCACCTACGAGACGTTCGCGGAGGCGGCGCGCCGGCACTTCGGGGGCAGCCTGCAGGGGCGGCTGGTCCTCACCGCCGGCCTGGGCGGGATGGGCGGGGCGCAGCCGCTGGCCGCCACCATGAACGAGGGCGTGATCATCGCGGTCGAGGTCGACCCTTCGCGCATCCAGCGGCGGCTGGAGACGCGGTACCTCGACGTGGGGGTGGAGGGCCTCGACGAGGCGCTGGCCCGGGCGCGCGAGGCCAAAGCCGCCCGGAGGCCGCTCTCGATCGGCCTCCTCGGCAACGCCGCCGACGTGCTGCCGGAGTGCGTCCGCCGCGGCGTCGTCCCCGACCTCCTGACCGACCAGACCAGCGCCCACGATCCCCTCAGCGGTTACGTGCCCAACGGGATGACCTACGAAGCCGCGCTGGCCCTCCGCGCCTCCGACCCTCCGCGCTACATGCGCGAGGCCTACCGTGCCATGGGCGAGCACGTGCGCGCCATGCTGAACCTCCAGAAGAAGGGCGCCGTCACCTTCGACTACGGCAACAACATCCGCGCGCAGGCCCAGAAGGCGGGGGTGGAGGACGCGTTCGCCATCCCCGGCTTCGTTCCGGAGTACATCCGTCCGCTCTTCTGCGAGGGGAAGGGCCCGTTCCGCTGGGCCGTCCTCTCCGGCCTTCCCGCGGACCTGGCCGCCACCGACGAGGCCGTGCTGCGCACGTTCCCCGAGGACCGCGCGCTGGCCCGCTGGATCACCCTCGCCCGCGAGCGCGTGGCCTTCCAGGGCCTGCCCGCGCGCATCTGCTGGCTCGGCTACGGCGAAAGGGCGAAGATGGGGCTCGTGTTCAACGACCTCGTCCGGGCGGGCCGGGTCACGGCTCCGATCGTCATCGGGCGCGATCACCTCGACGCGGGCTCGGTGGCCTCGCCCAACCGCGAGACCGAGAACATGCGCGACGGCTCGGACGCGGTCGCGGACTGGCCGATCCTCAACGCCCTGCTCAACGCGGTCGCGGGCGCCACCTGGGTCTCCGTCCATCACGGGGGCGGCGTGGGCATGGGGTACTCCATTCACGCGGGCATGGTGGTCGTGGCCGACGGCTCCGCGGCGGCAGCCGCCCGCCTGCAGCGCGTCCTCACCACCGATCCCGGCACGGGCGTGATGCGCCACGCGGACGCCGGCTACGAGCGCGCCCTCGAAGTCGCCCGCGAGCGGGGCGTGCGGACGCCGCTGGTCGGGGCACGATGAGGGCGGCCTTCGAGCGCGCGCCCCTGGTCTCCCAGCTCGTGCGGAGCTGCGAGGGCCCGCCGCTCCTCGTCACCGGGCCCCCCGGCGCCGGAAAGACCACCCTCCTCCACGCCGCCGCCGACCTTCTGGCCGCCGAGGGCTGGCGGCCGGTGTACCTCGACCTGTTGGCCGCCGCCACCTCGCCCGAGCGATTCGTGGAGTCGGCGCTGGGCGCGCTGCCGGACGGGCTCGAGGGCCGCGCGGCCGTGCGGGCGCGCGAGGCCGGCCAGCTCGCCCGCTCGGGCCGCCACGAAGGCGCGCGCGCGGTCCAGGCCCTGCTCGCGACCTGGGCGGCCCTGGAATCGGCGGGAGGACGGCCGGTCGTCCTCCTTCTCGACGAGGCCACCGAGATCCGCTCGCTCGCCTACTTCCCGGGGCTGCGTGAGGTGGACGGACCCTTCGGCGCGGCCCTGTCCGCCCGGCCGCGCGGGACGGTCCTGGCCACGTCGTTCCCGGGAGTCGCGCATGGGCTCTGGCCGACGATGGCCGCGCTGCCCCTGCCCGCCCTCTCCGCCGGCGAGCTCCAGGCCGAGGCACGCCGCCGCGGACTGCGCGCGGACGGCTCCGCGCTCGCCGCCGTCTCCTTCGGATGGCCGCGCTACGCGCGCGCCCTGTTGGATCGCCTCGAAGGCGGGATGCCGGTCGCCGTGGCCTGGGCGGAGGAGATGGCGCTGGGCGGGCGGCTCGAGCAGGCCTGCCGCCACACCTACGAGGTCCTCCTCCTGCGCAGCCGAGGGTACGGGATGTCGAAAGCGGTGCTGGCGGCGGTCGCGGCCGAGGAGGGGCTCAACCTCACCGCCCTCGTGGCCCGGCTGGGCCGCACCCCGGGGGCCATCCGCGACTACCTCGGCTGGCTGCTGGCCGTGGACGCCCTGCGCGTCACCCGCAAGCGCTATCACTACGTCGACGGCCTGCTGCGCCTCTGGGTCCGCCTGCACGGGCGCGGGGTCAGGGCCAGCGACGAGGAGATCCTGGCCTGTGCCCGGCAGGTCCTGGACGCGGCCCCGCCGCTGCCGGCCGAGCCCAGCCTGGCCTCGCCCCCCCGCCATCAAGGATTGATGGAGATCGACTAGGATCCGCGCATGGTCTTCCGCAGCCGGCGGCCCTCGATCGAGATTCCGGCCGTCCCCCTGACGACGTACGTGCTCGAGCGCGCCCCCGGCATCGCCGGTCGGACCGCTCTCATCGACGCCCTCACCGGCCGCCGGATGACGTTCGGAGGCGTGGAGGCGACGATCGCGCGCACCGCCGCCGGCCTGGCCGCCCGCGGCTACGGCAAGGGCGACGTCTTCGGCATCTACGCGCCGAACTCGCTCGAGTACCCGATCGCGTTCCACGCCGTCGCCCGCCTGGGAGGGGTGGTGACCACGGTCAACCCCCTCTTCACGGCCGACGAGCTCACGAACCAGCTGCGCGACTGCCGGGCCGGCTGCCTCTTCACCACCCCCGCCCTCATGGAGAAGGCCCGGGCCGCCGCCGCCGGGGCCGGCCTGCGCGAGATCGTGGTCTTCGGGGAGGCGGAAGGGGCGGTGGCCTTCGCCGACCTCGTGAGCGCCGCCGGGCCCGTCCCCTCGCCCGCCGTCGAGGCGGACGACGTGGTCGCCCTGCCCTACTCGAGCGGCACCACCGGCCTGCCCAAGGGCGTGATGCTCACGCACCGCAACCTGGTGGCCAACCTCGCCCAGTGCGAGGCCACGCTCCCCGTCTCGGAAGGCGACGTCGTGGTGGCGGTGCTGCCGTTCTTCCACATCTACGGCCTGCAGGTCATCCTCAACGGCGGCCTGCGCGCGGGGGCCACGCTGGTGGTGCTGCCCCGCTTCGAGCTGGAGTCGTTCCTGCGCGCGATCGAGGAGCATCGCGCGACCTGGGCCTTCGTGGTGCCTCCGATCGCCCTCGCCCTGGCCAAGCATCCGGCGGTCGAGGGCCGCGACCTGGCCAGCCTCCGCCAGCTCCTCTCGGGGGCGGCCCCCCTCAGCGCCGAGCTCGCGCGCGCGGTCACCCAGCGCCTGGGCTGCGCCATGCTCCAGGGTTACGGCATGACGGAGACGAGCCCGGTCACCCACTCCAACGTGGGCCCCGGGGCCGAGGCCAAGCCCGGCTCCATCGGCCAGCTCGTGCCCAACACCGAGGGCAAGATCGTGGACCCCGCGACCGGCAAGGAGCTCGGACCGGACGAGCAGGGGGAGATCTGCGTGCGCGGGCCGCAGATCATGAAGGGGTATCTCGGCCGGGCGGAGGCGACGGCGGCCATGATCGACCCCGAGGGCTGGCTGCACACGGGCGACATCGGCTACGCGGACGCGGACGGCGACTTCTACGTCGTGGACCGGCTCAAGGAGCTGATCAAGTACAAGGGCTGCCCGGTGGCGCCGGCCGAGCTCGAGGCCCTGCTCCTGACCCACCCGGCGGTGGCGGACGCCGCCGTCATCCCCAGCCCGGACGACGAGGCGGGCGAGGTGCCGAAGGCCTTCGTGGTGGCGCGGGCCCAGGTCACGCCCGAGGAGCTGATGGCGTTCGTGGCCGCGCGCGTCGCCCCCACCAAGCGCGTGCGGCGCCTGGAGATGATCGACCAGATCCCGAAGTCGCCCTCCGGCAAGATCCTGCGCCGCGTGCTCATCGAGCGCGAGCGCGAGCGCGGCCGGGCCGGCACCGCGTAAGTCCGCTCCTCGCCGCGCTTCAGCGCGCGACGTGCTTGCGGAGGAGGTCCAGCAGGGCGGCGCGGCCCATGAGCCCGACGCGGCGGTCGGTGGCACGGCCGTCCTTCATGACGATGAGGGTCGGCAGCCCCTGGACCGCGTAACGCTCGACCAGGCGCGGGTTCTCGTCGTAGTTCACGAGGCCGAAGCGCAGGCGGCCGCGGTGCTGGGCCTCCGCGCTCTCCAGGGCGGGCGCCGCCATGTGGCAGGGCACGCACCACTCGGCCCAGAAGCCGACCACGACCGGGACCGGGGAGGTGGCGACCTCGCCTTCCCAGTTCGCGTCGGTGAACGTCTCCACGCGGCCGGGCGTGGCTCAGCCCAGATGCGGCTCGACGAGCTTGACGAGGTTGTCGCGGGAGATGAGCCCGACGCGCTGCTCGGAGACCTTGCCGCCCTTGATGACGAGCAGCGTGGGCAGGGTGGTGATGTTGTACTGGAAGGGGACCTGCTCGTTCTCCTCCACGTTGACCTTCCCGACCCGGAGCCGGCCCTTGAACTGCTCGGCCACCGCCTCCACCGCCGGCATCAGCGTCTTGCAGGGCGCGCACCAGTCCGCCCAGAAGTCCACGAGCACGGGCTCGGGCGATTTCATGACGTCGGACTCCCAGTTGGCGTCGGTCAGGGTCTGGATCGTGTCGGCCAAGGATCTCCTCCGGGTCTCGAGCGCCCCTGCCGACCAGTATACCGGACGATCAAACCTTCCCCATCGCCTTCCGGTAGGCCTCGACGTACTGCTCGGCCGAGCGGTCCCACGAGAAATCGCGGGCCATGCCGTTGCGCATGAGCCGGTGCCAGGCCGCGCCGTCCTTCATCGCTCCCAGCGCCTGGTCGAGCGCCCAGATGAGGCCGGTGCCGTCCGGAGTGTCGAACCGGAAGCCGGTGCCGCGGCCCGAGACCGCGTCCCACGGCTCGACGGTGTCGGCGAGGCCGCCGGTGGCGCGCACGACCGGGACCGTCCCGTAGCGCAGGCTGTACATCTGCGTGAGGCCGCAGGGCTCGTAGCGTGAGGGCATCAGGAACACGTCCGAGCCCGCGATGACCTTGTGGGCGAGCGCCTCGTTGTATCCCAGGCGGACCGCGAAGCGATCCGGCGCGCGCTCGGCCAGGGCCCGGAACCCCGCCTCCACCGCCGGCTCTCCCGTCCCCAGCACCACCATCCGGATGGGCCGTTGCAGCAGGTCGTACCAGGCCCCCACCACGATGTCGAAGCCCTTCTGCGCCACCAGCCGGGACACGATCCCCACCACGGGCAGGCGGGGCTCCTCCGGCAGCGAGAACGACCGCAGGAGGTCGCCCTTGCAGTCCGCCTTGCCCGCGAGGTCCTCCGGCCCGTAGCGGGCGGCGATGTGAGGGTCGTGCCGCGGGTCCCACTCGCTGTAGTCGACGCCGTTGAGGCTCCCGACGAGGTCGCCGCCCCGCGCGCGCAGGACGGCGTCGAGGCCGTAGCCCGTCTCCTTTCTCTGGATCTCCTGCGCGTAACGCGGGGAGACGGTGTTGACCACCTCCGAGAACTGGATGCCGGCCTTCATGTAGCTCACGGCCCCGTGATGCCCCAGGGCGTCCTCGCTGCCGAGGTGCCACGGCAGACCCAGCACGTCGAGGGTGTCCCCGCCGAAGTTGCCCTGGTAGGCGAGGTTGTGGATCGTGAACAGCGTCGGCGACCGGTAGAGCGCCGGATCGTCCCAGTAGAAGGCCTTCAGGTAGACGGGCACGAGGCCGGTCTGCCAGTCGTGGGCGTGGAACACGTCCGGCCGCTGCCCGCGGGAGCGCAGGTACTCGAGGCTGGCGCGGGAGAGGAAGGCGAAGCGCAGCCGGTTGTCCGCGTAGTCGTCGTTGCCGACGCCGTAGGGAAGAGGCCGGTCGAAGAAGGCGGGATGCTCGATGAACACGACCTCCACCCCGTCCTCGAGCGAAAGCCGGTAGAAGCCGGCGCTGCGGTGCACGGGATCGACCGGCACGTGGACGGATCCCGCGAACTCGCCCGGCGGGAACGGGATCGGCCCGTAGCGCGGGAGGAACACCGTGACGTGATGGCCGAGGTGGGCCAGGGCCCGCGGCAGCGACGCGGACACGTCGGCGAGCCCCCCCGTCTTCATGAAGGGCGTCATCTCGGAAGTGACGAAGCAGACCTTGAGAGGCGGCGCCATCGCGGGTGTGGGCAATACACTACCCTAGCGCATGCCTCGCCGCCTGGGCCAACACTTCCTGCGCTCCGCCTCCGTCGAGCGCCTGCTCCGCGTCCTCGATCCGCGTCCGGACGAGTCGTTCCTCGAGATCGGGCCCGGAGCGGGCGCCCTGACCCTTCCCCTGGCCGCCCTCGCCCGCGAGGTCGTCGCCGTCGAGGTCGACGGCGCGCTGGCCGCCCGCCTCCGCGAGAAGGCGCCCGCGAACGTGCGCATCGTGACCGCGGACGCCGTGCGCGCGGACTTGCGCGAGTTGGCGCCGGCGGGGGGGAGGCTCGTCGGGAACCTGCCGTACTACGTCTCGAGCCCGCTGCTGCGCCGCTTCCTCGACCTCCGCGGCCGTGTGCGGGACCTCCACGTGATGCTCCAGGACGAGGTCGCGCGCCGCGTCGCCTCGCCCCCCGGATCGCGCGAGTACGGAATCCTCTCGGTCCTGTTCGCGCTGTGGACGGACACGGACATCCCCTTGCGGTTCGGGCCGGGATCCTTCCAGCCGCCTCCGAAGGTGGATTCGGCCCTGCTGCGGGCGCGCTTCCTGCCCGTTCCCCGAGCCCAAGTCGATGACCCCGCAGCCTTTGAGAGGCTTCTCAAGTCCGCCTTCGCCCGGCGGCGACGAACACTTGAAAACAACCTTCAAGATAGCTATGCTAACCTAAAGGAACACTTGAGGTTGCTCAAGATCGAGGGTCGCCGGCGGGCGGAGACGCTATCCGTGGTGGAGTTCGCGCGGCTGGCTCAGGCGCTGGGGAGCGGCACGTAGGAGAGGAGGCGCGCGGCGGGCCGGCCGCGAGTGCGCCATCAACCATGCTTCCGTCCTCTGATCGCGGGGCGCTCCGTCTGGTCGCGCTGGGCGGCCTCGGCGAGTTCGGCCTCAACGCGCTCGTGCTCGAGTGGGAGGCGGAGTGCCTCCTCGTCGACGCGGGCGCGCTGTTCGCGACCGCCGACCTTCCCGGCGTCGATTCCGTCGTCCCCGACTTCCGCTATCTCGCCGACCGCCGGGAGTCCGTGCGCGGAATCCTGCTCACGCACGGCCACGAGGACCACATCGGCGCCCTCGCCTTCGCCTGCGAGGCCGCTCCCGGGGTGCCCGTCTACGGCAGCGCGCTGACCCTCGGGTTCGTGCGGCGGCGGCTGCGCGAGCGCGAGATGGAGGCCGACCTCCGCCTGCTCACTCCCGGACAGCCGGTCGAGCTCGGCGCCTTCCGCGTGCACCCGATCAAGGTCGCCCACAGCGTGACGGACAGCCTCGCCCTCGCCATCGAGACCCCGATGGGCACCGTGCTCCTCAGCGGCGACTTCAAGATCGGACTCGGCCCCGCCTCCGACGAGCAGACCGACGTCGAGGCCCTGACCGCCTGGGGCGACCGTGGCGTGCTCGCCCTGCTCTCCGACAGCACGAACGTGGAGATGCGCGGCCGCACGGGCGCGGAGGACGACCTCCTGCCCGCCTTCGAGGAGGTCTTCGCGCGCACGCGGGGACGCGTGCTCGTCTCCTGCTTCGCCACCTCCGTCCCGCGGATCCAGCGCGCGGCGCGCGGCGCCCTCGCCGCCGGCCGCTCCATCGCCTTCGTGGGCCGGCGCATGGCCGACAACGCCGAGGTCGCGATGGAGCTGGGCCTCCTGGACCTGCCCAAGGCGAGCGTCCTCCCCCAGAGCGCCGTGCGCGACTATCCGGCGGGGGGCCTGTGCCTGTTCGTCTCCGGCAGCCAGGGCGAGCCGTTCTCGGCCCTCTCGATGGTGAGCGTGGACGAGCACCGCGACCTGGCGGTGGGGCCGGGTGACACCGTCGTGATCTCCGCCCGCCCCATCCCCGGCAACGAGCGCGCGATCTCGCGCGTCATCGGCAACCTCTTCCGCCGCGGCTGCGACGTCGTCCACGGCGGCACCGCGCGCGTGCACGTGTCCGGCCACGCCAGCCAGGACGAGCTGGTGGAGATGATCCAGCGCGTGCGCCCCCGCTACTTCGTGCCCGTCCACGGCGAGTACCGCATGCTGGCCCAGCACGCGCGGCTGGCCGTGCAGGCGGGGATCCCCGCGGAGCGCGTGTTCGTGCTCGAGGACGGCCAGGTCCTGGCCCTCTCCGGCGAGCGCGCGGGAAACGCGGAGAGCGTGCCCGCCGGACGCCTGCTCCTCGACCGCTCCGGGGTGGACGAGGTCGAGGAGGTCGTGGTGCGCGACCGGCGCCATCTCTCGTCGGACGGCATCGTGGTGCCGGTGGTGGTGCTCGACCGCCAGACCGGGCGCCGGGAGTCGATGCCGGAGATGGTGACGCGCGGGTTCGTGGACTGGGAGGAGTGGCCGGGGCTCATGGACGAGGCCACGCGGCTCCTGGCGGAAGCGGTGGACACGCGCCCGCCCGAGGAGCGCTACGACCCCGCCCTCACTCGTGAACGCTTGCGGCAGGAGCTGCGGCGCCTCTTCCGCAAGCGCACCCAGCGGCGTCCCATGGTCATCCCCGTCGTGATGGAGGTCTGATGGCGTCAGTACAGAAGAGCACCAAGACGGCGGAGTTCCTGGGCCTGGTCTCGTTCGGCCTCTCGCTGATGGTGCTCATCAGCGTGGCGACCTACAACCCGGCCGACCCCGTCCCCTTCTTCAAGGCCGGGGCCAGCGGTCCCGTCCGCAACTTCATCGGCCCCATGGGCGCCTTCCTGGCCGAGCTCCTCATCCCCCAGCTCTTCGGGGTGGCGGCGCTGCTCGTGCCCCTCGTGCTCGGCATCACCGGCTGGAAGCTGTTCTGGTGCCGGCCCATCGAGGCGCCCTACACGAAGGCGGCCGGCCTGTTCCTGCTGCTGTTGTCGCTCACCGCGCTCCTCACCCTGACCTTCGGGGTGGTGACGATCGAGGGCGAGCCGGTGCGGGCGGGGGGGGCCGCCGGCCAGCTCGCGGCGGCGATGCTCACCGCGAGCTTCAACCGCACCGGCGCGTACATCCTGCTGGCCACGTCCCTCTTCGTCTCCCTGATCCTGGCCACGCAGTTCTCGTTCGCGGCCTTCCTGTCGGGGCTGGGCCACTTCCTGGCCGCGCGCATCCAGGCCGCGCGCACCGCCTGGGCCCACCTCCTGGAGGCGCGGCGCAAGGAGAGGATGCGCCGCGAGGTCATCAAGAAGCACGCCAAGGACAAGGAGGCGCCGGAGAGCGAGAGCGTGCCCCGCGTGCGCAAGGTGAAGGCGGAGGCGGACGGCGGGCGCGCGGGCCAGAAGGCGCTGGCCTTCGCGGGGCCGGCCGGGGAGGAAGACGCGGAGAGCGAGGCGAGTGAGGCGCGCGAGGCCGAGGCCGGGGAGGAGGGGGTGGACGACACGCCCGAGCCCGTGCCCACGCTTCCCCCGGTGTCCTCCGCCACGCGCGGACGCCGCGGGACGGGATCCGTGGTCGTGCGCGGCGACTTCCCGCTGCCCCCGACCTCGATCATGGACGAGATCAAGATCGACGCCCCCATGGACAAGACGCGCCTGTTCGAGAAGGCCAAGACCCTGCAGGGCAAGTCGGGCGAGTTCGGCGTGCTCGGCACCGTGGTCGAGATCCACCCCGGGCCCGTGGTCACCACCTACGAGTTCAAGCCCGACGCGGGGGTGAAGTACTCGAAGATCGTCGGGCTGGCCGACGACCTCGCCCTGGCCCTGGAGGCGGAGAGCATCCGCATCGACCGCATCAGCGGGCGGGGCACCGTCGGCATCGAGATCCCCAACGAGGTCCGGGAGACGATCTACCTGCGCGAGATCCTGGAGGGCGAGGCCTTCCAGAAGTCGAGCGCGCGGCTGACCCTCGCCCTGGGCAAGACCGTCAACGGCGAGACGTACGTGACCGACCTCGCCACCATGCCCCACCTGCTCATCGCCGGATCCACCGGCACCGGCAAGAGCGTCGGCCTCAACTGCATGATCGCGAGCATCCTCTACAAGTCCACCCCGGACGAGGTACGCATGATCCTGATCGACCCCAAGCGCCTCGAGCTCGGCGTCTACGAGGACATCCCCCACCTGCTCACCCCGGTGGTCACCGACCCCAAGATCGCGGCCAACGTCCTCCGGTGGGCGGTGGGCGAGATGGAGAAGCGGATCCGCAAGCTGGCCTCCGAGGGCGTGCGCAACATCGACCAGTACAACAACATCATCAAGGCGGAGCGGCCGCCGGCGGAGAACGGGGCGGAGGAGCTCCGGCCGCTGCACTACATCGTGATCATCATCGACGAGCTGGCCGACCTCATGATGATCTCTTCCCACGAGGTCGAGGAGGCGATCACCCGCCTGGCCCAGATGGCGCGCGCGGTCGGGATCCACTTGATCCTGGCCACCCAGCGGCCGTCGGTGGACGTGCTCACCGGCCTCATCAAGGCCAACTTCCCCTCGCGCATCTCGTTCCGCGTGGCCGCGCGCGTGGACAGCCGGACCATCCTCGACTCCATCGGGGCCGAGCACCTGCTGGGCAAGGGCGACATGCTGTTCCTGCCTCCGGGCTCCGCCCGCCTCACCCGCATCCACGGCGCCTTCGTGACCGAGAAGGAGATCGCCCGGCTCACCTCCTACCTGCGCAAGGCGGGCAAGCCCAGCTTCGACGACACCGTCGGCAAGACCGAGCGCACCACGGAGGCGGCGGTGGTCGAGGAGCGCGACGACCTGTTCGACGACGCGGTGCGCTTCGTGGTGCAGAGCGGCCAGGCCTCCACGAGCATGCTCCAGCGCCGGTTCCGGATCGGCTTCAGCCGGGCCGGCCGTCTGGTCGACATCATGGAGCGCGACGGCATCGTCGGTCCCGCCGACGGCTCCAAGCCCCGCGAGATCCTGGTCGCCGCCGACTACTACGAGACGGTGGACAGCTGGCCCAAGTGATCCGATCGGCGCGAACCCGGCGGACGGTGGCGCTGGCGGCGGCGGTGCTGCTCGCCCTCGCCACGGGTCCGCCTCCCCTCCGCGCCGACGCGCCCAAGAAGCGCCCGCGGGCGGCGAGCACGCCCGACCCTCGTCCGGACGCCGTCCTCTTCCAGGACGCTCAGCAGGCCCTCGCCTCCCTGAAGGCTTCGCCCGCGCGGGCGGTCAAGAAGCCGGAATGGGAGCGGGTCGTCCTGCGCTACCGCCGCCTGGTCGCGCGGTACCCCCAGAGCGGGTACTGCGACAACGCGCTGCTGAGCATCGGCGACCTGTACCGGGAGATGGGCCGGCGGTTCGACGGCAGCTACACGGACGACGCCGTGCAGGCCTATCGCCGCCTGGTCGCGGAGTACCCGAGCAGCCGCCTCGGCGAAAGGGCGCTCTACAACGTGCTCGAGATCGCGCGCGCGGGCGGCGACCGCAAGGACGTCGCCGCCGCCGGCCGCGAGTACCTGGCCGCCTTCCCCGACTCCCCGCGCGCGGCGGAGGTCAAGGCGGCGGTGAAGAAGGGCGCGCGCCCCCAGGACGCCTCCCTGCCCAGCCCGCCCCCGCGCGGGCTGGCCCAGGTCTTCAACCTCCGCTTCTGGAGCGGTGAGAGCTCGACGCGCGTGGTCGTCGACGTCGAGAAGGCCGTCCATTACAAGTACGACCGGATCGGCTCGCCGGAGCGGCTCTGGATCGATCTCGACGGGACGCGCCTGCACCCGAACCTGGTGGGCCGCACGTTCCCGGTGGGCGACGGCCTGCTCGAGAAGATCCGCATCGGCCAGAACAAGGACGACGTCGTGCGGCTCGTCCTCGACTTCAAGGACGTGAAGGACCACACGATCTTCTACCTGGAGAACCCGACGCGCCTGGTGGTGGACGTGCGGGGCACGGCCGCGCCTCCGGCCACGATGGTCGCCGGGCGAACGCCGGCGGCGCCCGCCGCCCCCGCAATGGCGACCAACGCCTCGCCGGAGCCGTTCGACCTGCCCGCGGGGAGGACGTCTGCGCCCGGCGCGCCCGCGCCTTCGCCGCTGCCCGTTCGCCGCGTGGGCCGGCTCGACGTGCCGCGGCTGGCCGCGTCCCCCGAGCCCGCCGCTCGCCCGTCTCCGCCTCCCTTCGAGGGCCCTCCCCCGCGGCGCACCGCGTCCGTGACTCCCACGCCGCCGCCACCCGCGCCGTCGGAGCCGGAGTCCCCGCCCGCGCCCCCCCAGGTCAACCGGGCCGGCTCCTACAGCCTGGCCCGCCAGCTCGGCCTGGGCGCACGCAAGATCGTCATCGACGCCGGCCACGGCGGCCACGATCCGGGCACGCTGGGCCGGGGCGGCCTCCAGGAGAAGGACCTCGTGCTCGACGTGGCCCTGCGCCTCCAGCGCCTGGTGCGCGAGGAGCTGCGCGCGGAAGTGGTGATGACGCGCGCCACCGACGTCTTCGTGCCCCTCGAGGAGCGCACGGCCATCGCCAACGCCCAGGGCGCGGACCTGTTCCTGTCCATCCACGCCAACTCCAGCCGCAACCCCGCCGTGCGCGGCGTGGAGACCTACTTCCTGAACTTCGCGCAGGACCCGCACGCGGAGGCGGTGGCGGCGCGGGAGAACGCCATCTCGCCCGCCACCCTCAAGGACCTGCAGAACCTCGTCAAGGCCATCGCCCTCAACAGCAAGATCGACGAGAGCCACGACTTCGCGGCCAGCGTGCAGGAGGCGCTCGTGCAGACCCTGCGGCCGGTGAGCCCCGACATGTCCGACCGCGGCGTGCGCACGGCGCCGTTCTACGTCCTCATCGGGGCGAACATGCCGAGCATCCTGGCCGAGATCGCCTTCGTGTCGAACCCGCAGGAGGAGCGCCTGCTGCGCACGCCCGAGCACCGCGAGCGCATCGCGCGCAGCCTGCTCGACGGCGTGCGCGCCTACCTCGACTCCTTGAGCCGGACGCGCACGCGCCAGTTGACCGGCCCCGCGGCCAGATCTACAGTGGCCTCCGGAGGCAATCGGCGTTGATCCCGACGGGCGTGGCGCGGCTCGCCACCGAGACCATCACCTGGATCAAGGTCGACAAGCCCACGTTCGATCTCGTGGGTGTCGTGCTCAGCTCGCTCGGACTGGCCGGGATCTGCGCGGCCGTGACCCTCACCCTCGGTGCCGCGCTCGGGATCGGGTTCATCGTGCGCGGCCGCCGCGCCCCCGCTCCCCTGGCCGAGCGCATCTCCCTCCACCTGTTGGAAGCACCCCCGAGCTGAGGCCGGGGCCGTCTCCTCCCGCAGCGTCCCGTCACTCGCAAGCTCAATGGATCTAGCGCTTTGGCGCGCGCCATGGACGCGCGGGTCGCGGCGGCCGTATCATTCCCCCCGGAGATGAAAGCGTTTTCCGCGCCGCAGGGGACGAAAAGGGGGGACATTGTGGCGCCTTCGACGAATCAGTTCCTTTCGCGCGGCTTCACCGCCGTGGCCGCCGGCACCCTGGCGGTGGCCAGCCTGGCCTTGCCGCCGGCCTCGGCCCAGAACGCGGCCGGCGCCCCCGCCGGCTCCGTCCTCACCGTGACGATCGGGCCGCGCCAGGGCACCTGGACGCGCGCGTTCAACCCCTTCCGCACCGACGCCGACTCGCGGTGGCCGACCTGGGCCGGCGTCTACGAGCCGCTGGTCATCTGCAACCGCGCCACCGGCGCCTTCGCCCCCTGGCTGGCCACTTCGTACGAATGGAGCGCGGACAACCTCGTCCTCCGGTTCATCGTGCGCGGCGGCGTGCGCTGGTCGGACGGCACTCCGTTCTCCGCCCGTGACGTCGCCTTCACGTTCGACCTGATGCGGCGCTACCCGGCCCTCGACCACGACGGCGTCTGGCAGTTCCTGTCCGAAGTGACCGCTCCCGACGTGAACACCGTGGAGTTCCGGCTCAAGCGCGCCTACACCCCCGGGGCCCTCTACATCGGCGAGCAGGCCATCGTGCCCGAGCACAAGTGGAAGGACGTCGCCCAGCCCGCCACCTTCGACGACCCCACGCCGGTGGGCACCGGTCCCTTCGTCGAGGTGCGGCGGTTCACGCCGACCCTGTACGAGCTGGGCCGCAACAAGGCCTATTGGCAGCCGGGGAAGCCCACGGTCGACGTCCTGCGCGTGCCCCTCTACCGGAGCAACGACGAGATCACGCGCGCGCTCGCCGCCGACCAGGTGGACTGGGCCTCGCTGTTCTTCCCGGACATCGAGAAGGACTGGGTGGCGAAGGACCCCGCCCACCACCAGTACTGGTATCCGGACACCGGGCCCACCGTGCTCCTCGAGCTCAACACGCGGCAGAAGCCCTTCGACGACCGCACCGTGCGCAAGGCCCTGAGCATGGCCATCGACCGCGCCCGCATCACGCGCGAGGCCCTCAACGGCTACCCGCTGCCCGCGGACGCCACCGGCCTCGCGGAGTCGCAGAAGCGCTGGAAGGACACGGCCCTGGCCCAGGAGGCCTGGGGCCGCCATGACGTCGCCGCCGCCAACAGGCTGCTCGACGCCGCCCTTCTCGCCCGCGACGCGGACGGCACCCGCGCCGTGCCCGGCGGGGGCGCGATGCGCTACACGCTCCTCGTCGTCCAGGGCTGGACGGACTGGATGGCGGCGGCGGAGATCATGCGCCAGAACCTGGCCGAGATCGGGGTGGCGGTGACCGTGAAGACCCTCGACTACAACGCCTGGGACGACGCCCAGCGGCGCGGCAAGTTCGAGCTCAGCATGGGGTTCGGCAGCCGGGGGCCGACTCCGTACGAGTTCTACCGGGGCCAGATGGACAGCGCGATGGTGCGCCCCGTCGGCGAGCGCGCGGAGGCGAACGTCCACCGCTTCGGGGACGCGGAGGCCACCCAGATCCTCCGCCGCCTGGAGGCCACCTCCAATCCGGTGGAGACGTCCAAGCTCATCGTCGATCTGCAGCGCCGGTTCGTCCAGGAGGCCCCGAGCATCCCCCTCTTCATCGGGCCGCAGTGGGGCGTGTTCAACACCATACGGCTGGCCGGGTTCCCCAGCCGCTTCCGGCCCTACGCCAGCGCCGCCCCGACCGGATCGCCGCGCGGAGCCTATCCCGCCCCCGATTCCCTGCCCGTGCTCCTGGAAGTCAAGCCGCGCTGAGGGCGCGGGCCCTCCGCCCCTCCTGACGCGACGCGTCACAAGTGTCTTGACATTCATGACGCAGTGCGTTATCTTGGGGGCATGAAGGCAGGGGCCACCACGGCCGCCGAGCGCGTCATCCGGCGCTACGACAACCGGAAGCTCTACGACGTGCAGGCCCGCTCCTACGTGACCCTGGAGGACCTGGCGGCATTGGTGGGGGCCGGCCACGAGGTCCGCGTCCTCGACCAGCGCACCGGCGAGGACATCACCACCGTCGTCCTGGCCCAGGTGGTGCTGGAGGGCGTCAAGCAGCGCACGGCCAGCATCCCCCACCAGGTCCTGAGCCGGCTCATCCGCCTCGGCTCCGCCCGGGCCGGGGCCGGCCTCGCGGAGTGGATCGACCCCCACGACGCGGCCACCCGCGCGCGTCACGAGGCCGAGCGCATCGTGTCCGGACTGGTGGCGCGCGGACGGCTCACCCTCGACGAGGCCCTGTCCCTGCGCCAGGAGTTCGCCGCCTCCGCCCAACGGCTGGTGGCGGAAGCGCAGGCCGGCGTGCAGGCGCGCCTGCGCCGATTGCTGGACACGGAGAAGGACCCCGCGGTGACCCCTGCCCTGCAGGCGCTGAACGAGCGCCTGGCCCGGTTCGACGCGCTGCTGCGGCCGCCCCGCGCTCCCGCGCGGCGGCGCTCGCGGCGCCTCGGCCAGAAGAAGCCTTGAAGAAGGAGAAAGCCATGCCGACCAAGAAGAAGTCCTCCTCGCCGCGACGCGGCCGTGCCCGCGTGAAGGCCGACCGGCTCCACCGTGCCGGGAACCGGATCCGCGAGACCTGGGAGACGGTGGTGGAAGCGCTGAGCTCGGCGGAGGCGGGAGCGGAGCGCCAGCTCCGCGTCCTGCTCGCCCGCAAGGGCATCAAGCCCGCGGACGCCCGCGCCGCCCTCGCCTCGTTCCGCAAGCGGGCGGAGAAGGAGCGACGCAAGGCCGCGCGCGAGATCGACGCCCGGCTGACCACGTTGCAGGAGCGCCTGAGCCACGAGCGCAAGAACCTGGCCCGCCGCGTGGAGGAGGCCGTGCGGGGCACGCTCGTCGCCCTGAACATCCCCAGCCGGCACGAGGTGTCGGAGCTCACGCGGAAGGTGGCCGAGCTCTCGCACAAGATCGACGGCTTCCGCCGCTCGTCTCCACGCGCGGGACGGCGATCCGCCGCCCCCGCCCGCGCCGCCTCGCACTGATCCCCGGCGGGCGCCGCCCGCTTCCGGAGGCGGCGCCCGTCCTCTAGACTCATGCCCGGAGGCCGAGTGGCGAAGATCCGAGGTCGTGCCCGCCGAGGACGCCGACCATCGAAGGTGGCCCTGGTCTGCGCGGGCGGAGGCATCACCGGCGCCGTCTACGAGATCGGCTGCCTGCGCGCGCTCGAGGACCTGCTCGACCGCAGCCTGGCCGACGTCGACTTCTACGTCGGGGTGAGCGGCGGGGCCTTCGTGACCGCCCTCCTGGCCAACGGGATCTCGCCCCGCGAGATGTACGACGCGGTGGCCACACCCGGGGGGGGGCCGTTCGCCGACCCCACGTCCGCCCTGTTCCGCCTCGGGCTCGGCGAGTTCTGGCGACGGACGCGGCGCGCGCCCCGCGTCCTGGCCGAAGCCGTGGTGACCACCCTCGGCGGCCAGGGGCGGAACTGGAGCGACGCCGCCTGGTCCCTCTTCGAGATGCTCCCGCCGGGCCTCCTCGACAACTCGGGCCTGGAGGAGTACCTCGCGAGCCTCTTCGCCGCCCGCGGCTGCTCCAACTCGTTCGCGGACCTGCCCAAGCCCCTGCACGTCATCGCCGTGGACCTCGACCGCGGGGAGGCGGTCGACTTCGGGCCGGGCGGAGACACGAGCGTAACCGTGTCCAAGGCCGTGCAGGCCTCCACCGCCCTGCCCGGCCTGTACCGGCCGGTGCGCATCCACGGCCGCGACTACGTCGACGGCGGGGTCAAGAAGACCGCGCACATCAACCTGGCCATCCAGGGCGGGGCCGACCTCGTCATCTGCGTGAACCCCATCGTCCCCATCGACAATCGCCTGGCCGCGCTCAGCCCGCACCTGAGCAGCAAGGGCGTCACCTACGTCCTCGACCAGGTCCTCCGCATCGCCCTGCACGGGCGCATGCAGTACGGCCTCGAGCGCTACCGCACCGAGCATCCGGAGGTGGACATCCTGGTGCTGGAGCCCACGCGCGACGACCTCCGCATGTTCAGCTACAACATCATGCGTTACAGCGCGCGCAAGGTGGTGGCCGCGCACGCCTACCAGTCGACGCTGTCCGTGTTCGCGTCCCGCCGGAACGAGTACGGCCGTCTCCTCGGCCGGCACGGCATCGGGCTGCGCGACCCGCGCCGCCTGCCCCCGCGCCCGGAGCCGAACCCGTACCGCTCGCCGGTGGCGCGCGCTCTCTCGGGATCGCTCGATCTCCTGTCCTCGGCCCTCGGCGTGCCGCCGACGGGGGTCGCGCGAGGATGACCTCGGCCGCCGCCGTCTCCTCCCCGCCCGCGGACTCTCCGACTCCCGCGCGCCGGCGGGGCCCGGGGAGGGTGCTTCGGGGCGCGGCCTGGCTGCTCCTGGGCCTCGTCCTGCTGGTGGCGGGCACGGCCGCTCTCTACTGGCGCGGGTCCCGGCGCGCCCTGCCCCAGGTCGACGGAGAGGCGCGGCTTCCCGGCCTCCGCGCCGCCGTCACCGTCCGCCGCGACGCCCTCGGCGTGCCGCACCTGCAAGCCTCTTCCCTGCCCGACCTGATGCGCGCGCAGGGCTACGTCACCGCACAGGACCGGATGTGGCAGATGGACCTGCTGCGCCGGCGCGCGGAGGGCCAGCTCGCCGAGGCCTTCGGGGCGCCCGCCCTCCCCGCCGACCGCGAGATGCGCACCCTCGGGCTGGCCGATGCGGCCCGCCGGAGCCTGCCCCTGGTGCCGCCCGACCTGCGCGCCCTGGTCGAGGCCTACGCCGGCGGCGTCAACGCCTGGCTCGCGACGCATGGGGACGCCCTGCCCCTCGAGTTCCGCCTGCTACGGTACGCGCCGCGCTCGTGGGAGCCCGTGGACACCCTGGCCGTGGGCAAGCTGCTCGCCATGGACCTCGCGCAGGGCTGGGAGGACGAGGCCCTGCGCGCGACCACCATCGA
This sequence comes from Vicinamibacteria bacterium, assembly GCA_041481445.1. Lineage (GTDB taxonomy): Bacteria > Acidobacteriota > Vicinamibacteria > Fen-336 > Fen-336 > AA29. The sequence goes on from JBGPBV010000045.1 coordinate 24,927, forward strand.
TCGCCTGCCCGCGGACGTGCAGGCCATGCTGTTCCCGAAGCTGTTCGCGGACGACCGCATCCTGTTCGGCCACGATCTCCCGGATGCGGCCTCCCCCACCCGCGCCTCCGACGTCGCCGCCGGAGCGCTGGCCGAGACCGCGCAGGGCAGCAACGACTGGGTCCTCTCGGGCGCGCACACCGCCAGCGGGCGCCCGTTGCTCGCGAACGACCCCCACCTCGGCCTCGGGGTGCCGTCGATCTGGTCGGCCGTGCACCTCACGGCGCCGGAGCTGGACGTGGCCGGGGTCGCGCTGCCCGGCACTCCGGGGGTGATCCTCGGCCGCAACCGGCGGATCGCCTGGGGCTGCACGAACGTGCACGACGACAGCGCGGACCTCTACGTGGAGGAGTTCGACCGCGCCGATCCCGAACGCTACCGCACTCCCGGGGGCTGGGCGCGCGTGGAGACGCGGCACGAGTCGATCCGTGTGCGCGAGGGGTCGCTCGCCTCGTCCTGGCGGACGGTCGACCACGTGGTGCGCGTGACCCGGCACGGCCCCCTCGTCACCATCGGGGCCCGCCAGTACGCCCTCCAGTGGACCGCCCTCGCCGACGACGCCGTGGAGCTGACCGCCTTCGCGCGCCTCCAGCGCGCTGGGAGCTGGGACGAGTTCCGCGAGGCGGTGCGGCTCTTCCCCGGGCCCTCCCAGAACTTCGTCTACGCGGACGTGGACGGGCACGTCGGCTGGTACTCGGCGGGACGGCTGCCCATCCGCCGCGCCGGCGACGGCTCCCGTCCGTACCCGGGCGCGAGCACGGACGGCGAGTGGCTGGGCTTCGTCCCCTTCGAGGATCTGCCCCACGTCTTCGATCCACCTTCCGGCCGGATCGTGACCGCGAACAACCGGCTGGTGGGCACCGACTACCCCTACAAGGTCACGCGCGGCGGGATCGGGCCCTGGCGCGCGGCCACCCTGTTCGAGCGCCTCGAGTCGCGCGAAGGATGGACGGCCGACGACTTCGCGCACCTCCAGGGCGAGCGGCTCTCGATCCCGCATCGCGACCTGGCGCGCCTGCTCCTGGAGGCGGCGGCGCGCCACCGCGAGGACGCCGCCTGGCAGGACGTCGCGCGCGAGATGGCGGGATGGGACGGACGCCTGGAGCCGGACAGCCGCCCGGCCGCCCTGGCCGCCTTGACGTTCCGCGCGATCGGAGCCCGCGTCATCCTGCCGCGCCTGGCCGGCTCCCCGGTCGCGCGGGCGCTGTCCCGCCGCGTGGCCGCCATCCACAAGCTCCTCCTCGAGCGGCCCGCGTCCTGGGTCCCGCCCGGCGACCGCGACTGGGACGGCGTGCTCCTGGGCGCCTGGCGGGCGGCGGAGGCGGAGATCGCGGAGCGCCTCGGCCCCGATCGCACGCGTTGGAACTGGGGCGCCCTCAACGTCATGTCCGTCCAGCACCCGCTGGCGCGCGCGCTGTCCGTCCTCGGCCCGCTGCTGAGCCCGCCCGCGGTGCCGATGGGCGGCTCCAACACGACGCCGAACGTCCTCGGCATCACCCCGAGCGGGGGCTTCGAGGGTCCCTCCATGCGCTTCATCGCGGACCTCGCCGATCTCGACGACACGCGCCTCGTGAACTTCATGGGGCAATCCGGGCACGTGGCGAGCGAGCACTACGCGGACCAGTTCGACGCCTGGCGCACGGTCGAGACGCCGCGGCTCGCCTTCACGCCGGAGGCGGTCGCCCGCGAAGCCCGGAACACGCTGATCCTGCGGTAGTCGCGGCCGGGCCCCTTCTCCTTGACGCGACTACTTGCTGGCGGTGAGCACGCCGCGCAGCTCGTCCATGGTGCCCATCCGCCCGTGGGCGGGGGCGATCTTGTCCACCTGCAGGCCGAGGGCCTGGATCTTCGCCGCGAACTCACGCGTGGCCGCGCCCGCCGGGGCCAGGGGCCCCTCCGCCGGGATCGAGAACAGGTCGGCCACGAACAGCGTCTTCTCCGCCGGCAGGTACGCCACCGCCATCTCCGCCACGTGCGGGTTGGGCCCCACGTCGTAGATCTCGAGGGTGCGGCTGCCCGCGCTGAAGACGCGCTTGCCGGTGAAGGTCTCGACCACCGCCGCCTTCGGGGCGCGGCTCAGGTCGTCCGGGCGGATGGTGTGCCTGCCGGCCGCGATCGCCTCCACGAACGGCTTGTTCGCGGGAGTGGTGACGATGGTGGCGCCCTGGGCGATCCAGCCCCGCAGCCCGCCGGAGTGGTCGAAGTGGTAGTGGGTCATCACGACGTACTTCACCGGCTTGCCGGACGCGATCTCCCTGATCTTCGCCATCACCGCCTGCGTGCGGTCGTCGCTGAGCGGCGCTTCCACGAGCACGGAGTAGTCGGCGAAGGTCACGAGCAGGCTGTTGTGGCTGCTGCCGGTCAGGAAGAAGACGTCGTCGGCCAGCTTGGTGGCGGTGACGGTTCCCGGGGGTCCCAGCGGCGTCACCTGGGGCGCGGCGGCGGGGGCCTCGAAGAGGGCGGCTTCGGGAGCGGCGTTGATCTTCACGTCCGTGTAATTCAGGTCCTGGGTGACCTGGCCGCCCACGCGCGTGACCACGTGGAAGGGGACCTGCACCCCGGAGACGGGCCGGTAGTCGGAGAGGACGGTCTCGGACACGGTGTCGCCCAGCACGGGGTTGTCGGCGATCGTCTCGTACTTCGAGAGGAGCCCGGTGCGCGCGCCGACGTAGAGCGTGACCTGGGTGCCGTCGGCGTCGGCAAAGGTGATGACGTCGTTCTTCTCGCCCTCCACCACGTCCTCGCCGATCGAGCGCAGCGTCTCCGCGCGCCGGGAGGCGGTCAGGAGGATCGAGAGCGGATCGCGCCGCAGGGCCGTGCGCGCCCCGGTGAGGGCGGCCGGCGTGGACGGAGTCACCACGCCCGTGAGCAGGTTGTGAGCGAACCCGGAGTCGCCCTTGAGCACCGCCCGCGTCTTGGTGGAGAGGCCGCCGGCGGGAGTGGTGACGACCTCGCTCAGGCTGCGGCCCCCGCCGAAGTCGGCCACCGCCATCACCGTCACCGCCCGCGTCGTGTACGGGTCCATGGGCTTGAGGCTCTGCCCCTGGTTGTAGGCCGTCCCACCCCCCGAGCGCGTGACGTCCTTGATCGCCTGCAGCGCGGCCGCTCCCCCGCTGGCGGCGAGGGCGTGGTCGAGCACCTCGCGCGCCCGCGCGTACGAGCGCAGGGCGGCGCTGCCCCCCGGCGGCGACTGCGACAGCACGGGGCTCGCCAGCACCGCGAGGGCCAGGGTGGCGGCGACGGAGACTCCGCGGGGCTTCGACATCACGACCTCCTTGCCGTCTCCCGGCCCTCAGCCGAACCAGATGGAGCGGCGGCGGGCCAGACGGCTGTCTACCATGCGCTGGACGGTCGACCGGACCTGCTCGGAGAGCCGGTTGACGAGGATGGGATCCTCGGCCGCGTCCGCGCCGTACGCGGCCATCGGGATGGGGTCGGCGAAGTCGATCGACCACTTCGTCGGCAGCGGGACGACGCCCAGGGGACCGAGGGCCGGGAAGGTGGGCGTGATCGGCAGGTAGGGCAGGCCCAGCGGCCGCCCGAGCCAATCCATGCCGGCGATGCGGGGATGGATCTCCTCCGCGCCCACCACCGCCGCGGGGACGATGGGAGCGCCCGTGCGCAGGGCCAGGCGGACGAAGCCCCCGCGGCCGAAGCGCGCCAGGCGATAGCGGTCCTTGAACGGCTTGCCGACGCCCTTCACGCCCTCCGGGAACACGCCCACCAGCTCGCCCTTCCGCAGCAGCCGCTCGCCGTTCTCCTGGCTGGCCCGCACCGCCCCGCACTGCGCGAGCAGTGGAGCCAGGAACGGCAGCAGCGCGAACATGTCGAGGGCCAGCATGCGGCAGGAGCGGCGGGCGGGGTGCTCGTGCCGCACGGCCAGGTTGATCATGATCCCGTCCCAGGGCAGCACCCCCGAGTGGTTGGCCACGATGAGGCCGGGCCCGCTTCCGGGCAGGTTCTCGACCCCCGAGGTCTCGACCCGCCACCACACGGTGTACAGGAACTCGAAGAACGGCAGCACCGTGCGCGTGAACTTGGGGTCGTACCCGAACTCGTCCACGTCTTCCGAGTGCCAGGCGAAGTAGACCTCGCTCCAGAGGCGAGCCAGCCGGTCCCAGGTGAGGCCTCCCCCACCCTTCTGGAGGAGGCGGGCCAGGGCCACGAGGAACCCCTCGCGCTCGGCGTCCCCGGGGGACGCCGCGCGCAGGCGCTCGAGCTCCGCCTCGAGGGCGCGGATGCGCTCGCGCCGGTCGCCATCGTGGTCCCGCCGCCGCCCCTGGGCCAGCGGCACGACCTTGGCGCTGTCGCTCACGTCCGCGCCTCCGCCTCGCGCCAGGCCGCCTGCGGGTGCCGGTAGCGCAGGTAGGCGGAGAGGGAATCGCGGCTCGAGAACCGGGCCACGAACCCCATCCGGTCGCGCGCCCTCTCGCCGTCGGCCACGAACAGGAACCGGACGTAGTCCACGAACGCGCCCGGCGCCGCGCCCACGCCGGCCGCCCACATCAGCTCCACCACCGCCTGCGCGAGCGGGTGCGGGACGAACACGGGGACCTTGGCCGCGACGTGGTAGGCGGTGAGGAGGGGGATGGGGCGGCTGGGGACGACGTTGAGCGCGCCGCCCGGCGCTTTCTCGATCGCGGCCAGGAAGGCGTCCACGGCGTCGTCCGGATGCAGGAGCTGCACCAGCGGGTCGTACCCCATCAGCAGGGGGACCACGCGGCGGTCGAACACGCGCGTGTAGAACGTGTGCACGCCGGGCCCGAACAGGGGCGCGAAGCGCAGCACGGTGATCGACATGTCCGGGTAGCGCCGCGCGAACGCGGCGGCGTGCTGCTCCGCCTCCAGCTTGTCGCGCGCCCAGGCCAGGGCGGGATTGGCCTGCAGCGGGTGGTCCTCGGTCAGGAAGTTCGGGTTCTGGCCGCGGGCGCCGTAGACGGCGGTGAAGGACCGGACGATCACCCGCCGCACGCCCGCGGCGGCGGCGGCGGCCAGCAGGTTGAGGGTCCCGATCGACTCCAGCTCGTGGGAGTAGCCGGAGTCGCGCCGCGGGTTGGTGAAGAACGCGGCGTGCACGACGGTGTCGACCTCCTCCTCGCGCAGCAGCTCGAGCAGGCGCTGGTCGGAGGCGGGAAGCGTGAAGTCGAGGGGCCGGTGGCGCACGCCGAGGGCGGGGGCGGGCGCGGCCACGTCCACCGCCACCACCGCCTCCGGACCGCGCTCCTCCACCAGCCGCCGCAGGACGCGGGAGCCGAGGAAGGAGGCGACGCCCGTGATCGCCGTCCGGGCCATGCTCAGCCTTGCCGCGCGCCCGGGGCCTTGCGCGGCCGGCGGGAGGCGGACGCCCCGGCCCCGGTCGCCCTGGCCCTCGTGGCCGCCGCCTTCCTGGCCGCCGCCGCCGCCGAAGCGACCTGGCGCTTCGCCTCCGCCAGCTCGCGCTCCAGGGTCTCGATGCGCGCCACCGCGCGCTTGAACTCCGTGCGCGTGGGCACGTTCATCGTACGCAGGGCCCGCGCCACGCCCTGGTCGATCCATTCCTTGCCCCGCATCGCCGTCTGCATGGCGCGGATGAACCGCGGGTTGCTCATCAGCTCGCTCGAGAACTGGTTCAGGAACTCCTCGCCCCGCGCACGCAGGAGATCGAACACGCCCGGCTGTGTGGTCACCGGAGGCTCCTTTCCGTGGAGGTCATCGTCGCATCGTAAACCACCCGGCCCCCGATGACGGTGAGCACGCTGGCCGTCTCCGGCAGGCGCCCCACCTCGACGGTGAAGATGTCCTGGGAGAGGGCGACGAGGTCGGCCAGGAACCCGGGGGCGAGGGTGCCCTTCTCGGTCTCCGCGAACTCCGCCCAGGCCGAGCCGCGCGTGTAGGCGGTCACGGCCTGCTCGCGGGTGAGCGCCTCCCGCGGGTTGGTCGGGTGGGTCACCGCGAACAGGATGTTCAGGAACGGGCTGGGCGGCCCGTCCGAGCCCAGCGCGAGGGGAATGCCCTTCTGGACCAGCGACCGCAGGGGCTGGAACGTCGCCAGGCGCTCCGGGCCGAAGCGCGCGCGCATGACCTCGGCCAGGGTCAGGTGCGACGGGTTCTGCACCACGCCCACGCCCAGGGCGGCCACCCGCGCGATCAGGTCGGGGGTGAGGCCGTCGCCGTGCTCGAAGCGCGGCCGGAGCGGCCGCCAGACCTCGGGGCCGCCGTCGGCCTCCATCGCGGAAAGGGCCGCGTCCGCCGCCTGGTCCCCCACCACGTGCAGCAGGAGCGGCTCCCGATCACGGCGGGCGCGGGCGACGATGGCGCGCACCTGGGCGGGCGTGAAGTCGAGGCGTCCCGTCCAGACGGGCCGGTCCGCATAGGGCTGCCGCACGGCCGCCAGCCGCTCGATCGGCGTGCCGTCCAGGATCCACTTGCGCCCCCAGACCAGGACGCCGTCCTTGTCGTCGCGGCCCGTCCCCTCGGACGCGTCGTCTTCGTCGATGGGGTCATTGAGCGGGACACGCATGATGCGCCAGCGCAGCGGCGCTCCGGCTTCGCGGAGGAGGACGGCCAGACGCGGTGCGGGCAAGGCCGTCCCCATGTTCTGCACGGAGGTGATGCCCAGCCGGAGCGCCTGCTGGACGTAGCCGCGCACGCTCGCCGCCGCCTCCGCGCTGGGGACCTGCGCCGCGAGCGCGCGCTTGAGGCCGAGCACCGCATGCTCCTGGACGATCCCACTGAGCCGCCGCGTGCCCCGCATGCGCTCGAACCAGCCGCCGGGCGGATCGGGCACCTCGTCGGCCACCCCCAGCGCCTTCAGGGCCGCCGTGTTCAGGAGGGCGCCGTGCCCCGTCCAGGCGGAGAGCAGGACGGGATGGCTCGGCGTGATCTCGTCGAGCGTCGTCCGGTTGGCCGCCGGGTCGTCGAGCACGCGCGCGCCGATGTCGGCCCGCAGCCAGGTCCCCGCCGGCGCCTTGGCCACCGCCGCGGAGAGGACGCGCAGGACGTCGGCGAGGGGCGGATCGTTCGACGCGAGCGCGAGGACGGCCCCGATCGACCCGCCGCCGACGTGGGCGTGCGCGTCGTCGAAGCCGGGCACGACGACGCGGCCCTGGAGATCGATCACGCGCGTCCTGGGCCCGGCGGTGGCGCGGACCTCCTTCGAGGCGCCGACGGCCAGGATGCGGTCGCCGCCGATCGAGACCGCCTCCGCCCACGGATGCTCGGGGTCCGCGGTGAACACCTTCCCACCCGCCAGGATGAGGTCCGGAGCCGCGGTCGCGGCCGTGGTCACCGCCGCCTTCAGGAGGGCCGCGACCGCGAGCAGGACGAGGCCCGAGCGCGCGGCCGTCCTAGGTCCGGCCGGCACCAGCACCCGCCGCCGGGGACGCGGCACGCCGCCGGAACGCACGCAGGTCGATCTCCTCTTCCATCAGGCGGCGGAACTTCACCGCCGGCACGGCGCCGATCTGGTGCCCGGTCCGGTGCTCGATGGCCTCGACCGCCTCCTCCCAGACCCGCTCGCGGCGCGCGGTCTCGTCCGCATCGCGCAGCCGTCCGTATTCCTGCACGTAGCGGTTGTGGCGGCAGAGCATGCGGAAGGCGTGCTCGGTGTCCGGGCGGCGGATGGGCAGGCCGAGGATGCGCACGTCGTTGCCGACGTCGTGGACGGGCTGCCCCCACTCGCCGTAGGCTCCGAAGATCGTGCCCAGCTTCTCGAGCGCGGCCGCGAGCTTGGGCTCGTTCAGGCGGGTGAGGGTGGCCTTCACCAGGGGCAGGGTCACGTTGCGGTACAGGGTGGGATCGGAGAGGCGCACGTTCGCGCCCAGCTCCTCGCGCGTGATCCGCACCATGTCCTGGGACCGGATGCGGTTGTCGGTGGCGAGGTGGATGCGGTTCCCGATCGCCTCCGGCACTTCGAGCGCGGCCAGGATCCCCGCCACCACGCGGTCCACGGGGACGAGGTTGAGCTCCGCCGTCTCGTCCCCGGGGAAGCCGAGCGCGATCATGGCGATCAGGCGCGCGCGCAGCTTCTCCCCCAGCTCACCCTCCGCGCGGTCGATGGCCTCCTTGGCCCGTCCGAAGGCGTTGATGGGCGCGTTGACGACCTTGGTGTCGCCGCGGTTGTTGCCCGTGCGCGAGTCGCCGATCACGATCGAGGGCAGGAGCTGGCAGACGCGCAGCCCCTCCACGATCAGGAAGCGATCGGTCTCGATGGAGGCCATCGCCTTGGTCAGCTCGTAGAAGTTGTTGTAGAAGCGGCGCGGGAAGGCGAGCGCGTTCTCCTGGGCGATGGAGCGGCGCTTGCGCCCGTGGATGTAGGAGGTCTCGATGGCCACGTGGCTCACGAACACGGACCCGGGGGCCTTCTGCACGGAGAGCGAGAAGCCCAGCGCGTTGCGGCATCCGAGCACGTTGGCCCGGAAGGAGTTCTCGTAGGTGTCGTCGAAGGAGACGCTGGCCGCGCAGTGGATGACGTGGGTCAGGGTCGCGCGAAGCACCTCCCGCTCGGAGGGCTCGATCCCGAGGTCCGGCTTCTCGATGTCGCCGGCCACGAAGCGGAACTTCCGGGCCCGCGCTCCCGAGATGTGGAGCCGCTTGAGGAGCAGGACCCCGCGCTGGGCGGGGGTGAGGACCTTGAGGACCTCCTTGGTCTTGTGGTCGCGGATGGTCTCCGGCCGCACGACGGCCACCACCTCGTCGATCCGGCGGTCCTCGGCCCCCTGGGAGAGGATCTCCTTGCCCAGGAACCCGGTGGCGCCGGTGAGCAGGACGCGCAGGCGCGGCCCCCGGCCCCGGGCGCGCAGGGCGGCGCGGGCCTCCTTCTGCAGCCGGTCCACCCGCGCCTTGACTTCCTTCTCGCCCAGGTGCGTGAACTCACGGAACTTGAAGTAGCTGTCGCGGTGCACGACCCCGAGCAGCCGCTCGGCCGCCTGCGCGATCGCCGGGCTGCCGGTCACGCTGCCCACGAAATCCGCCGCTCCCTTCCCCAGCGCGTTGACGCGCCGGAGCGTGCTCTCCACCAGCCCTTCCCGCTGGGTGAGCTGGACGAAGCGACTGCCGAGGTACTGGGCCACCACCTCCGCCGGGTGCTGGTCGCGGTGCGCGTGCACGAGCAGCTCGTCCGGCTCGATGGGACCGGGCATCTCCTTGCCCGTGCTCCGGCTCAGGCGTGCGATGTAGCGGGACGGGTCGATGTCGCTCGCCGGGTCGGGCCGGGCCTCGGGGGCGGGCCTGCCCCTGGGCGCCCGCTTCGCGGGACCGGCGGAGGCACGCCGGCGCGGCTCGGCCGCCGCCCGCTCACGTCGCGTCCGTGCCGCCGTAGCCATGACCGTCACGCCCTTGCTGGAAGTACCAGCGATTCTATCATCCGGCTCCGGCTTCACCGCGAGCGGTAGAGCCGATAGGGCCCGCGCTCCACCACCACCGGGAGCCCGCTCAGGGCCTCGGGGTTGAAGTCCTCCATCGCCTCCTCCAGGGGGCCGGCCACGATGAAGTCGACGCCGTTGCCGTCGAGCCGGGAGCGAGCGTCGGGACTGCCCTCGTAGATCGCCTTGAGGTCCGCCTCGCGGTTGCCGATGTCGAGCCCCTGCGACCACATGTGCCCCAGGTATCCCACGACGGTGCGCCGGCCGGTGAGGTAGACCTCCGAGTTGTAGGCGGGCGCGTGCAGGATGACCGCGCGCGGCGGAGTGGCGGCGCGCACGTCCTCCGCGAACGCGGTCCCCTCCGGAGAGACGATGGGGTTCGTGATCTTCCCCGCGCCCGCGCGCCACAGGTCGAGGGCGCCGGAGAGGGTGAGGAGCACGAAGAGGAGCGCCGAGGCCGTGCGCCACCCGGACCCCATCCGCCACAGCCGAGCCAGGAGGAGGGCCACGAGGACGGCGGAGGCGACGTGCCACCACACCATGAACTTGATGTTGTCCCAGATCCAGGGTGAGAGCCGGACGAGGTTGGGGACGAGGAAGCAGAGCGCGAACGGCGCGTAGAAGCGCAGCAGCGGCCGCTCCACCAGCGGCCGGCGCCCGCGCCAGGCGAGGGCGGCCACGAGGGCGGGAATGAAGAAGCCGAGGTTGAGCCACCAGAACCGGACGATCCCCTGGGCGCCGCGGTCCCAGCCGACCTCCCACCCCACGAACCGGCCCGACTGCATCGACGAGCCGCGGCCGAGGAGGAGGAGCGCGGGCGCGGCCAGGACGGCGGCCAGCCCGAGCGCGCGCGTCCAGCCCTTCCCGTCGGGGAAGAGGACGGCCAGGGCCACCCCCACCGCCATCGCGATCGTGAACGCGTGGGCGTGGGCCAGCGGCATCAGGCCGATGATGACGCCGGAGGCGAGCAGGCGGCGCCGCCCGCGGGCGCGGTCCGCGTCCGTGACCGCCTCCCACCAGAGGGTGGCCACGATCAGGAAGAGCGGGAGGCCGAGGAGCACCGACCGCTGCGGGATCAGCATCGTGATCACGAGGTTCCCCCAGCGCAGCGGCCCCTGGGACAGGATCGTGTAGTCGTGGGTCGGGCGGGCGAGAAGGCCGATCAGGCCTCCCGCCGTGGGGTCCACATCCCTCGCCAGCCAGAGGAAGCCGAGGCCGCCGCTGGCCAGCACGAGCAGGGGGGCCAGGATCGCGGCCAGGCGGTCCCGGGTCAGGCGCAGCGTGAAGCGGTGCAGCAGCGCCACCAGCGACCAGCCGAGCACCACGTTCTCGAGGAGGAGCGCGCGCCGGACGGCCGCCCCCGCCGCCATGAGCATGGCCAGCACGAGGTCCACCACGAACGGGTAGGTCAGGCGCGTCCCCGCCAGCTCGGGGTGCTCGGGGGGGAAGTTGCCGCCGTAGAGGAACGAGCTCGCGATCGCGATGTGGAAGGGCAGGTCGCCGAGGTTGTGGTCGACGCCGGTGAACACTCCCCCACCCCCGGGCGCCTCGAACATCGCCCGGTCGAAGAGCCGGACGACCACGAGCCCGGTCAACACGAAGAAGGCGACGGTGGCCACCATGGCCCGCGGGGGGCGGCGCCAGGCGCCGGCGGCTTCCGCTCGCGCCCGCCGGAAGTCGTCGCGCATCGCCCCGCGGCGCCCGGCCGCGCGCAGGACGGCCAGGGGAACGACGGCGACCACCACTCCCGACGCGGCCACGGTGAGAGGCGAGAGCCCAAACGCCCAGGCCAGCAGGTAGCCGACGAGGCCGAGGGCGGCCACGCCGAGCGGCGCGGCCATGGCCAGGCGCGCGGGAAGGCCGGCGTCGTCGTCGAACAGGTAGGTGGCGGCGGTGCCGCCCAGGACGGCGGCGGCGAGCAGCAGCAGGCTCACGGCGCGGACGAGGAGGCCGGCGTGGGTTCCGACTCGCGCAGCAGCTCGGCCAGGTGCGGCTGCCACACCGCCGGCCACGAATGGGTGCCGTGCCCGCGCGTGAGGTCCGAGATGGGCAGCAGGACCGCGCGCCCGTGAGGGACGCGCCGGATCTCCCGCTCCAGGATCCCCAGCTCGGGCGGGTTCACCTGGTCGTCCGCGGAGTTGATGGCGACCAGGGGCGCGCGGATCGTCTCCAGCGCGGGGCCGGGGTCGTAGTCACGCGAGGCGTCGAAGTGGTACAGCATGTCGTTCGCGTCGGCACCCTTGAGCCGGGCCTGGACCTGCTCGTCGAAGAACCGGTCGGCGGCCTCGCGCGTGGGCGCCGCCTTCTGCCACTGCAGGGGGCTGCTGACCATGAACAGCAGCGTGTACACGGCGGTGGTGAGCCCGTGCGGCTGCGTGCCGTACTCGCCCCCCTTCCAGTCCGGGTCGTCGCGGATGGAGTCGATGACCATCCGGCGCATCATGCGGTTGCGGCCGGAGATCTGGACGGGCAGCGAGGCCAGGGGCAGGAGCGCGTCCATGAAGTCGGGCTGGATCTCGCCCCACAGCCACGTGTGCATGCCCCCCATCGACGTCCCCATCACCAGCCGGAGGTGGTCCACGCGGAGGCCCTCGGTGAGGAGCCGGTGCTGCGCGCGGATCATGTCGCGGTAGCCGTAGCGCGGGAACCGCGCGTGCAGGCCGTCGCTGGGCTTGCTCGACCCGCCGTGTCCGATCCCGTCCGGGAGCACGACGAAGTGGCGCGCGGCGTCCAGGAGCTGGCCGGGGCCGAAGAGGACGCCCGCGAAGTTGTCGGTCAGGAAGTTGCGGCCGGCGCCGCCGGTGCCGTGCAGGACGAGGACGGCGTTGTCCACGCGGCCCCGGGCATCGCGGTGGGGGGCGCCGAGGGTGACGTAGTGGATCCGCAGCTCGGGGAGGCGCTCGCCGCTGTCGAACGCGAAGTCGCGCAGGACGAAGTCGCCCTCGTTCCTGGCCAGGGAGGCGGCGTCGGCGGCCAGGGTCGGCCCGCCCGCGGCCAGGACGAAGGTCACGGTCATGAAGACGGGAAGGATCGGTCGCATGCAGGCTCTCCGGGCCGCAGGATAGCACCGCCGGCCGGGCGTGATGGCCGGCGGTTCGTGGTGTAGGCTTGGCCCGCTTCCGCTTCGCGAGGGTGTATGGGCGCACGCGTCTGCCGCGAGTGCGAGTACAACATCACGAGCACGGTCGTGACCGCCTGCCCGAACTGCGGGGCGGCCCTGCCGACGCCGATCGCCTCCTCCTCGCCGATGGGATGCGTGACGCTGGGGCTCGTCCTCCTGGCCGGGGCGGCGGGGTTCGTGGTCCTGCGCCATCCCGAGGCCGTCCGGTCGCTCGTGCCGCCGGCCGGCCCGCCGGCGTCCCCCGCCGCCAGCGCCCCGGTCACCATGCCGCCGTCCACCCTGGCCCGCCCGACTCCTCCTCCGCCGCGAGCCGCCGTGACCGCCATCGCGCCCGCCCCCGACGATGCCGAGGTGGCCAAGATGGTCGCCGGCCTCCAGGATTCGGAAACGGCCTGGGCCTCCGCCAGCGCGCTCGCCCAGCGCACGAACCCGCGCGCGGGGCTCGCGCTGATGGCGGCCTACGACAAGCGCGAGTACGCGAAGATGGCGGGGGCCACCGCGTTCTACGCGCGGCGCAAGCCGCCGGGCTACGACAAGGTCCTGATCGACCTGCTCCACGCGAGCAAGGACCTGGCCGTGGCCCAGGAGCTGATCCTCTCGAACGACGCCCGGCTCGCGGAGCCGGCCCGCAAGTGGGCGGCCGAGCTCGGCTTCAAGCTCGTGCGCTCGAAGGACGCCCCGAACGGGGTGACCTGGGTGTCCGCGTCCGATCCCCGCTGAGGCGCTACCGGAAGTCGCGCGAGGTCGTGCCCACCCGCGGCAGCGTGGGCCGGCGCACGTCGGTCGCCCGCACGGACACGCCGCCCTGCGTCTGCAGGATCCCGTCCACCTCCAGGACCTCGCTCGTGACCACGACCTGGCCGTGCGACTCGAACAGGTCGGGACGCACGGTGATGTTCACGAGCCCCGTCTCGTCCTCGAGGGTGAGGAACACGAAGCCCTTGGCGGTGCCCGGGCGCTGCCGGCAGATGACGGCGCCGGCCACGCGCACCGGCGATCCCTCGGGCAGCCGCGCCAGGTCCCAGGCGCGCCGGACCCCGCGCGCGGCCAGCCCCTCGCGGTGCAGCGCGATCGGGTGGGGTCCGATGGTGAGGGCGGTCCCCACGATGTCGGTGTGCAGGCGCTCGGCCAGCGACATGTCGCGCAGGGGGGACACCGCGGTCTCCTCCTCCTCCGTCCGCTCGAACAGCTCCCCGCGCGGCCGTCCCGCCTTCTCGACCTGCCAGAGCGCGCTCCTCCGCGTGAGGCCGAACGCGTTCAGGGCGCCCGTCTCCGCCAGCCGCGGCAGCTCGTCGCGATGGACGTCCGAGCGGTCCACCATGTCCTGCACGGACGCGAAGGGCCGCCCGCGCCGCCCGGACACGATCGACTCCCCCGCCGCCTGCCGCAGGCCACGCACGTAGCGGAGCCCCAGGCGCACCGCGCCCTCCTCGAGCGTGCAGAGCCAGTCGCTCGCCGTCACGTCGATGGGCAGGAAGCGCGCGCCGTGCCGCTGGGCGTCCTTGACCAGCGTGAACGGCGAGTAGAACCCCATGGGCTGGTTGTTGAGGAGGGCGCACACGAACGCGGCCGGGTGGTGCGCGCGCAGCCAGGCGCTGGCGTAGGCGAGGAGGGCGAAGCTGGCCGCGTGCGACTCCGGGAAGCCGTAGAGGGCGAACGACGTGATGGACCGGACGATCTGGTCCGCGGCCTGTCCCTCGATCCCGTTCGCCTTCATGCCCGCCCGCAGCTTCACCTCCAGGGCCGCCATCTTCTTCTGCGACCGCTTCATCCCCATCGCGCGCCGCAGGTCCTCCGCCTCTCCACCCGTGAAGCTCGCCACCGCCATCGCCATGCGCAGGAGCTGCTCCTGGAAGAGGGGCACGCCCAGCGTGCGGGCCAGGATCGGCTCCAGGCGGGGATGCGCGTAGGTGACCGGCTCCACCCCCGCGCGCCGGCGCAGGTAGGGATGGACCATGTTCCCGACGATGGGGCCGGGCCGGATGATCGCGACCTCGACCACGAGGTCGTAGAAGTGCGTGGGCTTGAGACGGGGTAGAGTGGCCATCTGCGCGCGGCTCTCCACCTGGAACACCCCCACGGTGTCCGCCTTCTGCAGCATCGCGTAGACCTTGGGGTCGTCCGGCGGCAGATGGGCCAGGTCGACCTCGAGGCCCGTTCCTCTGAGCAGGCCCAGCGTGTCCTGCAGGGCGGCCATCATGCCGAGGCCGAGCAGGTCGATCTTGATGAGGCGCAGGTCGGCGCAGTCGTCCTTGTCCCACTGGATGACGACGCGGCCGGGCATGGTCGCCGGCTCCAGCGGTACCACGTCGTCCAGGCGTCCCTTGGCGATGACCATCCCGCCCGTGTGCTGGCCCAGGTGGCGAGGCAGGTCGCGGATCTCGCCGATCAGGCGCGCGAAGAGCTGGACGCGGCGATCGTCCCAGTCGAACCCGTTCTCGACGAGCTTGCGCGGCACGCTGTCGTCGGGGTCGACGTACTCGAACGGCCGCAGGGTCCTGGCCAGCCGGTCCACCTCCCCCGGCGGGATGCCCAGCACCTTGCCGATCTCGCGGGCCGCGCTCCGCTCGCGATAGGTGATGACCACCGCGGTCATGCCCGCCCCCCGCTCGCCGTACTTGCGGTAGACGTGCTGGATGACCTCCTCGCGGCGGTCGCCGGAGGGCAGGTCGAGGTCGATGTCCGGCCACTCCTTGCGCTCCTCGGAGAGGAAGCGCTCGAAGAGCAGGTCCATGCCCACGGGGTCGACGGCGGTGATGCCCAGGCTGTAGCAGACCGCGCTGTTGGCGGCGGAGCCGCGCCCCTGGACCAGGATCCCGCGGTCGCGGCAGAAGTTGACGATGTCCCAGACGATCAGGAAGTAGCCCTCGAGCTTCAGGCGGCAGATGAGGTCCAGCTCGCGCTCCACCTGGCGCCGGGCCCGCTCGTGGTACGGGCGATAGCGCGTGCGCGCGCCCTTCTCCGTCTCCGCGCGCAGGGTCGAGGCCATGGTCTGGCCGGGCCCCAGCGGGTAGTCCGGGAACTCGTAGGGCAGGTCCTCGAGCGTGAAGCGCAGGCGGTCGGCCAGCGCCTCCGCGTTGCGCAGCAGGTGGCGGCGGTCGGCGAACAGTCCCTCCATCTGCCGGGGCGACTTCAGGTGGCGCTCGGCGTTCTCGGCCAGCAGCCGGCCGGCGTCGGCCAGGGTCCGCTTCTCGCGGATGCAGGTGAGCACGTCGAGCAGGGCGCGGCGCGGCGCGCGCGCGTGGCGCACGCCGCCGGTGGCGACCGCGGTCAGGCCGGAGGCCTCCGCGAGGTCGAGCAGGGCCTGGTTGGCCGCCTCCTGCGCCCGCCGGCGATGACGCTGCACCTCGACCGCCACCTGCCCCGCCCCGAACACGGCGACCAGACGGGCCAGCCGGTCCGCGTCCGGCCGCGCTCCCAGCGCGTCCAGCCCGGCCAGCGCGACCAGCCCCTCCACCCGTTCCGGCGTCAGCGTGTCGACCGGCAACGCGCCCTCTCCCTTCGGCACGCCCCGCTTCATGCCGGTGAGGAGCCGGCAGAGGTTGCGGTATCCGGTCCGGCTCTCGACGAGGAGCGGCAGCGCGCCGCCACCCTTCAGCGTGAGCTGCGCGCCCACGATCGGCCGCACTCCGGCCGCGCGCGCGGCCTGGAAGAACCGCGGAGCCCCGCTCAGCCCGTCGCGATCGACGAGGGCCAGCGCGGACAGCTCCAGCTCCGCCGCCCGCGCGACCAGATCCTCCGGCAGCGAGGAGGCCCGGAGGAAGGAGAACGCAGAAGCCGCGTTGAGCTCAGGCATTGTTTCGCTTTTTCTTCGCTCTACGGCGAAGTCTACTTCATTTAGTGCCGAGCCGCGTCCGAGGAGACTGCTACTTCTCGACCACCGCGGACGGCATGGAGGCCCCCGCGGAGAGGATGATGCTGACCCCGTCCTCCACCGACAGGTCGGTGTCGATGACGTCCTCTTCGGGCAGCACGACCACGTCCCCCACGTAGAGGTGGTTCGTCGGGACGTAGACCACGCACAGGGCGTAGGTCGTGTTGTCCGCACGGGTCATGCGGAACGTGCTCGTCACGAAGCCGGGCGTGGTCCGGCCAGGCAGCCGCGCGAACACGAAGCGCTTGAACGCGCCTTGCGACTCCGGCTTCCCGAACCCGGAAAGGACCTTCTTCGTCGTCCCGTAGACGCTGCCGACCACGGGGATCGAATCCACCAGCTCCTCGAGGCCGTGCAGGAGCTGCTGGAGCGGACCCGACGAGAAGAGGATCCCCGCCAGCATCACGACCGCGATCGTGAGCACGAAGCCGATGCCGGGGATGGGGCGCCCGACCAGGCGCAGGGCCAGCGGCGCGGCCAGGCTGTCCACGTAGGTGAAGAGCCACCACAGGGCCTTCACGGTGAGGACGATGGGGATGACGATGACGAGGCCGGCGATGAACTTGTTGCGGATCGTCCGCGAGAGGCTGCGCTGAGCGGTCATGAGACCGATTCTCTCATCGCGCGATCCCGCGAGGGCGCGCCGCCGAGGTCGAAGAGGTCAGCCCTCCGCGCTCAGCGCGTGACCGTCACCACGATCTGGTCGGTGGCGGTGACTCCGTTGTTGTCGGTCACCTTCAGCTCGAACGTGAGGTTCGTGGCCGAGGAGACGTTCGGAGCGGTGAACCGCGCCACCGACGTGTTCGCGTTCGTGATCGTGACCGTGGGCCCGGAGAGCTGGCGCCAGGCGTAGGCCGTGATCGTGCCGTCGGGATCGGACGAGGCGCGGCCGTCGAGGGTCACCGTCGTGCGGCGGACCACCGTCTTGTCGGCGCCCGCGTTGGCCACGGGCGGACGGTTGGAGACGGTCACGGTGGTCGTGGCCGGCGTCGAGTTGCCGAAGCCGTCGCCTACCACCAACGTGACCGTGAACGTGCCGAGCGTCGTGTACGCGTGGCTCGGGCTCGCGCCCGTGCCCGTGGCGCCGTCTCCGAACGTCCAGGCATACGTCAGCGGGTCGCCGTCGGCGTCGCTGGAGGTGGACCCGCTCAGCGACACCGGGAGCCCGCGGAGGCCGGTGTAGGGGCCGCCCGGCCTGGCCACGGGCAGGCGGTTCGCGATCGTCACCGTCGCCGTGGACGGCGCGGAGTCGCCCAGCCCGTCGTTCACGATCAGCGTCGCCGTGAAGGTCCCGAGGGTCGTGTACACATGCGACGGGCTGGCGCCGCTGCCGGTGGCGCCGTCGCCGAACGTCCAGCGATAGCTCAGCGCGTCGCCGTCCGGATCGCTGCCGGACCCGCTGAACGTCACCGCCGTCCCGCGGACACCCGAGTACGGACCGCCCGCGTTGGCCGACGGCAGACGATTGGCGATGGTGACGGTCGCCGTGGCCGGAGCGGAGTCGGCAGTGCCGTCGTTCACGATCAGCGTCGCCGTGAACGTGCCCAGGGTCGCGTAGACGTGGGTCGGGCTCGCGCCCGTGGCGGTACCGCCGTCGCCGAACGTCCAGCGGTAGGTCACGGCGTCGCCGTCCGGATCGCTGCCGGATCCGCTGAAGATCACGGCGGTCCCGCGAACGCCGGAGTAGGGTCCGCCCGCGCTGGCCGACGGCAGTCGATTGGCGATGGTCACGGTGGCCGTGGCCGGAG
>JBGPBV010000046.1:0-42697 GCA_041481445.1 Vicinamibacteria bacterium
CTCCGGTAGACCACGATCTCCGGGTCGACCTTGTCCAGGTTCGACCAGATGCGGCCGGCGTCCTCGCGGCGCAGGGCGTCGGTGGCGAGGAGCGTGCGCGGGCCGGTTCGATGGCGTAGCGCGACGGCATATCCGAGCGACTCGTCCTCCAGCGCCGCGTAGAACGCGCGCTCGCCGGTGCCGGGATCGGCGCGGCGCGCATAGTCGGCGTTGACGACCACGACGTCGGGGTGGACCTGGGCCAGTCGGGCCGCCGAGGGCCCCAGGCGCCGCCAATGCAGACCGTCGAAGCGGGGCAGGTATTCGAGCGGTCCCACCGCCGCCACCTCCGGTCCCGGCCCCACCTCCCGGCGCAGCCAGTCCTCCACCGCGTAGCGGGAGTCGCGGGCGAGCAGGACGTCGACGGAGGCCGCGCGCGCGAGCGCGAACGCGAGCACGGCGGCCACGACCGCGCGCACCGGCCAGGAGCGGAGGTCGACCGCCCGCGCGAGGGCGAGCCCACCGAACAGCGAGAGCACGATCGCCACCGGCAGCAGGAACCGGTCGTACACGTAGAGCACGACGAGGAGGAAGAACAGCACGTACGACGCCGCCGGGACCAGCGTGGCCAGGAGGGCGTGCGAGCGCGGGCGCTCGCGGAGGGCGAGGACGACGCCGGCCAGGCCCACGAGGAGGGAGGGCCACCCCATGACGAACGCGAGGTGCCGTGCCGTCTGCCACAGCAGCTCCAGGTGGCCCGTCAGGCCCTGGTCGAACATGCGGAAGGCCGTGCTCGCCGGGCCGACGATCACCCGGAGGTGGGCGAGCCATCCGGCGAAGTTGAAGACCACCCCACCCAGGAGCAGGAAGGCGGCGAGCCCGGTCGCGCCGAGCACGAAGAGGGCGAGGGGGCGGCGGCGCAGCTCCCAGGCGAGCGCGGGCACCGTGAGCACGTACAGCGCGAAGGCCTGGTCCTTGGTGGCGACGGCGGTGGCGGCGGCCACGGCGAAGAGCGCGACGTCGACGAGGCGGTGGCGGCGCCACGCGCGAAGGAGGAAGAGGAGCGAGAGCGCGAACCAGGACAGGTACGGGACGTCGAGGTTGGCGATCTTGGCGTAGTAGACGAACGTGGGGGAGAGCGCGACCAGGGCGGCCGCGAAGACGCCGGCGGGGGCGTCGCCCATCTCGCGCCCGCAGCGAGACACGGCGAGCAGGAGCCCGAGGGCGAAGGCCAGGCTCAGCGCCCGGCCGGCGGTCATGCGCGCGTCGTGGACTCTCGCCGCGTCCCAACCCAGGGCCCGGCCGGCCAGGCGCACGGGCGCGGCCGCCGCCGCCAGCATCGCGAACTGGAGCGGCGGGTACTTCGCGTGCCACCCGCCCGCGAAGCGCGCGGCCGCCGCCGCGTCCACCTCCGGGGGCAGGAGCTCGTCGGGCGCCCAGCCGTACTCGCTGGGCAGCCCCCAGCGCAAGCCGCAGGCGTCCAGGACGAGGCTGAGGGCCAGCACGGCCAGGAGCGCGCGCCGCGGGGTCATGGTGCCGGCTCGAGCGCGTACACCACGTCGCGATCGAACCGCGCCACCTCGCGCAGCTCGGAGGAGAAGCCGGGCAGCTCCCGCTCGATCCGCGCCCACTTGTTGGGTCCGTAGCCGCCGCCGTGGAGGATCACGTAGCGCACGTCGTGGCCGCGGAGGGCGGCCAGGGCCTCCGTGGAAGGGAACCGGCGCACGGCGTTGCGCAGCGCGACGTAGGGCGTGGGCTCGATCCCCGCGTAGCCGTTGGCGAGCGGCTTCCAGTGTCCGCGCGTGGATTGCACGAGGTAGATGCTCTCGTGGTACGCGGGGTGGGCGAAGATCCCGTTGATGTCGAGCATCGGCAGCTCCGCCACCACCGGCTGCCCGGGCTGGGCGGCGAGCCACTGGTAGACGGCGGGGGGCGGCCGCCCGGTGTCCACGACCTGGGCCCAGGCCGGCATCGGGATCGGCACGATCAGCGTCTCCGCCATCGCGGCCACCGCCACCAGCGCCATCACGAGCGGGCGCGGCCGCCACATCGTGAGGGCGCGCGCGGCCAGCATGGCGAGGGGCAGGACGAGGAACACCCCCGCCCGGCTGGGCACGCGGATCATGCGGAACAGCGGCAGCTCGCGGGCGAGGGCGAACGGTCCCGGGAAGAGGTCGTGGCCCATCAGCCGTACCTCGGGACCGAGGGCGAGGCCGACCGTCGCCAGCGCCATCACGACGAGGGCGGCCGCCTCACGGCTCGGCCACTGCCGCCGGCGCGCCCGCGCGACGCCGGCCGCCGCCGCCAGCGCGGGCAGGACGAGGCCGGGGAACAGGTTGTTCGAGTAGGTGTCGCGGAAGGGGGCGGTCACCTCCCCCCAGACGTGGTTCCAGGAGCTCGTGGCCAGGAAGGACTCGAGGGCGGCCGAGAACTCGATGGTCTCTCCGGCCCCGCGCGCGTAGCCGAGCGGCGCCAGCGCGGCCCGGTGCAGGCGATAGAGGGGAAGCAGCGCGACCGCGGCCACCGCCGCTCCCGCCGCCGCCTGGGGAAGCAGGCGCCAGCGTCCCCAGAGGAGCGGAAGGAAGGCCAGCGGCAGCACCAGCAGCCCGATGAGGCCGTGATAGCCGCAGGCGTAGGCCTCGAGCGCGAACAGGCCTCCGGCGGCCAGGGCCGCGCGGGCGCGGCCGGTCCGGAAGAACCGTACGGCGAAGAGCACGACCAGGGGAAGCCACTGCGTCCCGAGCGTGCTCAAGTGCGCGATCTGATCGACGCGGACGGGCGAGAACGCAAAGGCGGCGCCCGCGAGCAGGGCGGGCGCTTCCGCCGCCCCCAGCTCCCGCGCGAGCAGGTAGGCGGTGAGCGCGCTGAGCGCGAACGTGAGCAGCCGGGCCACGTTGTAGAGGAGCACGGCGTCGTCGGTGAAGAGGCCCAGCGGCAGCACGAGCACGGTCGTGCCCAGCACCGGCTCGTCCATCCCGAGCGTGTAGCGCAGGGGATGGAACATGTTCCCGTGCGGCAGCCGCCACGGGTCGGTGAAGAGAGCGTGCCTCTCCCAGCCGATGGCCCAGGCGAAGAACGCGGAGTCGCCCGCGTCCATGACGCGCAGGCGGAAGGCCAGCGGAAACGTGAGGAGGACGGTGAGCGCGGTGTAGAGGAGCGCGGCGCGGAGGGGGTGCGGGGTCAGGGGTTACTGGAGCAGCGAGGAATGCACCCAGCCGCTCACGCCCCGATAAGTCACCCGGACCCATTCGCCGCTGACCGCCTCGCCCACCACCGCCGCGCCGACGGGGAGGTATCCGAGGACGGGCTCGGTGATCGCCGGTCCCTTGCGGATGCGGGCGGCGGTCCGGACGGTGTAGCTGGAGAGCGAGGGCAGGCGCGGTGCGGCCGGCTCCGACGTGGAGTCGCGCCCCTCGTCCCCCCCCTGCTTGACGCGGACCACGAGGTCCTGGGCCTTCGAGGCGAAGAAGAGCGCGGCGCCGTAGTTGCCCTCGCTGAGCTGCTCCTCCGCCTTGGCCAGCGACTCCTCGCTGCGCGCCAGCACCGAGGCCTGCGTCTTGTCCTCGGCCAGCCGGCCGGCCAGGATGCGCGCCTCCGCGATGGCGGCGGAGGCCTCCGCCTTGGTCTCGTTGCCCTTCAAGCGGGCCTTGGTCCGGATCAGCTCCGTCTCCGTCACCTCGAGGTCGCGGGTGAGGACGGCGACCTTCTCCTCGAGCCGGCGCTGGTCCTCCTCCGCCTTCTTGAGCCGCGCGGCCAGCCGGTCCGTCTCGGCCGTGCTGGCCGCCACCGCCGCCGCCGCCCTGGTGGTCGTCTGCTCCGTCTGCACGAGCGCGCGCGCGAGGGCGGCCGCGCAATGGGCCTCGGTGACGGCGAGGTCGGCCGCGCGCTGGGCCTCCTTGCGGTCGCGACGGACGTTGGGGCTCCCCGTGTCCAGGGTCTCCGCACGCTGGAGGTGGTCCTGGGCGCGCTTGAAGGCGTCGGCCGAGCGCGTGGGGGCGCCGGCCTCGCGCGCCTCCGCCACCGCGGTGCGCGCGGGCTCGAGGTCGACCTTGACCCGGTTGGCGGCGCAGGCGCCCAGCGGCCAGAGCGCGGCCAGCACCGCCAAGCCTCGGAGGCCTCCAGACTGCATCACCGCGCGCAGTCTAGCAGGGTTCGTCCGAGGAGGGGATCCGGCGAGAGGGCCCGATGGATATAAGATCGTGCGGGAAGAATCGTGTACCTCGTCTCCATCTCCGGCCCCTGCAGCCGCTCCGGCAAGACCGCGGCCGCGGTGTCGCTCCTGGCCGCGCTTCCGAAAGGCCGTGCCGCCGCCGTGAAGTTCACGACCACCGAGGACGTGTTCGAGCGCTGTCCGCGCGGCACGACCTGCGTCGTGTGCGACATCGACGTGCCCTTCCGCGTCATCGAGGACGCCTCGATCCTGGCCGAGGCGGGCACGGACACCGCGCGCCTCCGCGAGGCGGGCGCGGAGAGGGTGGTGTGGGCCATCGCGCGCCAGTCCGCCCTCGGCGCGGCCTGGGCCGCGGTCCGGGACCGGCTGGCCGGCGCCGGCGTGGTCGTCATGGAAGGCTCGACGATCGTCTCGCTGGCCCGCCCGGACCGGCAGGTCTTCGTCGCGCATCCGTGGCTCTCGCCCGCGCGCTGGAAGCCGACCTCCGCCGGGTGCGTGGCCGCGGCCGACCTCGTCGTGGTGAACCGGCCGGGGGCCGAGGCCCGGCCGCCCGCGGCCGAAGTGCTGGGCGCGCTGCGCGGCTACCGGCCGTCCGTCGAGGTGACGATCGCGGACGTCACGCGGCCGGCGGCGGAGTGGGCCCCCGGCATCGTGGCGGGCATGATGCGCGAGGCCGGGGTCGGGGCGGCGGTGCCCGCGTGAAGGTCTCGCTCGCCCACAGCCCCGACAGCGACGACGCCTTCATGTTCTACGGGCTCGCCTCCGGGCAGGTGCCCACGGGCGGCCTCGAGATCACGCACGTGCTGCGGGACATCCAGACCCTCAACGAGGAGGCCCGGGCCGGCGTGCACGAAGTCACCGCGATCTCCTTCCACGCCTACCCGTACGTGGCGGACCGCTATGCCCTCATGCCGTGCGGCGGGAGCATCGGAGACGGCTACGGGCCCCTGCTCGTGGCGCGTGAGCCCCTGGCCGCGGCGGACGTGGCCGGCCGCCTGGTGGCGGTGCCGGGGACGTTGACCACCGCCTACCTCGCCCTCCGGCTCTTCGCGCCGCACGCGGCCACGCGGGTCGTCCCCTTCGACCAGATCCTCGACGAGGTGCGCGAGGGCCGGGCGGACGTCGGCCTCATCATCCACGAGGGCCAGCTCACGTACGGCGGCCACGGGCTGCACAAGGTGGCCGACCTCGGCGCCTGGTGGAAGGAGGAGACCGGCCTGCCCCTTCCCCTTGGCGGCAATGCCGTGCGGCGAGACCTCGGAGAGGAGCTCATGCGCCGGCTGACCTCCCTGGTGCGCGACACCGTCCGCTACTCGCTGGCCCACCGCGCGGACGCCCTCGCCTACGCGATGAGCTTCGCGCGCGGGATGGACCCCCGCATCGCCGACCGGTTCGTCGGCATGTGGGTGAACGACATGACGCTGGATTGCGGCGACCGCGGCCGTCGCGCGGTGCAGGAGCTCTTCGACCGTGGCCACGCCGCGGGCGTGATCCCGCGCGCGGCCCGGGCCGAGTTCGTGGCCGCCTAGGACCCACGGTGCCCCTCCGGTTCCAGCCGCCGAGCCCGTTCCCGCACCTCTCCCTGCCCGACCTCGAGGGCGCGGAACGGGCCTTCGTGAACGCGTGGGCCCACCGCCCGGCCCTCTTCGTGTTCGGCCATCGCGACTGCGCGACCACGCGCATGACCCTGCCCTTCGTCGATCGCATCCATCGGCGCCGGCCCGCCGACGCCTCCGTGATCGCGGTCCTGCAGGAGGACGCCGCCTCCGCCCGCGAGGTGATCCAGGACCTCGACCTCGCGCTCCCCGTGCTGCTGGAGGCCGACCCCTACACGGTCTCGGCGGAGCTGGCCCTGCGCAGCGTGCCCACCCTCCTCCTGGTGGGGACGGACGGCCTCATTGCGCGCACCGGCGAAGGCTTCAAGCGCGACGACCTGGAGGCGATGGCCAAGGCGGTGGGCATGGTCGGACCGCTCTTCACCGAGGCGGACGCCGGCGTGCCCGCGCGCCGCCCCGGTTGACTGCCGCGCGAGCCCTCGGTGAGGGCCTGACCTCTTGGCGATCGCCCTCCTGACCCTTTCCCTGACGGGGACGCTCGCCCTGCTGGCCTCGATCGTGGTCGGCTACGAAGTGCCCGCCCACGCCGCCACCCTCCGGGTCCACTTCCTGCTCGGGCTTCTCAGCACCACGCTCCTCGTGATGGCGCACTCGTTCATCATGTTCTTCCTCATCGCCACCGGCGTGGAGATGAAGGACATGGAGCGCGACCGGGGCTGGGGGGACTCCTTCCGCCGCCGGATCATCCAGCTGAAGACGGAGGCGTTCCCGGCCATGACGTACGCCCTGCTGCTCGTGCTCGCCAACTTCATCATGGGGGCGGCCGCGCACACGCGCGCGGTGCCGGCGCGCGTCCACGAGGGCCTGGCCTGGCTCACGCTCCTCACGTGCCTGTTCGCGCTCCAGCGCGAGTGGCGGGTGCTGGGCGAGAACAACCGCCTCATCGCAGAGGCGGCGTTGCGGCAAGAGGACACTGGCCGCCCGCCTCGCGGGTGATCGCCCTCACTGCCCACCACCGCCGGATCCTCGAAAGTAGCAGCGAATGCTGGGCTTGGCGCTCGCGTTCTTCGAGGGCACGACGCTTGCATTACATCTTCGGGTTGCAGGAGGGGCCATGAACCGCACGAACGCCGTCCTCGCCATCGTCCTCGCGGCCGCCGTCGCCGCGTGCCAGCGCTCGCCGGAGGTGGCGGCGGCACCGCCGTCGACGAACGCGCCCCAAGGGGCCGTGGAGCCCGCGTCGAGCGAGCTCACATCCGAGCCGGCGGCGACGCCACGAACGGCGCCCCGGACCTCCACGCGCACGGCGCGTCCCTCCAACCATCCCAGCGACCGCGTCGTGAGGGTCGACCGCGTGCCGACTCCGGAGCCGATCGACATCCCGACGGACGCCAACCACCGCGCCGACCCCGCCCGTGACGAGAACGCCCGCCGGGCCGAGTCCGAGCCGATGGCGCCTGAGCCCGTCCGCCCGACGCTGACCCTCCCCGCGGGCACCGAGCTCCAGCTCGTCCTGGAGGAAGGCCTCTCCTCCGCGACGTCGCACGAAGGTGATCACGTCACCGCGCGCGTGTCGCGGGCGACGGCGCCGGACGGGAGCATCGTGCTGCCCGGCGGCACCGTCCTCAAGGGCAGCGTCTACCGCGCGGAGTCCGCCGGTCGCGTCTCGGGCAAGAGCCACCTCGCGGTGGACTTCGACCGGATCGTGGTGCGCGGCCAGGAGCACCGCCTCGACACGACCGCGATCGAGGTCGTGGGTCCGGACAGCCACGGCCGTGACGCCGCGATCATCGGCGGGAGCACGGTGGGCGGCGCGATCATCGGCGGCATCCTGGGCGGCGGCAGCGGCGCCAAGAAGGGCGCGGTGGTCGGCGTCCTCGGCGGCACCGGCGCCGTGCTCGCCACCAAGGGCAAGGAAGTCGAGATCCCGGCCGGCTCGCACTGGACCGTCCGCGTGAAGGCCGCGACGCGGATCGAGTAGGCAGTTCAGGGGGGTGACCACTCCGGTGGCACCCCCCTGCGCCTTCGGCTACCCCCCCTGCCGCTCGCGGCGAAGTGAATTCGCCAGGCGGCGCAGCCCCCACGCCGCGTGCTCGCGGACGAGCGGGTCCGCGTCGCCGGCCAGCCGCTCGAGGACGGGACGGAGGGCGGAATCGCCCGAGTTCCCGATGGCGACGCAGACGTTGCGCAGGAGGCCCCTGCGCTTGGCGCGCTTGACGGGGCTGCGGCGGAACGTCTCCCGGAAGCCGGCTTCGTCGAGGGCGGCCAGGGCGTCGAGGTCGGGCGCCAGGAGGCCGTCGCGCGGCTCGAACCCGGCGCCCCCGCGCTCGCGCCGCCGCCGGTTCCACGGGCAGACGTCCTGGCAGATGTCGCAGCCGAAGACGTGGCGGCCCAGGGCCGGGCGGTGCTCCTCCGGGATCGCCCCCTTCACCTCGATGGTCAGGTAGCTGATGCAGCGGGTCGCATCCAGGGCGTAGGGCGCGACCAGGGCGCCGGTGGGGCAGGCCTCCAGGCAGGCGGTGCAGGACCCGCACATGTCGGCCATCGGCGCGTCCGGCTCCATCTCGAGGTCGGTGATGACCTCGCCCAGGAAGAACCACGAGCCGTGCTCGGGATGCAGCAGGCAGGTGTTCTTTCCCCAGGCCCCGAGGCCGGCGGCGGCGGCGTAGGCGCGCTCCACGACGGGGCCGGTGTCGACGTAGACGCGCGACTCCATGGGGCCGAGCTCGGCCCCGAGCCGCGCACGCAGGTCCTCCAGCCGCGCCTTCACGACGTCGTGGTAGTCGTCTCCCCAGGCGTAGCGCGCGATCCACCCGCGGCCGGCGTCCGCGTCCGTGGAGTAGGGCCCGGGCGTGTCGTATTGGAGCCCGACGCACACGAGCGAGCGCGCCCAGGGGAACGCGGCCCGGACGTCGGCGCGCCGCGCGCGCTGGGACGTGAGGTACGCCATCTCGCCCGCATAGCCGCGCGCGATCCACTCCTGGAAGAACCCGAGCTCGCGCGGGGCGGCGGCGGAAGCCACGCCGGCGAGGTCGAACCCCGCCTCCAGGGCCAGGGCGCGGGCCCGCGCGGCGCGCGCCTGCGGCGCCGGGGTCATGGTCGTGCCCTGGGCGCGAGACGTGCCGGCGGCGCCGGCCGCACGAGCGCGCGCAGCCGCGCGATCTCCTTCTTCCGTTCCGCGAGAGGGCCCGGCGTCTCCACCACGACGGGCAGGCCCCGGAACCGGCGGTCGTTCACGATCCGCGCGAAGGTCTCGCGGCCGAGGAAGCCCTGGCCGGTGCGGGCATGGCGGTCCACGCGGCTGCCGCGCTCGCGCTTGGGGCGGGTGAAGATCTGGATGGCCTCGGCTCCGATGGCCCGGCCGTGCCCGGGGGCGTTGAAGACACCGCCGGTGATGGGGACGTGCGCGCCGAGGTGCATCAGGCCGTCCGCGCCCGGCTCAGGTCCGCACCGGGATCCGCCGCGCGCCCACCCGGAGGAAGAACGCGCCGTCCTCCTCCACCACGTGGTCGAGCAGGATCTGATGGGCGCCGCGGGAGAGCCGGGCCCGGAAGCGGCCCCCGCGTACCGCGCACTCGAACCGTCCGGTGTGGTCGTCCATGCCCAGCGACGTGTCGCGCACCGCCTCCTTCGATCCGTCGTCCAGCACCACCGAGGCCGCTCCCGCCTCGTCGTCCAGGACCAGGGCCGTGACCTCGAAGGGCGGTCCCTGGACCTCGATCGGCGTGCGCTGGGACCCGTCCACGACGCACGCCGCCCCACCGTCCTCCACCACGAGGTGCGACTTCAGGTAGCGCAGTGTCGGCGGATGGATGACCTGGAACTCGCCGACCCGCCACGAGCCGTCGGGTAGGACGCGCAGGCCTTGCGGGATCTCCCAGTGACGCGCGGGCACGTTTCTCGCTCGCCGTCACGATGATACCAGCCCCGGCTTTCGTATATGTAGAATCGGAAGGAGAGCCATGCCCCAGGCCGCGCTGCCCGAGCTCGTCACCGCCGCCGGCCCCCTCGAGGTCCAGGACCGCATCGCGGAGGCCCGGCGCGCGCTGGGGCGCCGCCTGATCGTGCTCGGCCATCACTACCAGCGCGACGAGGTGATCCGGCACGCGGACTTCACCGGCGATTCGTTCAAGCTGGCCCAGCTCGCCGCGACGCGGCCGGAGGCGGACTTCATCGTCTTCTGCGGCGTGCACTTCATGGCGGAGTCCGCGGACATCCTGTCCGCCCCCCATCAGAAGGTCGTGCTCCCCGACCTCGACGCGGGATGCACCATGGCGGACATGGCGGAGACGGACCAGGTCGAGGAGTGCTGGGACGTGGTGAGCGAGGTGGTGGGGGACGACGTCCTCCCCGTCACCTACATGAACTCGACCGCGGCCCTCAAGGCGTTCGTGGGCGGCCACGGCGGGGCCGTCTGCACCTCCTCCAACGCCCGCGCCGTCCTCGACTGGGCCTTCCGCCAGAAGACCCGCGTGCTGTTCTTCCCGGACCAGCACCTCGGGCGCAACACGGGCTTCCGGATGGGCGTCCCCCTCGACCGCATGCAGGTGTGGGATCCCTACGAGGACCGCGGCGGCCTGACCGATGCGCAGATGCGCGAGGCGCGGATCCTCCTGTGGAAGGGCCACTGCTCCGTCCACAACCGCTTCACGCCGGACATGGTGGACCGCCGCCGCGAGCAGATGCCCGGGGTCAAGGTGATCGTCCATCCCGAGTGCCGGTTCGAGGTCGCGCAGAAGGCGGACGCGATCGGGTCCACGGAAGGGATCATCCGGACGATCCAGGAGAGCCCGGCGGGATCGCGCTGGGCCGTCGGCACCGAGCTGAACCTCGTCAACCGCCTGGCCCGCGAGTGCGCGCCCGCGCGCGAGGTGGTCAGCCTCGACGACTGCTTCTGCGTCTGCAGCACGATGTTCCGCATCGACCCTCCGCACCTCGTCTGGGCCCTCGAGAACCTCCGGGACGGGCGGCTGGTCAACGTGGTGGCGGTGCCGGAGAGGATCGCCGCCGACGCGCGCGTCGCCCTCGACCGGATGCTGGCGATCACCTGACCTCTCCGGCGGCGGCCGGTCCGGCGGTGGGCGCCCCCAAGGCCGCGGCGCGGCCCTTCCTCGTCCTCGTCCCCTTGATCGTCCTCGCTCCCGCCCTCCTCCTGCTGGGGGCGGCGGCGGGCGGCCGCGGCCTCGAGACCGATCTGCCCGCCACCGGCGACTACGCGGCCCTGGAGCTCTACACACGGCTGGCCGCGCAGGGCCGCCAGCTCCTCGGACCCTATTCCCGCTTCGGGTTCCACCACCCGGGCCCCGCCTACTTCTACGCGAGCGTTCCCCTGTACCTCCTGTCCGGCCAGCGGTTCACGGGGATCCTGCTCACGGCCGCGCTCGTCAACGTCGTCTCGATCGCCCTCATCCTGCGGCGCCTGGGCCGCGACGGCGGCCTGCCCGCGCTCCTCTCGGGCGCGCTCGTCCTCGCGTCGTTCCTGTCCTGGCGCGGCCCGGGCTGGCTCTTCTCGGCCTGGAACCCGAACGTGGCCGTGCTCCCGTTCGGGCTCGCGCTCGTGGAGTGCGCCGCCTTCGCCGCCGGCCGCTCGCACGCGGCGGCCACCGCCGTCCTGGCCGGCTCCTTCGCCGCGCAGACGCATCTGGGGTGCCTTCCGGCGACGCTCGCCCTCGGGCTGGCGGCCGGGGCCCTGCGCCTGGCGCGCGTCCGCCGCGCGGCCGGCCTTCCCGCGCTGGAGCGTGCGCCGCGCGCGCCGTTGATCGCGGCGGCGGCGATCGCGGTGGTGCTCTGGGCCCTGCCGATCGTCGAGCAGCTCCGCCCCGACGGTGGCAACCTCGCGCACATCCTCGGGTTCTCGTCGTTGCCCGGGGAGGGGCACCCGGCGTTCGAGGCGCTCGCCGCCGCCGGCGCCGCCGTCGTCGGCTGGCTGGCCGGCGCTCACGATGCCAGCGCGGCCGCCCTGCTCGGCCTGGTCGTGGCCTCGCTGGCCCTCGCGCACGGGGCGGCCCGGCGCACGCGACAGGCCTTCCCCGCCGCCCTCGCCCTGGTGACGTTCGCCGGCGTCGCCGCCGCGATCCTCAGCGCCGCGCGCGTCACCGGCCCCCTCCTCCCGTACCTCCTGCGGTGGATGGCCATGCTGTCGGTGGGGGCGGCGGCCGCGCTCGCCGCCGGGCTGGCGCCGCTCCTGCGCGCGCGGGTGGAAGCGTCGCGCCGTCCGCGGCTGGCCGCGGCCGCGGCCCTGGTCGCGCTGGCCCTCGTGGGCGGGCGGAACCTGGCCCTCGCGCGCGCGGCGCTGCAGTCGCCGTCGCATCCACCCGAGGAAGCGCAGGCGGCCGCCCGCCTGGCCGCCGCCGTCGCCTCCGGCCTGGCCACGACGTCGCGGCGGCCCCTGGTCGAGGTGCGGCCGCACACGGATCGCGATCTCGTCCTCGGCGTCCTCCTCGGGCTGGACAAGACGAGGACGCGGTTCGCGGTGCAGCCCTTCGGCCCGTTCAAGCTCGGCGGGCGCTGGACGCCGGACGGGAGCGAGGACGCGCGCCTGGTCCTGGGCGAGGAGGACGGCACCCTCGCGGCGACGCCGTCCGTGCGCCTGCTCGGGCGCGAGGCCGGCCTGTTCGCGTACCTCCTCGCGCCCGCCCACTCCCTGCGCGGCGGGTCAGGGCCGGCGGCGCCCGCGACGGACGCCGCACCATCGCGGCCCGACATCCTCCTCGTCCTCGTCGAGGGCCTGGGAGCGGCGGGGGCGCGCCGCGTGCCCACGCCACACCTCGACCGCCTCGCCGCCCGCGGGCGCCGCTTCGACGCCGCGTTCAGCCAGTACCCACTGGCGGGCGCGTCGCGCACCTCGCTCCTGACCGGGTGGCGGCCGGAGAAGACCGGCGTCTGGGGCGAGCCCGAAGGACGGGTCGACGGCGCCACTCCGCTCCAGGAGCACTTCCACGCGAGCGGGTTCTTCACCGCGCGCCTCGGAGCCGTCTACCACGGGCCGGGTGAGGCCTCCTTCCTCTGGGACGCCGCCCACGCCGCGCCCGCCGGAGGCCCGGCGGCCGCGCGTGCCGCGACCGTCCTGGCCCAGGCTCGCGAGCCGTTCCTGGTCGCGGTCGCGCTCGGCTCGCCACCCACGGTCCCGTCGGCGGCCGCGGGCGCCGCTGCGGCCACGGAATCGGCCGGAGAGCTTCCGTCGATCGCGGTGGGTGCGCTCGACCCGCTCGCGCGCCCGGGGGGTACGGCTCGGCCGCGCCGCCTCGCCGACGGCGAACGGAAGGCACGGATGGCGGCCGAGGACGCGCGGCTCGCCGCCGCCGACGCGCAGGTGGGCACGATCCTGGACGCGCTGGATCGGCGCGGCCTCGCCCCGCGCACGATCGTGGTCCTGGCCGGCGACGGGGGCGGGCCCACGGGGGCGCACGGGGCGATCGCGCGCGCCGACCTGCTCTTCGACGAGACCTTGCGGGTCCCCCTGGTGATCGCCGGCCCCGGAGTGGCCGCGCCTGGCGCGGCGGCGGCCGGGCTCGTCGAGCTCGTGGACGTCTACCCGACGCTGGTGGAGATGGCGGGCGTGCCCGCGGTGGCCGGCCTCGACGGCCTCAGCCTCGTCCCCGTCTTGAAGGACCCCGGCGCCGTGGTGCGGCCGGCCGCGCTCTCGTCGGTCGGGCGCGAGGCGGGACAGATCGGCCGCAGCCTCCGCACCGCCCGCTACCGGTACACGGAATGGCCGGACGGCAGCGAGGAGCTGTACGACCACCAGGACGATCCGCGCGAGATCACGAACCTCGCGTCACGCCCGGAGCAGGCGCGGGTGGTGGCGGAGATGCGCCGCCTCCTGGCCGCGCGCGAGAAGGCGCCCCCGCCGCCCGGGACGCGAGCCGCCGCCCCCGGGCGACGGTTGAGCGTCCTCTTCATCCTGGTCGACGACCTCAACACGCACGTCGGGGCCTGGGGACAGGACGTGGCCACGCCGAACATCGACCGTCTGGCCGCGCGCGGGCGCCGGTTCGATCGGGCCTACGCCCAGGTCGCGATGTGCAGCCCCTCGCGCAGCTCGCTGCTGAGCGGCTGGCGCCCCGAGCGCACCGACATCTGGACCAACCTCACCCCGGTGCGCCAGCACCTGCAGGGGGCGCGGCCGCTGCAGGAGCACTTCCACGCCAGCGGCTACTTCACGGGCCGGGTGGGCAAGATCTACGAAGGCGCGATGTCGGACCAGTTCGACTGGGACTTCGACGACGAGCGGCTCGCCCCCACGGAGGAGGCGCGGCGCGACGACGACGCCGTGCGCGGTGCGTGGTGGGTCGCGACGGCGAACGACGACGCCCACGAGCCCGACGGCGCGCGCGCCCGCCTCCTGGCGCGCCTGATCGAGGAGCGCGGGAAGGCCCCCTTCTTCCTCGCCGCCGGCTTCTCGAAGCCGCACCTGAAGTGGGTGGCGCCAAAGCGCTACTTCGACCTCTATCCGCCGGACAAGGTGCGCGTCCTCCCCGAGCCCGCGGACGACCTCCAGGACATCCCGGCCATCGCGATCAAGAACCGGCCCCAGGAGCGGCCCGGCGTCCCCCTGGCCGGACGGGAGCCGCCGGGGATGATCGACGACCCGCAGTTCCGGCGCGAGGCCATCGCCGCCTACCACGCCTGCGTCTCCTTCGTCGACGCCCAGGTGGGCGTGCTGATGGAGACGCTCGACCGGCTCGCCCTCTGGGACAGCACGATCGTCGTGCTCGTCGGCGACCACGGCTTCCATCTCGGCGAGCATCACGGCCTCTGGCGCAAGGACACCCTCTTCGAGGAGACGTTGCACACCCCGCTCGTCATCGTCGCCCCCCAGGTGCGGCGGCCGGGCGTCGCCGCCGCGGCCGAGGTGGAGCTGCTCGACCTCTACCCGACCCTGGTCGAGCTGGCGGGCCTGCCGCGCGTGCCCGGCCTGGACGGCGCCAGCCTGGTCCCGATCCTCCTGGATCCCGAGCAGCGCGTGCGCACGGGGGCGCTCTCCTTCCGGAAGGCCAAGGCCCCGCCGCTCGGCGTCAGCGTGCGCACGGCCCGGTACCGCTACACCGAGTGGCCGGACGGGAGCGAGGAGCTGTACGATCACACCACCGATCCCGGCGAGACCCGCAACCAGGCCCGCGATCCGGCCGCCGCGGGCGCCCTGGCGGAGATGAGGGCGCTGCGCGCGGCGGCGGCCCGCCGGGCCGAGTGAGCGCTTCGTCGCGCAGGGAAGCGGCGGCGGAGGGCCCTGCGACGGCGCGAACCGGCGGATGATGGAGAGGGAGGCCTCTTCATGATCACACTCGGGGCACGGCTCGTGCCCATGGCGGTGGCGCTTCTGGCCGCGGCGCCCTCTCCCTCGCCGGGTCCGCGCGCCCTCGACCACGCGACGGCCGAGGAGCGGGCCGGCTACCTTCGTCGCGCGGCGGTGTGGATGCGGACGGACGTCGCCACGATGGACCTGCTGGCGGGGCCCGCACGCAAGGACGCCTTCACTTTCGACCAGCAGGTCGCGTGCGACTACATCAAGCCGAGCGAGCCCCTGGGCGGCACCACGCCCAAGTTCCTGTGTGCCCTCTCCCCCGACGACGTGGCGAAGGTGAAGTACGGGCGCAAGAACGGCGAGGTCTACGCGGGCATCGCGGCCAGCCGCCTGTTCTGGGCCCTCGGCTTCGGGGCGGACGCCTTCTACCCCGTCCAGGTCACGTGCCGGAACTGCCCGATCGAGCCCTGGTGGTGGGGCACGGAGAAGCGCGTGGAGCAGAAGACGTACGAGATCGCGAGCATCGAGCGGCATCTCCCCGGGCGGGACATCGAGACCAGGGACGCCGAAGGCTGGGCCTGGCCGGAGCTGGAGACGGTCGACGAGAGCGCCGGCGGCGCCTCGCGCGCCCAGCGCGACGCCCTCAAGCTCCTCATGGTCTTCATCCAGAACAGCGACTCGAAGGGCGACAACCAGCGGATGGTCTGCCCGCCCGACGCGGTCGGGAAGGACGCGGCCGCGAACGAGACCTGCGCGCGGCCACTCCTCTACGTGCACGACCTCGGGTATGCGTTCGGGGCGGCCACCCTCTTCGACACCACCAAGAACGACCTGGCCGCCTGGGAGGGCGAGGCGATCTGGAAGGACCCCGCGCGGTGCGTGGGGAACCTGAAGAAATCGAGGGTGGGCACGCTCAAGGACCCGCCGATCGGCGAGGCCGGCCGGAAATTCCTGGCCGGCCTGCTCGGGCAGCTCTCGGACAAGCAGATCACGGACATGTTCACGGCCGCCCGCGTCGAGCGCTTCCACGAGCACCCCGAGCGCAACCGCCCGGTCGCGGAGTGGGTGCGCGTCTTCAAGAAGAAGCGCGACGAGATTGCCAAGAACACTTGTCCGAGCTGACGAGGGACCGCGAGTCCAGGAGCGCGGCGCCGCGCAGCGGGCGGCGCAGCGGTGGGGGGTTTCAGGGGGGGCCGCGAAGCGGCGATCGCATGGTGCGCGAG
This sequence comes from Vicinamibacteria bacterium, assembly GCA_041481445.1. GTDB lineage: Bacteria > Acidobacteriota > Vicinamibacteria > Fen-336 > Fen-336 > AA29. The sequence goes on from JBGPBV010000046.1 coordinate 16,174, forward strand.
TGCCCTCCCCTGAGATACTATCTCCCTCGAGCGAACGGACGCTGGGGGGGCCCGCGCGCGGGCTGAGAGGGTGGGCGACGCCACCGACCCCTTGAACCTGACCTGGTTAGGACCAGCGGAGGGAAGCGAAGCCTGAGGGGCCGACACCTTCCCGGTGGTCGGCCCTTCGGCTTTTCGGGCCCTGAGGAGGACGGCGATGGAGAGGACCAAGTTCACGGGCGACACCGCCACCCAGATGCACTTCGCGCGGCGTGGGGTCATCACGCCCGAGATGACGAGGGTGGCCGAGCGCGAAGAGACGCCGCCGGAGACCATCCGCGACGAGGTGGCGCGCGGGCGCATGGTCATTCCCGCCAACGTCCACCACGCCGCCCTCGACCCCATGGCCATCGGCATCAACGCCCGCTGCAAGATCAACGCGAACATCGGCAACTCCGCCGTCACCTCCAACGTCGAGCAGGAGCTGGAGAAGCTGCACTACTCCGTCCACTTCGGGGCGGACACCGTGATGGACCTCTCCACCGGGGGCGGGATCGACGAGATCCGCGCCGCCATCATCGCCGCCTCTCCCGTGCCCATCGGCACCGTGCCCATCTACCAGGCCGTGCAGCAGGTCACGCGGGTCGAGGACCTCACCGCCGACGACCTGATCGACAACATCGAGCACCAGGCCCAGCAGGGCGTGGACTACATGACCGTCCACTGCGGCGTCCTCTACGAGTACCTGCCGATGACCCAGCACCGCATCACCGGCATCGTCTCCCGCGGCGGAGCCCTGCACGCGCAATGGATGGTCCACCACAAGAAGCAGAACCCCCTCTACGTCCACTACGACAAGATCCTCGAGGTCGCGCGCAAGTACGACGTGACCCTCTCGCTGGGCGACGGCCTGCGGCCGGGCTGCCTGGCCGACGCCAGCGACGCCGCCCAGTTCGCCGAGCTCAAGACCCTGGGCGACCTCACGCGCAAGGCCTGGGAGAAGGACGTGCAGGTGATGGTGGAGGGGCCGGGGCACGTCCCCTTCGACCAGATCGCCATGAACGTCGAGCGGCAGATCCAGGAGTGCGACGAGGCGCCGTTCTACGTGCTGGGTCCCCTGGTCACGGACATCGCCCCCGGCTACGACCACATCACGTCCGCCATCGGCGCCACCATGGCCGGCTACGCGGGGGCGGCCATGCTCTGCTACGTCACCCCCAAGGAGCACCTCGGCCTGCCCGACAAGGAGGACGTCAAGCAGGGCGTGATCGCGTACAAGATCGCCGCCCACGCCGCGGACGTGGCGCGCAAGCGCAAGGGCGCGCGCGACCGTGACGACGCGCTCAGCCGCGCCCGCTTCGCCTTCGACTGGAACGAGCAGTTCCGCCTGGCCCTCGACCCGGAGACGGCCCGCTCCATGCACGACGAGACGCTGCCCGCCGAGGGGTACAAGACGGCGGCCTTCTGCTCGATGTGCGGGCCCAAGTTCTGCTCGATGAACGTGAGCGCTCACGCCCTCTCGAAGCTGGAGCCGCTGGCGGAGACGACGACCTAGCCGGGACCGGGCGACTAGGGGACGTTCACGCCGGCCGCTTGCGCGTCCCGGCGCGCCGCCTCGTAGGCCTGGATGGCCGCGGCCGCCTCGCCGTGCAGGTTGTTGCAGCGGGCGACCGCGCCCGGGTGGCGGAGCTGGCCGGGCTGCAGCTCCGGACATTCGGAGTTGTACTGCGCGGTCAGCGCGTCCGCCTTGGCCTTGGCCGCCTCGACCTGGGCGCGGAGGCGCTTCTCCTGCTCGGCGCGCTTGGCCTCCTCGGGGTCGGGGCTGGGGCTGGCGCTGGCGCTGGCGCCGGGTGACGCGGAAGCGCCGGCCGCGGCCGTCGGCGCGCTCGCGGATGCCGGGACGTCACTCGTCGCGGGCGCGGACGCGATGGACGCGTCGGGTGGGCGCTCCGACGGGGCCATCGTCGCGGCCGGAGTCGTTCCGGGCTGGGGAGCCGGGGCGGAGCTGCAGGCGCCGGCGACCAGGGCGGCGGCGGCCGCGACCAGCGCCCGCGTCCAGCCGGCGGTGACGAGGAGGGAGCGTGCTGTCATCGGGCCTCCGGCGGTTACGGCCGCGCGCCGTCCCGCGTGATCGTCCGGATGAACTCGATCTCCGACGCGCGGAAGGGCGTCCCGTCCCGCCGGAACAGGTCGTGGAACCAGACCGGCGGCTCGTCCTTGTCCGGCATGGGCGCGTTCCAGGCGAAGATCGTGTTGGTCTTGCCCTTCACCAGTCCCCAGTTGATCGCGCCCACGCCGTAGCGCTTGAAGACGGGCAGGCAGGTCTCGAAGAGGCTGTTGCGCGTCCGCGCCATGTACTCGGTGCAGAGGAGGGGCCGCCCGAGAGCGGCCAGCCGCTGGATGTGGGCCTCCAGCTTGTCCGGCGGGTCGTAGTCGTGGAAGGTCACGACGTCCGAGTTGGCGAGCATGACGTCGTTGCTCATCGGATGGTCGTTCCACAGGCCCGACGTGATCGGCTGCGAAGGATCGACGTCGCGCGCCCACGCGAACACGCGCCCGAGCAGCGGGACCACCGCGTCCATGTACCCGGAGTTGGAAGGCTCGTTGAAGAGGTCCCAGGCCAGCACCCGTGGATCCTTGGCAAAGGCCCCGACCACGCCCCGGGTGTAGGCCTCCAGGCCGCCCCAGGTGCGCGAGTCGAAGAGTCGCTGGGTCCCCGGTGCGCGCACCCAGCCCGAGTTGTGCACGCCCGGCTTCGGGTCCGGCTGCTTGCCCGGTTTCGCGTTGTCGTTCCAGCAGGAGTCGAACAGCACGAAGACCGTCTTGACGTGGTGCCGGTCGGCGATGGCCAGGTACTCCCCGATGCGCCTGGTGAAGCCGGCCGCGTCCTCCTCCCAGGGCAGGTTGTGGAGGAAGACACGGGCGGTGTTCATGCCGACGCTCTCCGCGAAGCCGAGCTCGCGGTCGATGGTGGCGGGGTCGAAGGTGTCCGCCTGCCACATCTCGAGCTGGTTGATGGCCGTGCTCGGGATGAAGTTGCACCCCACCGGCCATCGCTGTGCCCGGTACCACTCGCCGGCCCGGGCCGCCGTCCAGCGCGGCTCCGCCCGCGCGGAGGCGCTCAGGGCGAAGACGAGGAGGGCGGCCAGGGACGGCAGCGCGGCGAGAGCCCGGCCGTGTCCCCTCACCGCGGGATCATGATGGGCCAGCTCCCGCCGTCGCGCACGGGCACCGTCCCCGCCGGCCGCCGCGCCGACTGGGCGCGCGCGTCCGCGGCCGCCTGCGCGCTGCAGGCGCCGTTGCGGAGGTACTGGAGGGCGGCGGAGAGCGATCCCTCCGCGCCGTCGCCCAGTTGGTGATCGAGGTCGTCGGGGGCGGCGCAGTCGGCGGGGATGCCGCCGTAGTAGTCGCCCTCACCGCGGGCGTTGACGGACTTGAACGCCACCGGGTACAGGACGCGGTCGCAGAAGTTGTACCCGATCTGGCCCACCGGCTTGCCGTGGGTGGTGCTGCCCACGACCGTCACCGGGATGAAGGGACGCAGGCCGTTGATGATGAGCTCGCTGGCGGAGGCGGTGCCGCTGGTGCCGATCACGACCAGCCGCTCCACGCCGAGCGACTGCGGCGGGTTGGGCAGGGTGTAGCTCTCGTTCTTCTCCTGGTGCTTGTCGTTGAAGACGAGCTTGACGAGGGTCTGGTTGGCGGTGCGCGCTCCGCCGATCAGTCCCGCCAGGTGCTGGGCCACCGAGATGAGGCCGCCGCCGTTGTAGCGGAGGTCGATGACGAGGTCGTTCGCTCCCGAGGCCTGGAGGCTGGCGAACGCGGCATCGAGCTGCGCGTTGGAGAGGGCGAAGAAGTCGTGGAAGGCGAAGTAGCCGACGACGCGCCCGCCGGAGGCGAAGGTCTGGGTGAGGTAGACGTTCGGCAGCGTGACCAGGCGCTTGGTGACCTGGGCGGTGTGGTCGTCCCCGGAGTTGTTCCGGAAGCGGATGGTCGCCGTCACTCCCACCTGGGAGGCCCCGAAGATCGTGTTGATGTCGCCGGTGGAGATGAGGCTCGCCATGGGTCGGCCGTTCACCTCCAGGATGTACCCGCCGCGCGACATGCCCGCCTCGCTGGCCGGCGAGCCCGCGTAGACCTCGGTCAAGCGGGCGTCCGTGGCGGTGACCAGGGTGTACGCGAAGCCGAAGCCCACGTACTGTCCCTCGTTGAAGAGCTGGTCGTTGGTGGTGCGCGGGATGATGAAGCTGTAGGTCTTGTCCAGCGTCTTGTAGCGCACGGCCTCGAGGTAGGCCTCGGGCGAGGCGAAGGTGGCGGGGTCGGGATCCGGGAGCTGCTGGTACCAGAAGTAGATGTCGTGGAGGGTGTCGCGCACGAACCGGTTCTCGCCGCCGACGCTGCAGTCCTGGAGCGCGCTGCTCACCGCCTGCGCGACGTCGGCGGAGTTGCAGGCCGCGCCCCCGGCCGCGGCGGCCAGGCCCAGCGCCGCCATCACCCCACCCCACCCCGTCACCCGTCTGCGCATGCACCCTCCCGCCTCAAAGGTACCACCACCCCCGCCGGGGGCCGTTACAATCTGGGGGAGCCGTCCGGGCCGACCCTCCGGCCCCCGGTCTCACGGGTCACCCATCCAATGCCTCAGGGCTTGACGGACGACGAGATCAAGGACGCCGAGCGGAGGGCGCGGGCGGCGCTGCGCACCGCTCCTCCCACCCTGTCGCCCGGCGACGGGCCGAACCGCTACGCCCTCGGGGCGGAGCGCGAAGTCGTCGAGTTCATCCGCGAAGTGGGCCCTCCGGCCGTCCTGCGGCTGGTCGAGGAGATCCGCCGGCTGCGGGCGGAGCAGGACAAGCTGATCGAGCGCCTGCGCAGCGTCGAGACCTGGAATACCCGGTCCTGAGCGACCCTGCTCCTTCTCCGCCCCGCGTCCGCCCCGTCCCCCGGCCGGGCCTGCGCGCGCGCTTCGGCGCCTTCGTGGCCGAGAGCGAGCCCCACGCCCTCGCCCTGGCCCTCGACGCCTGGGCCGAGGCTTGTCCCCGGCCGCCGGAGGACCGCGACGCGGGCGCCACAGACGCCCTGCGCGGGCCGCTCCGCGAGTCCCTGCGCCGGCGGCTGGGCCGCGCCGCGGCCGCGGGCCTGGCCGAGACGACGCCGGGCGTGGACGCCGGCCAGCGGCTGGCCCGCGCCGGCACCGACCTCATCGAATCCTGCGACGGCTTCCTCCGGCGGGAGGCCATCGCCGCCTCCCTCACCGCCGCGGAGCGGCGCGACGTCCTGCGCGGGATGGTCCTCACGCGCGCGGTCGACAACCGCCTGAAGGCGTTCTTCACCGGCAGCGACGTGCAGTACGGCGGCGTCGGGTTCCAGGGCAAGGGGTTCCGGTCGCTGGGCCAGGAGGCGATCTACGCGGCGCCCCTGCGCCTCCGCCGCGGCGCCGCCTATCGCGGTCCCGACCAGAGCTGGCGCGGCGACGTGATCGCGCCGATGATCCGCGACCTCGGCGCCGTGCTCGCCATGCGGCCGCACGCGGACACCGTGCGGATGGTGCTGAGCGCGCAGATGGGGAAATCGGGGCCGCCCATGGACGGGCGCGACCTCCACGTCGGCGACTTCGGATGGGGGATCCTGCCCGCGGCCGCCCCCCTGGGGATCTCCGCGCTCACGATCGCCGGCCTGGCCATGGCCTTCGCCCGCGAGGACTCGGGGCGCGTCGCGGTGTCGCTCATCGGCGAGGGCGGCTCGTCGCTGGGCGAATGGCACGAGGCCATCAACCTCTGCGCGACCCAGCGCCTGCCCGCGGTGTTCTGCGTGCAGAACAACCAGACCGCGCTCTCCACGCCCGTCGCCCACCAGTCGGCCGTACGCGTGTTCGCGGACAAGGCGGCTGGCTACGGCCTCCCCGGCCTCACCGTCGACGGGACGGATCCGGAGGCGATCGCCGCCGCCTTCGGCTGGGCGGCGGAGCGCGCCCGCGCCGGCCGCGGTCCCGCCCTCATCGAGCTGGTCGCGATGCGCATGTGCGGGCACGCGCACCACGACGACATGCTCTACCTGGGCCGCGATCCGCAGCCCTCGTGGACCTATCCGGCGGTGTCGGACCAGGGATACGTGGACGCGGAGGCGTACGCCTTCTGGTCCGCGCGCGATCCCATCACGTCCTACGCGCGGCGGCTGGTGGCGGAGGGCCTGATCACGGAGATGGACCTCCCCGCCCTCTGGCGCGAGGCGGAGGCGATCGTGGAAGGCGAGGCGCGGCGCGTGATCGACGCGCCCTGGCCGGACCCCTCCGGGGTCGGGGCCGGTGTGGTCGCCGGGGAGGCCCCGCGGAGGCACGTGGAGGTGCTGGAGCGCCGCGGCGGCCCGCCCGCCGTCGCCGCCCCGCCCGCGCTCGACCCCGGCCCGCCTCCCGATCCCCGCGGTCGCACCTTCCTGGACGCGGTGATGCTCGGCCTGCGGGACGCGCTGCGCGCGGACCCTCGCGTGTTCGTCTACGGGGAGGACGTGGGCGGCAAGTACGGCAACGCGTTCCTCCTGCTGCGCCCGCTCCTGAAGGAGTTCGGGGACCGGATCCTCAACTCGCCGCTCGCGGAGGGCGGGGTCCTGGGCGTGTGCGTGGGGGCGGCGCTGGCCGGCCAGAGGCCGATCGGCGAGATGCAGTTCAACGACTTCGTGGCCACCGGCTTCAACCAGCTCGTCAACAACGCGGCCAAGGTCCGCTACCGATGGGGGGCTTCCGTCCCGATGGTCTTGCGCATGCCCTGGGGCGGGCTGCGCCACGCCGGCCCCTATCACAGCCAGAACACGGAGCCGTGGTTCTACCGGACGCCGGGGCTCAAGATCGTCGTGCCCTCCACGCCCCACGACGCGCGCGCGCTGATGGCGGCGGCGGTGGCCGACCCCGATCCCGTCCTCTACTACGAGCACATCGCGCTCTATCGCGACCCGCGGATCAAGCAGGCCCTCGACGAGGCGCCGCCGGCGCCCCTCCCGCTGGGACGGGCCGCCCTGCGGCGCGCGGGCGACGACATCGCCATCGTGTCCTACGGGGCCTACGTCCACGTGGCCCTGCGCGTGGCGGAGCGCCTCGCCAAGGACGGGATCGAGGCGGCCGTGCTCGACCTCCGGTCGCTGGCCCCGCTCGACCGGGCCTCCCTCCTCTCGCTGGCCCGCCACTGCGGGAAGGTGCTCGTCGTCCACGAGGACTCGCGGACGGGCGGCATCGGCGAGAGCCTGGCCGCGATCGTCCAGGAGGAGGCCTTCGAGTACCTCGACGCGCCCGTGCGCGTGATCGGCGCCCTCGACACGCCGGTGCCGTACTCGCCGCCCCTGGAGGAGGCCTTCCTGCCCTCCGAGGCCCAGGTCGAGACCGCGGCGCGCCTGCTCGCCGGGTACTGAGGCGCGGGGACGTCTAGAACCGCAGGGTCCAGGAGAGCCGCACGGCGGGACCGGCGTCGGCGGCGCGCGGCTTCATGGTGATCAGGTCCACCGGCTCCCACGTGTCGTGCCGGGCCACGCGCGCCACCCCGAGGCCGAGGACGGCCCCTCCCGCGGACAGCCCCGCCATCCAACCCACGCGCTCCCAGCCGTCGATGTGATGGTCGACGACGTCGTCCGTGATGAGGAAAGCGCCGGCCAGGAGGCCGAGGCCGGCGCCGATCAAGGCGTTCCGCGTGTAGTGCGCGTGCCTGCGGCGCACCTCGAGCTTGCTGGCGGAGGCGAGGTCGATCAGGGCTGCTTCCTCGCGGCCGGCCAGGGTCAGCGTGGTGGGGGAGAAGGCCACGATCGGCCCCTGCACCGTCCGGCTCTCCGTGGACGGCCAGGCCCGCACGTAGTCGCCGATGCGGAGGCGGTACGGCGGCATCATGCGCACGGTCTCCGGGATGGGTTTCTGCGCCCAGGCGGAATCGGCCAGGGCGGTCCAGGCGAGGAGCAGCGCGCCCGCGACGGTGACGCGCCGCCTCATTGCCACCCGCTCTGGCGTCCCTTGTTCTGCTCGTCGAGCCATTTCTTCAGGGGGGCGAAGTAGTCGAGGATCGCGGTGGCGTCGATCTGGCGCTCCCCGGTCATCGCGTAGAGGGCCTCCGGCCAGGGCCGGCGCTGTCCCATCTCCAGCATGCGCGCCAGCTTGGCCCCCGCCGCCTTGTTTCCGTAGATCGAGCACTCGTGCAGCGGTCCCGTGAACCCGGCCTCGCGGCAGAGGGCCCGGTGGAACTGGAATTGGAGGATGGCGGCCAGGAAGTAGCGCATGTAGGGCACGTTGGCGGGCACGTGGTACTTCGCGCCCGGATCGAAGTCCTTCTCGCTCCGCGCCACCGGCGCCTCCACGCCCTGGTACTTGCGCCGCAGCTCCCACCAGGCGGCATTGTAGTCCGCGGGGGCGACTTCCCCGGAGAAGACCTTCCACCGCCACTCGTCGATGACCATGCCGAAGGGCAGGAACGCGACCTTGTCCAGGGCCAGGCGCATCAGGAACTCGAGGTCGCCCTCGTGGCCGGGGGGCTGGGCCAGCAGCCCGACCTTCTGGAGGTAGCCGGGGGTCACGGAGAGGGCGACGGTGTCGCCGATCGCCTCGTGGAAGCCGTCGTTGGCGCCCTGCCGGAACAGGAACGGCTGGGTCCGGTATGCGCGCTGGTAGAAGTTGTGGCCCAGCTCGTGGTGGATGGTGACGAAGTCCTCGCCATTGATCTCGATGCACATCTTGATCCGCAGGTCCTGGTCGTTGTCCACGTCCCAGGCGCTGGCGTGACAGACCACCTCGCGGTCGCGCGGCTTGACGAACAGCGACCGCTCCCAGAACGTCGCGGGCAGCGGCTCGAAGCCCAGGGACGTGAAGAAGCGCTCGCCGTAGCGCACCATCTCGTGCTCGTCCACCTTCCTGGCCTTGAGGAGCTCGGTGAGGTCGTAGCCCGGGCCCGACGAGGGTACGCCGACCAGGGGATAGACATTCCCCCACTGCTGGGCCCAGAGGTTGCCGAGCAGGTGGGCGGGGATCGCACCGTGCTCGGGCACCTTGCCGGGATAGGCCTTGGCCAGCGAGGCCCGCACGTGGGCGTGGAGCGCCTCGTAGAGCGGCCGCACCTGGCTCCAGAGGCGGTCGAGGTCCGCCGCGAACGCGTCCGCGGGCATGTCGTAGCCCGACCGCCAGTAAGCGCCGAGGTCCCGGTAGCCGAGGTCGCGTGCGCCCTGGTTGGCGAGCTGGACGAACCGCTCGTACTTCGGCCGCATGGGCGGCGAGATCGTGTGCCAGCCGCGCCAGACGTCGAGCAGCTCGTCGTAGCGGCGGCTCTCCGCCATGATCTTGGTGACCGCATTGACGTCGAGGCAGTCCGTGCCGCCCGCGCCGCGGCAGTACTTGCCCTTGCCGTACGTTCCCTCCATCCACTTGGTGGTCTCGGTCAGCTCGGCCTGGAGCTTGGGGTCGGCAGGGGCGGGCAGCGGGATGGCGGCGAGCTTGAGCAGCGTGAGCTTGCGGCGGACGTCGTCGGGCAGCGGCGATCGGTCGAAGCGCGTGGCCGCCTTCGCGTAGTCCATGGTCACGGCGATGAGGGCCTGGTTGGCCTCCGCCGAGATCTTCCCGGTGTCGTCCGTGATGTGGGTCTGGGAGACCCAGTCCGCACGGCTCTGCCGGTTGCTGAGGTCGAGCAGCCGCCCTTCCGCCTCCTCGACGAACGCGCGCGCCTGCTCCGCGGTGGGCGGGGCGCTCACCTGCGCCCCCGCGGGCACGGCCAGGAGCGCGGCCGCGGCCACCCACCGGGCGGCGCCGGGTACCGATCGAAGCATGCTAGCCTCCACACGTGGATGTCTGCCGGATCGCTCCATCCATCCTAAGTCAGGAGCGCCCATGAGCATCGTGACATTCGGCGCCGGCGAAGCGGCCGCCTCTGGCCACCTCGCGGAGGCGGCGCCGGAGCCGCGCCGCGGCGGCATCGTCGTCATCCAGGAATGGTGGGGGCTCAACGACCAGATCAAGCGCCAGGCCGACCGCTTCGCCGCCGCCGGCTACGACGCCCTGGCTCCCGACCTCTACCACGGCACGCTCGCCCGCTCGCCCGACGAGGCGCAGAAGCTCCTCATGGCCCTCGACATCGCGCGCGCGGAGAAGGACATGCGGGGGGCGATCGAGCACCTGCGCGGACGAACGGGCAAGGCGCCGGCGGTGGTCGGCTTCTGCATGGGGGGCGCGCTCAGCCTCTACGCCGCCTGCGCGGGCGGCGATGGCGTGGCCGCCTGCATCGTCTACTACGGCGGCCATCCCAAGGTCCGCTACGACTTCGACCGGTTGCGTGCGCCCGTGCTCGGGCACTGGGCGGAGAAGGACGACTTCGCCAACGCCATCCGCGATTCCGTGGGCCCCGAGCTGAAGCGCCGCGGCAAGGCCTTCGAGTTCCACACCTATCCGAGCACGCGCCACGCTTTCACGAACGAGAACCGCCCGGAGGTGTTCGACGCCGGGGCGACCGAGGAGGCCTGGCGGCGGACGCTGGCCTTCCTCGCCGCACACCTGTAAAGGAGGAGGGAATGGGCAAGGACCACCCCGACCATCACGACGCCGAGCTCGCGCTGCGCGTGTACGAGCTGCGCCGCGAGACGGTCATGCGCCAGTCGCGGCAGGAGGTCCTCTCGACCCTCTGGCCGCGGTCGTTCGAGGAGATCGTGGCCCTGACCAAGCCGACCCACCCGCTCAACGCGGCCTACCGCCAGGTGGGGAGCTACTGGGAGATGGTCTACGGGATCCCGCGTCACGGCATCGTGCACGCCGACTACTTCCTCGAGAGCAACGGCGAGGGCCTGTTTCTCTACGCGCGGGTCGCGCCCTACGTCGAGCGCATCCGGGCCGAGATCTCCCCACTCGCCTTCCGCAACGCGGAATGGGCGGCCACGGAGACGACGACGGGCCGGCGCCTGTTCGAGATCTTCACCGCGCGCGTGAAGGCGAAGCTGGAAGCACGCTGAGCCCTCGCCCCGTGTCGGGATCCCCTCCGCGCGTGTTCAGGCCCGGTTCAGCTCGGGCAGTTACAAGAGGACGAATGGTCATCGCCTCCCTGGCCCTGCTCGCGGCGCTGGCCGGCCCGGTCGGCGCCTCCGCCCAGGAGGCGCCGACGGCCCCCGCGCCATCACCGTCTCCCGAGCCCACTCCGTCTCCCGCTCCGGAGGCCTCTCCCTCTCCCTCTCCCTCTCCCCCCGACTCCGCGGGGGCAGACAAGCCGATCGTCGTGCGCGACCACCGCACGATGCGCAGCTTTCCCGCGAACCTCGGCCACAACGTGGTCGAGGTGTGGAGGCGTCCCAGTCTTCGTCCCTTCCTCATCGGAGCCGTCGTCACCGGTGCCTCGAGCGCCCTCGATGACGAGGTCGTCAAGTACTTCGACGACCACCCGCATGAGAACTGGGGCAACGCCGGGAAGGTCCTGGGCACCGGAGTGGTGGCAGTGGCCGTGTCCGCCGCCGTACTGGGGGTGGGACGCTTCGCCAACGGCGACCGGTTCCGGGCCGCCGCCTACGACATGAGCCAGGCGGTGGTCGTGAACGCGCTGTACACGCTCGTCATCAAGGAGACGGTGCGCCGCGAGCGGCCGGACAAGAGCGACAACCTCTCCTTCCCGTCCGGACACGCCTCCAACGCGTTCGCCTGCGCCCAGGTCTGGGTGGAGCAGTACGGCTGGAAGGCGGCGGTGCCGGGGTACCTCGCCGCCTCCTTCGTGGCCGGCTCCCGGCTCGCCCTGAAGAAGCACTACCTGAGCGACGTCGTGGGCGGGGCCGCCCTCGGGATCATCGTGGGCAAGAGCGTCGCGCGCTGGGACGCCAAGCCCTCGAAGAAAGGCCTGCCCGGCGAGCCTCCGGCGCCACGGGTCCAGCTCGTTCCCGCCACCGCGCCCGACGGGTCGGGCCTGGGGATCGGCCTGATCGTGAGGTTCTGATCGGCGCCATGCCTCCCCCCGACGCTCACCGTATCCGGGTCGCCATCGTCGAGGACGACGGCGAGATGCGCGAGCTGCTCCGGGGCGCGCTGGCCAGCCAGGGTTACGCGGTGACCGCCGTCGGCGGGGGAGCGGCGGCAAGCGAGATGGTCTTCGGAGGGACCCTGGACGCCGTCATCCTCGACGTGTGGCTGCCGGACGCGGACGGTGTCGAGCTGTGCCGCGGCTGGCGGCGCTCCGGCGTGCGCATCCCGATCCTGATGCTGACCGCGCGCACCGACGTGGCGTCGCGGGTGGCCGGGCTGGAGGCGGGCGCGGACGACTACCTGGGCAAGCCGTTCGCCCTCGCCGAGCTGCGGGCCCGCCTGAGCGCGCTCCTGCGCCGCGGGGGGCGGCCCCTGCGCGGAGAGGTCTTCCGCCTGGGGACGGTCACGGTGGACTTCGGCCGGCGCCAGGCCTGGCTCAGCGGCGAGGAGGTCGCGATCACCCGCCGCGAGCTCGAGGTCCTGGAACGGCTGGCGGAGGCGGGTGGCCGCGCCGTCTCGCGCGACGACCTCCTGCAGGACGTCTGGGGAGAGGCCACGCGGGAGACGGCGGCCAGCCTCGAAGTGATGGTGGCGCGGCTGAGGCGCAAGCTCGAGCGGCCGGGCGGCCACGCGCTCGTGCGCACCGTCCGCGGCTACGGCTACGCCATCGTGAGCGGGGAGGAGGAGTGAGCCGGCGGCCGATGGCCTCCCGCGTCACCCGCGGGACGGTGCTGGTCGCGGCCGTCTCCGCCCTCGTGCTGGCGGGAGCGGCCGGCGTGACCGCGCGGATCCTCTGGCAGGCGGAGCAGCGGCAGGAGCTGTCCGACGAAGCGGACGCCCTGGTCGGCGCGATCGGCCGCGAGGAGCGGGAGGAGGGTCTCCCGCCCGAGGAGGCCGCGCCGGAGGCCGTGCGCGAGAGCACGCCGGCGGGCGCGCGGGTGGAGGTCTGGTCGGGGCGCCGGCTGCTGGGGGCGGCCGGCAACGGACCGGTGATCGGACGCGGGGAGGGCGAGGGTGACGCGAGCGCTGCCTGGATCGTCCATCGCCGGCCGCTCGCGCACGGATTGCTGCTCGTGGTGGCCGCCCCCGCCGTGGACGGGCGCCGGGCCCTGCGCGTGTTCGCGTTCTCGCTCCTGTGCGCGTCCCCCGTCTGCCTCGGGGTCGCGCTGTGGGTGGGGCGGGCGGTGGCGCGCCGGGCCACGCGCCCCCTGATCGACCTGCAGGAGCGGCTCCGCGACCTGGGCGGGCTGGAGCCGCTCCCGGCGGCGGAGGAGGACGACGCCCCCGCGGAGGTCGCCTCCCTGGAGGAGGCGTTCCGCGCGCTGTGGGCACGGCTGGCGGAGATGGTGCGCCGTGAGCGGGCGTTCGCCGCCAACGCCTCCCACGAGCTGCGCCTGCCCCTGGCCCGGCTCCGCCTCCTGGCCGAGCGCGCGCGTGCCGGGGCCGCGCCCGACGCGGGCGCCGCCCTCGACGCCCAGGTCGCCGAGGTGGACCGGCTGGTGCGCGTGGTGGAGTCGCTGCTCGTCCTGGCCCGGGACACCTCCGCGGGCATCCCGCGCGGAGAGGCGGTGAACGTGGCCGACGTGGCGCGCCGGGTCGCCGCCCGCGTGCTGGACGGGGCGGGAGAATGCGTCTCCCCCGACGAAGCGGTCGTCCGCGGGGACGAGGACCTCATCGAGATCGCCGTCCAGAACCTGCTGGAGAACGCCCGGAAGTTCGCCACCGGGTCCGAGCCCGTGCGGGCGGTGCTCTCCGACGGCGCCGGGCGCGTGCGGCTGGAGGTGACGACGCCGGGCGCGCGCATCGCGGCCGCGCAGCGCGAGCGGCTCTTCGACCGCTTCTACCGCGCGCCGGAAGTGCGGGCCCAGAGCGACGGCCACGGGCTCGGCCTGGCCCTGGCCCGCCACGTGGCCCGCCTGCACGGGGGCGACGTGCGCTGCGTGTCCGGCGACGCCGAGGACGCGCGCTTCGCGCTCGATCTGCCCGCGTGGCGCGCGGACCCTTCGACGGCTGGTTGAACGGAATCCAAACGCCGCGGGCGCGCCGCCCCCTCGGCCGCGTCATCGCGTCTATCCTGAAATGGACCGTGAGATTCCGGGATGCCGGTGCCCCTCTCGCCGTGCTCCTCTGGCCCGCGCTGGCCGCCGGCCAGACCTCCGCCTCCCCGGTCACCCTGGACGAGGCGCTCGCCCTGGCCCGCGCGAACCCCGCCCTCACCGCCGCCCGCCTCCGGCGGGCGGTCGACCAGGCCGGGATCGACGTCGCGCACGAGGTTCCCAACCCCGAGGCCCGCTACGAGCACACCAACGAGCTGCCCCACGACGCGTTCGGCCTCGCCCAGCTCATCGAGCTCGGCGGCAAGCGCGGCCGTCGCATCGCGCTCGCGGAGGCGGTGGCGCGCACGGGCGAGGCGGAGCTGGCCCGGACGGAGGCGGAGGTGACGGCAGAGGTCTCCCTCGCCTTCTTCGGCCTCGCCGGCGCCCAGCGGCGGCTGGAGGTCGCGGGCGAGCTGCAGGACCTGGCCGCGCGCACCCGCGACACCGCGCGCGCCCGCTACGAGGTCGGCGACGTGGCCCAGCTCGACGTGCTCGAAGCGGACCTCGTCTTCTACCAGGCGGAGAACGAGGCCACCGCGCTGGAGGGGGAGCGCGCGGGGAGGCGCGCGGAGCTCAACGTGCTGATCGGCCGCGACGTCCTGGCCCCGACCGTCGCGTCCGAGCCGCCCGACCTCACCGTGCCCGAGGCGGGCACGGCCACCGCCGCCGCCCTCCTGTCCAACACCGCGCTGGCCGTGCTCGATCGCCAGGTCGCGGAGGCGCAGGCGCGCGCCTCCCTGGCCCGCGCGCAGCGGATCCCGGATCCGACGGTGGAGGGCACGGTCACCCACGGGGCGGACCCGGAGTTCACCTGGGGCTACCGGGCGGCGGTCGCGATCTCGGTGCCCCTCTTCACGCGGCACACAGCGAGCGTGCGCGTGGAGGAGGCCACCCTGGCCATGGTCCAGGCCCAGCGCGAGGCCACGGCACAGCGCATCCGGGGCGCGGTGACCGCGGCCGCGCTGCGGGCGGCCTCGGCGCGGACCCAGTACCTCCGCTACCGGGACGAGATCCTGCCCAAGAGCCGGGAGGTCGAGGGGATGGCCCAGGAGTCGTATCGCGCCGGACAGACCAACCTCGTCGCCCTCCTGCAGTCGCTGCAGGCCGCGCGCGAGCTGAGGGCGAGATCGCTGCAAGCGGCGGCGGACTTCGAGGCGGCCATGGCCGCCCTCCGGCAGGCCATGACCGCACCGCCCAGATGAGCGCGCCGCGCCTGGCCGTCGCCCTGGCCGCGGCCGCCCTGGCCGCACTCGCTCCGGCCTGCCACAAGGATCCGCCCGAGGAGGTGGAGACGACGGCGGCGGTCCCGGTCCAGGTCGCGCTCGCCCGCCGGGGGACGATCGTCTCGTACGTGCGGGTCACGGGGACCATCGACCCCGCCCCCGGCGCGGACTGGACGGTCACCGCGCCGGAGAAGGCGCAGGTGGCCGAGATCCGCTACGCCACCGGCGACGTGGTCCGCAAGGGCGCCGTGGTCGCGCGCTTCGACGCCCCGCCCCTGCGCGCCGACCTGGCCACGCGCTCCTCCGAGGCCTCGCAGGCCCAGGCTCGACTGGACAACGCCCGGCGCAACCACGAGCGCCTGGGCGCGCTGCTCGAGAAGGGGATCGCCTCGCGCAAGGAGGTCGAGGACTCGCGCAAGGAGCTGCTCGACGCGGAAGCGGCGGTGCGCGAGTCGGGACAGACGCGGGCGGCGGCGGCCGACCTCGCGGAGCGGGCCACGCCGGCCGCGCCCTTCGACGGAATGGTGGCCGAGCGCTGGCACAACCCCGGCGACGTCATCGACGCAAACGAGCACGTCCTGCGGCTGGTGGACCCGCGCCGGCTCGAGGTGACGGCGGCCGTCCCCGTCGCCGACGCGCCGCGGGTCGTGGTCGGCCACGCCGCGCGCGTGATCGTTCCGGGAAGCGAGGCGGGCGAGATCGCGGGCAAGGTCGTGGGTGCCCCCGCCGCCGTCGACCCCGCCACCGGAACGGCGGCCGTGCGCGTCTCCGTGGCCGGCACCCTGCCCGTGGGCACGCCCGTCCAGGTCGTGATCGTGGCCGAGGAGCGGGCGAACGCGCTGCTGGTGCCGGCGGCCGCCATCGTGCGCGAGGAGAACAAGACGGCCGTCTTCGTGGTCGGCGCCGACGGCAAGGCGCACCGGCGTGAGGTCGTGGTCGGCCTCGTCTCGGACGACGACTCCCAGATCGTCTCCGGCGTGCGCGAGGGCGAGAAGGTCGTGGTCAAGGGGACGGACGAGCTGCCCGACGGCGCCACGGTGACGATCGAGGAACCTCCGTCGCCCGCGCCATGAACCCCGCCCGCGTCGCCGCGCAGAACGCGCGCGCCGTCCTCCTCGTCACCGTCCTCCTCGCGCTGGCCGGCTTCATCACGCTGCTCGGCCTGCCCAGCGACATCTATCCGCCGCTGAACTTCCCGCGCGTCGTCATCATCGGCCACACGGGGACGCTGCCCGCCCGGTCCATGGCCTTGAGCGTCACGCGGCCCATCGAGCAGGTCGTGATGGAGGTACCGGGCATCCGCCGTGTCCGGTCCACGACCTTCCGCGGCTCGACGGAGATCTCGGCCCAGTTCGATCCCAAGGCGGACATCCTGCAGGCGCTCCAGCAGGTCCAGAACCGCGTGGCCGAGCTGCGGGGCGAGCTTCCGGCGCAGACCGAGCTCACCGTGGAGCGGCTGACGACGTCGGCCTTCCCGATCCTCAGCTACAACCTCACCGGTGGCCTCGCCCAGGCCGACCTCCGCGACTACGGCTTCTACGTCGTCCGCCCGACCCTCGCCCGCGTGCCCGGCGTGGGCCGGGTCGAGGTCCTGTCGAGCGACGAGCGCGAGATCGAGGTGGTGGCCGATCCCGGGCGGCTCCTGGCGAGTGGACTGACCGTGCACGACCTGGCCGAGGCGCTCAAGGCCGCGAATCAGGTCACCCCCGTGGCGCGCTATCCGGCCTCCGGGCAGCAATACCTGGTGCTGGCCTCCGGCCTCTGGGGCTCGGTCGCCGACATCGGGCGCACCCCCGCCTCGGTGAGCAAGGGGGCGTCGGTCCGGGTCGCCGACCTCGCCGACGTGTACCACGGCGTCCCCGACCGCGTCATGCTCATCAAGGGCAACGGGGAGCCGGCGGCACTGATCAACGTGTCGCAGCAGGTCGGGGCCAACATCCTCGAGGTGCGCAACGGCGTGGAGGCCAGCTTGCGCGAGCTGACGGCGAGCCTGCCTTCCGGCCTCCGCATCCAGAAGGTCTACGACCTGGCCGGGTTCGTGGCCGACGCCATGGCCAGCGTGCGCGACGCCATCGTCATCGGCGGCCTGCTCGCCATCGTCGTGCTCTTCGTGTTCCTGCGCTCCTGGCGCATCACCGTGGTGGCGGCGCTGACCCTGCCCCTCACCGTCATCTCCACCTTCCTGTTCATGAGGCTGTTCGCGGAGACGGTGAACCTCATGTCGATGGGAGGGTTGGCCGTCGCCATCGGCCTCGTGATCGACGATGCGGTGGTGGTGGTGGAGAACATCCACCGCCACCTCGCCCACGGCGAGGACAACGCCATCGAGAAGGCGACGGGGGAGCTGGTGGCGCCGGTGATCGGCTCCACCCTCACCACGGTGGTCGTGTTCGCGCCCCTGGGCCTGCTCTCCGGCGTGGTTGGCCAGTTCTTCCGCGCCCTCTCGATCACGCTGAGCGTGTCGGTGATCCTGTCACTCTTCCTGGCCCTCAGCCTGATTCCGCTCCTCGCCCACTGGGCCTACGGCAAGGGCGCGCACGCCGCCGAGACCTCGCGCAAGCTCGACGACCGCTACACGCGCTACCTCGAGCAGGCGATGGTCCGGCCGCGGCTCCTCCTGATCGGGGTGGCCGCGCTGATCGTGCTCGCCCTCGTGACCTACCGCCTGGTGGGCAGCGGGTTCCTGCCCCACATGGACGAGGGCGGGTTCGTCATCGACATGCGGAGCCCGGCGGGGAGCGCGCTCGAGGAGACGGACCGCATGGTCGGCAAGGTCGAGAAGATCGTGGCCGGCACCCCGGAGGTGGCCTCGTTCTCGCGCCGCACGGGCGCGGAGCTGGGCCTGTTCGCCACCCAGCCCAACAAGAGCGACATGGTGGTGAGATTGAAACCGCGCGGAGAACGCCGTCGCTCCGCCGATGCCGTCGTCGAAGAGGTCCGGTCCAAGGTCCAGGAGCACGTGCCGGGCCTGGACGTCGAGTTCGTCCAACTCCTCCAGGACATGATCGGCGACCTGGAGGGGAATCCGGAGCCCATCGACGTCAAGATCTTCGGCGACGACGTCGAGAGGCTGGCCTCCATCGCGGAGGACGTGCAGTCCAGGGTGGAGAAGGTGAAGGGCGTGGTCGACGTGGTGGGCGTGCAGCGTGGTACCCCGGAAGTGACGTGGCAGATCGATCCGCTCGCCGCCGGCCGGCTGGGGCTGACGGTGGAGCAGGTCTCGCAGCAGCTCCAGTCGGCCTGGCTGGGAGAAGTGGCGACCGACCTGCGCCTCTTCGACCGGACCATACCTGTTCGCGTGCGCTACCCGGACGCGATCCGTCTGGACCGCAACCGACTGGGCCAGACGCCGGTACGCGGGGCGAACGGACAGGTGGCGACGATCGCCAGCCTGGCCCGCCCTACGCAGAGCGCGCCCGAAGTCATCATGCAACGCGAGAACCTGCGGCAGATGGCCACGGTCACGGCGCGCCTGGAAGCCCGTGACCTCGGCAGCGCGGTCGAGGAGCTCAAGGCCAGCCTGGCCGGGGTCAAGCTGCCCGTCGGCTACACGATCGAGGTGGGCGGCCAGTACGAGTCGCAGCGGCAGGCCTTCCGCGAGCTGCTCCTCGTGCTCGGCATCGCCGCCTCGCTGGTCCTGGTCGTGCTCGTCATCGAGTTCCGGTCCTTCACGCCCGCCGTCCTGATCCTGGCCGCGGCCCCCCTCTCGTTCGGGGGCGCGCTCCTGATGCTGCTGATCACGCGCACGGAGCTCAACGTGTCGTCGGCCATGGGGTTCATCCTGCTCATCGGCCTCGTCGTGAAGAACGGCATCGTGATGATCGACTACGCGCACCACCTGCACGAGAGGGGGGCGCCCTTCCAGGAGGCGGTCGAGCGCGCGGCGCGCATCCGCCTGCGACCCATCCTCATGACCACGCTCTGCACGCTGTTCGGCCTGCTGCCCCTGGCCCTGGGCCTGGGGGCGGGCGCGGAGCTGCAGAAGCCGCTGGCCCTGGTCGTGATCGGGGGCCTGAGCCTCTCGACCCTGGTGACGTTGTTCGCGGTGCCCACGTTCTACGTCGGCCTGCGGCGGCGCACCGAGGGCGCGGGAGCGTGACCGAGCAGCGCTGGGACTCGGGACCCCGGCGGGCCGGCTTCAGCCGCCGAGGATCCTCTCCGTCTCCTCCGCGAACGCGTTCACATCCTCGACGCGGGTATAGAGGCTGGGAGTCACGCGCACGCCCGAGAATTCCTCGTGCCCGAAGGCGACGACGAAGATGCGGCGGCGCTCCCACAGCGCTTCCGCGAGGTCGAACGGGCTGATCCCCTCCACCGCGAAGGTCCCCAGGCCGCACGACATCTCGGGCGAGAGGTCGGTCAGCAGCCGCACCCGCGGATGGCGCACGAGACGGCGCGCCCAGCGGTCCCGCAGGTAGCGCAGGCGCGCGGACTTCCGGGCCGTGCCGAGCACGTCGTGGAAGGCCAGGGCCTCGAGCACCGCGTTGTGCAGGGACGCGGGGTGGGTGCCGATCTGCTCGAGCTTCCGGATGTCGTCGTCGCGGATCTCGGGGGTGGCCGCCATGAGCGGCCACAGGCGGGGGATCTTCTCGCGCCGGACGTAGAGGAACCCCGTGCCGATCGGGCCCATGACCCACTTGTGCAGGGTGGCCCCGTAGTAGTCGCATCCGATGTCGTCGCGGCGGAAGGGGAGCTGGGCCAGGGCGTGCGCCCCGTCCACGACGACCTCGAGGCCCGCGTCGCGCCCCAGGCGGCAGATCTCCGCCACCGGGAAGATCTGGCCGGTGAGGTACGTCATGTGCGAGACCAGTATCGCGCGCGTGCGCGGCGTGATCGCGCGGCGGAAGCGCTCGACGAGGTCGTCCGGCGACGGGGGCGGAACCGGGAAGGAGATGGCCCGTACGACCACGCCCTCCCGCCGCTCGCGCTGGCGCAGGGCGGCCAGCGTCCGCGGGTAGTCCTGGTTCGTGGTGAGCACCTCGTCGCCCGGCCGCAGGTCGAAGCCCAGCAGGACCGTCTCCAGGGACTCGCAGGCGTTGCGGGTGATCGCGACCTCCTCCGTGTCGCAGCCGAAGAGGTCGGCCAGGCGGGCGCGGACGGCCTCCACCTCCGGCTCCAGGACGGACCACATCGCGTAGGCGGGCGCCTCGTTGGCGCGCCCCTGGTCGCGCCGCAGCGCGTCCTGGACCAGGCGCGGCGAGGGCGAGACGCCGCCGTTGTTGAGGTTCACGAGCGTGCGGTCGACGTCGAAGCAGCCCTGCACGACGGACCAGAGGCGCTCGTCCGCGGCCGCCTCTTCCGGCGACCGGCCCTCGACCACGGCCAGCGCCTCCCGCAGGGGGGCGAGGGCGGCCTCGCACCGGCGCTGCCGCTCGCGCTTGCGGTCCGCCGCTTCCGCCGCCGCCGAGGAGGCAATGGTCATGGCCGCCGATGATATCGCGGGCGGCGCGGCCGCCGCCTGATGCGCTAGACTGCGCGACGCGCGAGGAGGCGGTGGCCGGGATGGCGGATTGGGTGAAGACGGTGGCCGTGTCCGAGCTGCCGCCGGGCCGCTGTGCCGAGGTCAGCGTGGGAGGCAAGCCCGTCGCCCTCTACAACGTGGACGGCACCTTCCATGCGACGAGCAACATCTGCCTGCACCGCGGGGGGCCCCTGGGCCAGGGGATGCTGGAAGGACACGCCGTCATGTGTCCCTGGCACGCCTGGACGTGGGACGTCCGCACGGGAGAGAACACCGCCAACCCGAGCCTGCGCATCCCCGCCTACGAGGTGAAGGTCGAGGACGAGCAGGTGCTCGTGCGGCTGCCGGACTAGGACCGCGGGGGGCCGTCGGCCGTCTTGGCCTGCGGGGCGCCGCAGACGCAGTTGCGGCCGCCCTCTTTCGCGGAGTACAGGCGCTGGTCGGCCACCCACACCAGCCGCTCCTCGGTCGCTCCGTCCTGGGGCCACGTCGCCACGCCCATCGACGCCGTCACCTGGCCGACCGTCTCCACGAGCGTGGTCGAAAGCCGGACGCGCACGCGCTCGGCGGCCCGGATCGCCCCGAGGTGGTCGGTGCCGGGCAGCAGCAGCGCGAATTCCTCGCCCCCGAACCGGGCCACCACGTCGGTGTCGCGGCGGGCCTCCTTGAGGGCGGCGGCGACGTGCCGGATGGCGGAGTCGCCCGCGGGATGGCCGAAGGTGTCGTTGACCTTCTTCAGGTGGTCGACGTCCACCAGCACCAGCGAGAGGGGGAGGCCGGTGCGCCGGGCCCGGCCCAGCTCCCGCCGCAGGGCCTCGGTGAAGCGCCGCCGGTTGGCGAGCTGGGTGAGCTCGTCCGTCGACGCCATCTGGCTCAGGGCGGCGAACAGCCGCGCGTTCTCCACCCCGAGGGCGACCTGCTGGGTCACGTCGCCGAGGAACTCGATCACGGGGGCGTCGAAGTGGCCGTAGTGGCGGACGGAGACGAGGCTGACCGCGCCCAGGAGCTGGTCCCGCACGGCGAGGGGAATGATGAGCAGCGACAGCGCGGCCTCGAAGGGATGGAGGTCGGCGGGCGGGGGCCGGTCCTCGTCCTGGAAGAGCAGGTGCTCGCCCTTGGCGAGCGGCCCCGCTCCCGTGGCGGGGTCCAGGGGCCGCGTCGCGATCGTCGACTCCTCTTCCGGCGTGGTGCCCGCCCAGGCGACCGGCGTGAGGTTGAGGGCGCGGCTGCCCCGGAGGTAGAGGACGACCCGATCGGCCCCGCTGGCCGCCATCAGCTCGGGCGCGACCGCCTGCAGCAGCGACTCCGGCTCGTGGCGGGTGGCGGCCAGGCGGGTGATGCGCGCCACCGCCGTGGCCCGCGCCCGCGCCTGGCGCTCCTTGCGCAGGAGGGCCCCCGCCTCCAGGAAGAGCGCGGCGTGGTCGGCGAAGGCGCCCACGATGCGCTCGTCGCGCGGGCTCGGCACGTGCTCGGCGTCGAAGACCACCACGATCGCGCCGCGCATGTCGTCGCGGGTGAGGAGGAGGGGAGCGGCCAGCGCACGCCCGGTGAACCCGCGCAGCCCCAGGCGGGGCAGGTGCACGGCGATGTCGGTGAGCACGGTGATCTTTCGCGAGAGGAACGCGCGGCGCAGGTCGCCCGCCTGCTCGAGGGGGATCTCGCCCTCCGGATCCGCCCCCCGCGAGGCCACCGCGCGCAGGACCCGGCCTTCCAGGACCACCGCCACCGCCGCCTGGTAGCGCACGACCCGCCACATCTGGTCGAGGACGGTGCTGAGCGCGGCCTGCTCGGAGAGGGTGCCGACCAGGGCCCGCGAGACCTCGCGCAGGCCCTCGCTGAGCACGCGGCGGTCGCGCTCGTCCACGTAGAGACGGATGTTCTCGATGGTGACGCCCACCGCTCCCGCCAGCGCGGTCAGGGTCTTCACGTCCTCGGCGTTGAAGCCGCCCGGCTTGTTGATGGCGTAGAGGAGGCCGAGGATGCGCCCGCTCTGGCGCACGGGCACGGTCAGGACCGCGCGTACGCCCCGGTCCTTCACGGAGGCGTCGTAGAAGGGGTCGTGGGCCGGGTCGTTGCTCAGGTACGGCTCGCCCGTGCGCACCACGTGGGCGGAGGCGGGGGCCTCCGCGATGGGGAACCGGTACTGGGGGATCGAGCGGGCGGCGGCGCCGTAGCTCGGCCGGCGGGCGATCAGCTCCTCGGTCTCGGGATCGTAGAGGGCGAGGTGGCAGGTCTCGGCGCCGACGGCGGCGGCGGCGCTCCGCGCGACGGCATCGTAGTTCTCCCCGACGTCTTCATGCAGGAGGAGAAGGGAGGGCTCGAGGAAGTCCAGCGGGACCTCGATTTTAGCGGAGGGGAAGGAATCAAACCCCAGGGCGTCCGCCCTGTCAAGATGGACATTTCGGCGTGGCTGTGCGAAAAATCATGGTTCGGGCGCCCCTCACTTGACTCGCCCGCCGATCATGAGGAAGACCTTTTCCATCATCGTGTTGCTCCTGGGCGCGGCCTGGCTGGCCGCCGCCCAGGCTCCCGCTCCGTCGCCCGCCCCCGCGGCCTCTCCGGCCGCGCCGGGCGGTCCCCCGGCCGCCCCCGACGCCGCGGTGGCCGCCGCCAACGCGTCCTTCCCGTCCCAGGTCGAGATGGTGATCGTCGACGTGGTGGTCACGGACAAGAAGGGCGAGCCGGTCAGCGGCCTCACCAAGGACGACTTCGTGGTCACGGAGGAGGACACTCCCCAGCCGATCTCGACCTTCGAGGCCGTCCAGCTCCCGGCCCAGGCCTCGGAGAAGCCGGCGCCGCGGCCGCGCGTGTCCACCAACCTCGACCGCGAGACCCACGCCGGCCGCTCGTTCGTCATCCTCTTCGACGACATCCATCTCTCGCTGGGCAGCGCGCAGCGGGCGAAGGCGGCGGTGGCACAGTTCCTGAAGACGGGGGTGCGGGAGGGGGACCGCGTGAGCCTGGTCGCCAGCGGCGGCGGGGCCTGGTGGAGCACGCGCATGGAGGCGGGACGTGACGAGCTGATGGCGCTGCTCAAGCGCCTGGAGGGCCGCTTCATCCCGGACAGCTCGCCCGAGCGCATGTCCGATTACGAGGCGATGCGCATCCACATCTACCACGACCCGCAGGTCGAGGAGGTGGTGGCCCGCCGCTTCGACAGCTACGGCGTGACCCAGCGCCAGCAGCAATCCGACGACCAGAGCCAGCAGCTCGCCGGCGCCGGCGACCCGTTCGTGGAGGCGCGCGCCACCGAGGTCTACTTCCAGTCCGTCTCCCGCAACCGCATCACGCTGGAGATCCTGCAGCGCGTGCTCACCTCGCTGGGGGCGGCCAAGGGCCGCAAATCCGTGATCCTCGTCTCCGAGGGGTTCATCTACGACCCCAACCTCGATGAGTTCAAGGACGCCGTCCAGGCCTCCCGCCGCGCCAACGCGGCCATGTACTTCCTGGACGCCCGCGGGCTGACCGGGATGCCGGCGTATTTCACCGCGGAGTTCGGGCCGGCGATCGACAGCCGCGACGTCGGGGCCGCCTTCCTGGACACCCTGCAGGAGTCGGAGGGGTCGGAGTCGCTGGCCTCGGACAGCGGCGGCTTCTCGGTCAAGAACACGAACGACCTCGGCCGGGGGATCGAGCGCATCGCGAGCGAGAGCCGGACCTACTACTTGCTCGGATACGTCCCCGCCAATGCCGCCCGCGACGGCCGCTTCCGCAAGATCCAGGTCAAGCTGCCCAGCCGCAAGGGCCTGACCATCCGCGCACGCAAGGGGTACTTCGCGCCGATGGAAGGCAAGACGGTGGCCAAGAAGCAGGAGAGCGTCGACCCCGACATCCAGGCCGCCCTCGACTCCCCCTACCAGGAGCAGGGCGTGTCGCTGCGCTCGACGTCGTACGTGTTCGACGAGACCCTGCTCGGCAAGGCGAGCTCGATCATCGCCGCCGACGTGGACGTGTCGAAGTTCGCGTTCCAGGAGAACGGCGGCCGCTTCCAGGACACGCTCGACTACCTGATCGTGGTGGCCCACCGGGAGACGGGCGAGTTCTACCGCTACGACCAGAAGGTCGAGATGAACCTCCTGCCCGCCACGCGGCAGAGGCTGGCCGCCAACTGGTTCCCGATGGTGCGGGATTTCGAGCTGGCCCCGGGCGGCTACCAGGCCAAGATCGTGGTGCGCGACCACAACAGCGGGAAGATCGGGACGGTCATCCACGAGTTCGAGGTGCCGGACCTGTCGCAGTTCCGGACCTCGACCCCCGTCATCAGCGACACCCTCCAGGAGGACGCGGACAAGAAGAGCACGCCCCACCCGGTGGTGATCGTGCGGCGGAACTTCGCGCCCGGGGCCACCCTGTTCGCCTCCTTCGAGGTGTACGGGGCGACCAAGGAGAAGCCCAGCGGGATGCCCAACGTGAGCGCGGGCTACACGGTGCGGAAGCCGGACGGCACGCCGGTGGTGGTGGTCGCGCCCTCCCGCATCAATCCGACCTCGCTCGGCAAGCTCTCGCGCATCGTGGGGACGCGGCTGCCCCCGGAGGCCACCGGCGACCTCGAGTTCGTGCTGAGCGTCAAGGACGAGATCTCGGGGAAGACGCTCGAGGTGAAGGAGCCGTTCACGGTCGGTGCGCCCGCGCCGGCCGCGGCCGCCACGGGCGGGGGCGGCCAGTAGGGTATACTCGGGGTTTCGGCGCGGCCTGAAGCGGCCCCGCCCTGGATGGGAAACGCATGAACATCGCCTATTACCTGGTCCTCCTCCTGCACGTGGTCGCATGCCTGTTCCTGATCGGCGTGGTCCTCCTCCAGCAGGGGAAGAGCCAGGACCTGGCCAGCGCGTTCGGGGGCGGCGGGACCCAGACCGCGTTCGGGCCGCGCGGGTCCGCGAACGTCCTCTCCCGCGCCACCACGATCCTGGCCGGGCTGTTCATGGTCACGAGCCTGGCCCTGTCCATGCTGCGGCCGCACCAGAGCTCGATCCTGGACCGCGTGAACGGGCCGTCTCCGGCCCCGGCGGCCTCGGCGGCTATCCCGCTGGGCAAGGGCTCGCCGGCCGCGAACGCGCCGGCGGCGACGACGCCCGCCGCTCCGGCCGCCGGCACGCCGGCCGCGCCCGCCTCCCCGGCCGGCAAGTAGTCGGGGCCGGGACTCGAACCTCGAACCGGCCGTCGTTCCAGGACAAAATCGTTTACATCTAAACGATCGGCCGCTCGCCCGCGCTCAGGCCGGGGGCACGACGAGCGTATTGAAGGAGTCGGCGGGCAGCGTGGCCGACACGACGTTGCCCCCCACCCGCACGCGGAGCGGCAGCTCCTCGGACATGTCGTTCTGCGTCACGACGACGACGGTGCCGTCGGGGTTGCCGAAGGCGAGCAGGTTCTCGTAGCCGCTCCAGCCCTGCAGGGCCAGGCGATGGGCGCCGGGCTGCACGAAGTGGCTCACGTGCTTCAGCAGGTAGTACTCGTGGTTGTAGCGGTAGGTCTTCGCGGCGAGGTCGACGGTGACGAGGGAGTTCTGGGCCCAGCCCCAGCGGCTGCGGCCGCCCTTCTCGAGGGCAATGTTCCAGTAGTAATAGGCGTTGACGCCGCCCTCGAAGTACCTCTTCATGAGCGTCCAGGCGTAGCGGCAATAGCGCCAGTCGTTCGCCCCGTCCCCGCACTCCTGCTCGGTCTGGTAGAGCTTCAGCTCGGGGTGGTCCTCATGGAGCCGCGGCAGGGCGTGCTTGCCCGCCCATTGCAAGCCGATGCCCTTGACGTACCCGCGGCTCCGCGCGTCGGCCAGCGCCGGGCCGAGTAGCGCGGGGTCGGGTCGCTCCATGGTCCCCAGGAA
>JBGPBV010000047.1:0-42632 GCA_041481445.1 Vicinamibacteria bacterium
CGCGGAACTCGCCCTCGAGCTTCCAGGCGTGGCCGTCGGCCTGGAGGCTCTCCCCGGTCCAGCGGAAGCTCTCGGGCGTGGTCTCGGAGAAGATCCAGCGGATCGGCGTGCCGTTCGAGACCACGACCTCCCCTGCCATCACGCGAGACCTCCTTGATTCGGCGCGCGCGCCATGTGTCCTTGTACGACGGCGCGGGGAGGACGTCTTGGGAAAAATTGCGGTCGCCGGCGGCGCGTGCGCTCGAAGGCGAAACCCGGGAAGATAGAGGCCCGTGACGCCTCCTGGGGGCTGGCTCGTCGTCTCCGCCGCGCTGGCCGCCGGCGCGGCGGGGGCGGGAGCGCCGCGCGACTACCCGGTCAAGCCGGTACCGTTCACCGCGGTGCACTTCACGGACGCGTTCTGGCGGCCGCGCATCGAGACCAACCGCACGGTCAGCATCCCCCTCGCCTTCCAGAAGTGCGAGGAGACCCAGCGCATCCACAACTTCGAGCGCGCGGCGGCCGCCCTCAAGGGCGAGCTCGCGGACAAGACGCCCCCCGGCTATCCCTTCGACGACTCGGACCTCTACAAGGTCGTCGAGGGCGCGGCCTACACGCTGAGCGTGCAGAAGGACCCGAAGCTCGAGGCCTACCTCGACACCGTGATCGCCACCATCGCCGCCGCCCAGGAGAGTGACGGCTACCTCTACACGACTCGCACGATCGATCCCGAGCACCCGCACCGCTGGGCGGGACAGAAGCGCTGGGAGCTGGAGACGGTCGACAGCCACGAGCTGTACGACCTGGGCCACCTCTACGAGGCGGCGGTCGCGCACTACCAGGCCACGGGCAAGCGGACGCTCCTCGACGTGGCCCTGCGGACGGCGGACCTCCTGGACCAGACGTTCGGGCCGGGCAAGGCTTCGATCTGGCCCGGACACGAGATCACCGAGATGGGCCTGGTCAAGCTCTACCGCGTCACCGGCGACGTCCGGTACCTCAACCTCGCCCGCTTCATGCTGGACGCCCGCGGGCCGGACGGCTCGCCGGGCGCGGGCCGGACCTACAACCAGTCGCACCGGCGGGTCGTGGACCAGGACGAGGCGGTCGGCCATGCCGTGCGCGCGACCTACCTCTTCTCGGGCATGGCCGACGTGGCCGCCCTCACCGGCGACCAGGCCTACGTGAAGGCCATGGACCGGATCTGGAACGACGTCGTCGGCCGGAAGCTCTACGTCACCGGCGGCATCGGCGCCACCAGCTCGGGCGAGGCCTTCGGGCTCGCCTACGAGCTACCCAACATGTCCGCCTACAACGAGACCTGCGCCGCCATCGGCAACGACTTCTGGAACCACCGCCTCTTCCTGCTCCACGCCGACGGGCGCTACATCGACGTCATGGAGCGCATCCTCTACAACGGCCTCCTCTCCGGCGTCTCCCTCGACGGCAAGTCGTACTTCTACCCCAACCCGCTCGAGTCGGCGGGCCAGCATCAGCGCAGCCCGTGGTTCGGCGTGGCCTGCTGTCCGGGGAACATGACGCGCTTCCTCGCCTCCGTCCCCGGCTACGTGTACGCCCAGCAAGGCGACGTGCTGTACGTGAACCTCTACGTGGCCAGCAGGGCCGAGGTGAAGATGGACGGCGGCCGCACGGTCGGGCTGGTCCAGGAGACGCGCTATCCCTGGGACGGCGCGGTGAGGATCACCGTCCGCCCGGACAAGGCCGGCCGCTTCGCGATGAACGTGCGCATCCCGGGCTGGGCGCGCGGCGAGGCGGTGCCCAGCGACCTCTATCGCTTCGCCGACGCCTCGGACGAGCCGGTGACGATCAAGGTCAACGGCCAGGCCGTGGCCATGACTCCGGACAAGGGCTACGCGCGGCTCGACCGGCGCTGGAAGGCGGGTGACGTCGTCGAGCTCTGGCTGCCCATGCCCATCCGCCGGGTCGTGGCCCATCCTTCCGTGGACGCCGATCAGGGCCGCGTGGCCCTGCAACGCGGGCCCCTCGTCTACGCCGCGGAGTGGCCGGACAACCCGGGTGGGCACGTTCGGAACCTGCTGCTGGCCGACGACGCGCCGCTCGGGTCCGAGTTCCGGGCGGACCTCCTCGGTGGCGTCCAGGTGGTCAAGGGACGCGCCACGTCGCTCGCCTACAACGCGCAGGGCGAGGTCGAGCGCCGACCACAGGACTTCCTCGCGATCCCCTACCATGCCTGGGCCAACCGCGGCCCCGGAGAGATGGCGGTCTGGATCGCCGATCGCCCGACCAGCGCGCGGCCGCAGCCGCGGCCGACGCTGGCCTCGCGGGCCAAGGTCACCGCGTCGCCCGCGGGGCGGAACCTGCGCGCGGTGAACGACCAGAGCGAGCCACGATCGTCACGGGACGGCAACAGCTCCTTCTTCCACTGGTGGCCGGAGAAGGGAGTCACGGAGTGGGTCGCCTACGAGCTCGACGCGCCGGCGACCGTCTCCGAGGTCGAGGTCTACTGGCTCGACGACACCGGCAGCGGCGAGTGCCGAGTGCCGGCGTCCTGGCGCGTCCTCTACAAGGACGGCGAGGAGTGGAAGCCGGTGGAGGCGACGGGTCCCTATGGCGTGGAGAAGGACACCTACAACAAGGTGACCTTCACACCCGTCACGACGACCGGCCTGCGCCTCGAGGTCACCTTGCCCCCGCAGTGGTCGGCGGGGATCCAGGAGTGGAAGGTCAGGTAGCCAGACGGCCGAGCGCGGACCCTACGATCGGTAGCTCGGATCGAGCCGGTCGAGCTTGCGCAGGAGACCCGGCCAGGCGATCCCTCCGCCCGCGCCCCGCGTCACCTGCTCCACCGCCGCCCGCGCGCCGGCGATGATCCGCGGGTCCACCGGGATCAGCTCCCCGCCCCCGGCCTGCGCGCGCACCTGGATCGTGCAGGCGGACTCGAACACGTACATGAAGACGAACGCGTCGGCCACGGTCTCGGCCACGGTGAGGAGCCCGTGGTTGCGGAGCATGAGGAAGTTCCGGTCGCCCAGATCGCGCACGAGCCTCGGCTTCTCGTCCTCGTTGAGCGCGATGCCTTCGTAGTCGTGGTAGCCGAGCGACGCCAGCACCACGATCGACTGCTGGGAGACGGGCAGGACGCCCGTCCTCTGCGCGGAGACCGCGACGCCGCTCGGGGTGTGCACGTGCAGCACGCACTTCGCGTTCTCGCGCGCGGCGTGGATCGCGCCGTGAATCGTGAAGCCGGCCGGGTTGATCTCGTAGGGGCTGTCCATCACCTTGCGTCCGGCCAGGTCGATCTTGACCAGGCTCGACGCGGTGATCTCGTCGAACAACATGCCGTAGGGATTGATGAGGAAGTGGTGCTCCGGTCCCGGCACGCGCGCGGAGATGTGGGTGAAGACGAGGTCGTCCCACCCGTACATCGCGACCAGGCGGTAGCAGGCGGCGAGGTCCTCCCGCTGCTGCCACTCGCCGTCGCCGACCTGGGACCGGACGTCCGTCATCGAGGCCTCCCGCTCCGCGGCGGCGGGCCGATCGTAGCACCACCGTCATGCCGTAGACTTCCCTCCCCCGGATGCCTCGCGCACGCCGCCGCATCGTCGTCGCGCTCCTCCTGGCCGTGGCTCCGGCCGCCGCCGCCGCCGACGCGCCCTTCCCGGTCACGATCACGATCGACGCCGCGCGGCCGCAGAGGGACCTCGAGCCCATCTGGCGCTTCTTCGGCGCCGACGAGCCCAACTACGCCACCATGAAGGACGGACGGAAGCTGCTGGCGGAGCTGGGCCGGCTCGGCTCTCCGCCCGTCTACTTCCGCGCCCACAACCTCCTCACCACCGGCGATGGCACGCCCGCGCTCAAGTGGGGCAGCACGAACGCCTACACGGAGGACGCGCAGGGGCGTCCCGTCTACGACTGGCGCACCGTGGACCGGATCTTCGACACCTACCGCGAGCGCGGGATCCGACCCTACGTCGAGATCGGGTTCATGCCGCAGGCGCTCTCGGTCAAGCCCGAGCCCTACCAGCACGACTGGCGGCCGGGGCTGCCCTACGAGAGGGTCTACACGGGCTGGGCCTGGCCGCCCAGGGACTACGCCAAGTGGGGCGAGCTCGTCTTCGAGTGGGTCAGGCACAACGTCGAGCGTTACGGCCGGCCGGAGGTCGAGCGCTGGTACTGGGAGGTGTGGAACGAGCCCAACATCGCGTACTGGCAGGGCACGCCCGAGGAGTTCCTGAAGCTGCACGACTTCGCGGTAAACGCGGTGCGGCGCGCCCTGCCCACCGCGCGGGTGGGCGGACCGGACACCGCGGGCGGCGGCGGAGAGTTCCTGCGCGCCTTCCTGGAGCACTGCCTCCGCGGCACCAACTACGCCACCGGCGGGACGGGCACGCCGCTCGACTTCGTCGCCTTCCACGCCAAGGGCGCGCCGAAGTACGTCGACGGCCACGTCCGCATGGGCATCGCCGATCAGCTCCGGACGATCGACGGCGCCCTCGCGATCCTCGCGTCGTACCCGGAGCTCCGGGACAAGCCGATCGTCATCGGTGAGTCCGATCCGGAGGGTTGCGCGGCCTGCCAGGGCCCGCCGCTCGGCTACCGCAACGGCACGATGTACTCGAGCTACACCGCCGCCGTCTTCGCGCGCAAGCACGACCTGGCCCTCGAGCACGGCCTCCACCTCGAGGGCGCGCTCACCTGGGCCTTCGAGTTCGAGGATCAGCCGTACTTCGCGGGCTTCCGGGCCCTGGCCAGCAATGGCCTCGACCTTCCCGTCCTGAACGTCTTCCGGATGATGGGCAAGATGGCCGGCCGGCGCCTGCCCGTCGCGAGCACCGCCGACCCCGGCCTCGAGGCCATCCTGCGCGACGGGGTGCGCGGCGCCCCGGACGTCTCCGCGCTCGCGAGCCTGGAGCCGCGCAGGCTCAACGTGCTGGCCTGGCACTATCACGACGACGACGTCCCCGGCCCCGACGCCGCCGTGTCGCTGTCCGTCCGCGGCCTGCCGATTGCCGAGGGCGAGGCGCGTCTCCAGCATTACCGGATCGACGAGACGCACAGCAACGCCTACGCGGCCTGGAGGCGGATGGGCTCGCCCCTGGCGCCCAATGCGCAGCAATATGCGGAGCTCGAGGCGGCGGGGACGCTCGCGGAGATGGAGGGCCCGTCCACGGTGCGCGTCGAAGGCGGCCGGGCCACGCTGGCCCTCGCCCTCCCCCGCCAGGCCGTCTCCCTCGTGGTGCTCGAGTGGTGACTAGTCCAAACGGCTCATGGTGAACGATCGTTCGTTCACCTATCGTCCGAGGTGGTCGTCCGGAGGGCCGCCATGGCGATCCAGGCTCTTGCCTATTCCCTGCTCTCACCCGGCTCCTCGCTCGCCCGCCGCGACGTCGTGCTGCCCGATCCCGGCCCCGGCGAGGCGCTGGTCGAGGTCACCGCCTGCGGGCTGTGTCACACCGACCTGGGGTTCGCCGACGGCTCCGTGCCGCCCCGCCACGCCCTTCCGCTGACCCTCGGCCACGAGGTCGTCGGCACCGTGGTGGCGGCGGGCGGGCCCGACCTCTCTCTCGTGGGCCAGCCGGTCCTCGTGCCGGCCGTCCTCCCGTGCGGTCTTTGCGAGTTCTGCCGGGCCGGCCGCGGGAACGCCTGCCCCGACCAGAAGATGCCCGGCAACGACGTGGACGGCGGCTTCGCGACCCACCTGATCGTTCCCACCGCACCGCTCGTGAGCCTGCGCGGCATGCCGAAGGGCCTCGACGTTCGGGACCTCTCCGTCGTCGCCGACGCCGTCTCCACCGCCTACCAGGCGGTGTACCGGTCCGGGCTTCGGAAAGGCGACGCCGCCTTCGTGGTGGGTGCCGGGGGCGTGGGCGGGTTCGTGGTCCAGATCGCGCGAGCCCTCGGGGCCCGCGTGGTGGCCTGCGACGTCCGCCGGGACCGCCTGGACCTCGTGGCCGCCCACGGCGCCGAGCGCGTGGTGGACATCGCCGATCGGGCGGTGCCGGAGGTGAAGAAGGAGGTCCACGGCGCGGCGCGCGCCTGGGGCATCCCCTCCCTGCGCTTCCGCGTCTTCGAGTGCAGCGGCACGCCGGCCGGGCAGTCGCTGGCCTTCGCCCTGCTCGCCCGTGCGGCCACTCTCGTCCAGGTCGGCTACACACCGAAGCCGGTGGAGCTGCGTTTCTCGAACCTCATGGCCCTGGACGCCACCGTCCACGGGACCTGGGGCTGCCCGCCCGACCTCTACCCGGACGTCCTGGCCCTCGTCTATGCCGGGAAGGTGGTCATCGCCCCCTTCGTGGACCACGCCCCCATGTCACGCCTCAACCTTCTCCTCGACGACATGGCCCATCATCGTCTGGCCCGCCGCATGGTGCTCGACCCGCGGGACTGAGGAGCTCATGAACGATCTCCCTCTCGTCGACCACGACCTCGTGCCCGGCCATCGCTTCCGCGTGATCCGCTACGAGGAGCGCCCGGTGCGCGACCGCGCCGGCCGTCCCGCCGACGGCCTGCACCAGGTCTGGATCAGCCTCGACAACGAGCCGCAGCTCAACTCGTACACCACGGAGGCGGTGAAGGAGCTGATCCTGGCCTTCCGGCGCGCCAGCGCCGACCGCCGCGCGGTGGCCGTGGTGTTCACGGCCGCCGGCACCCGCGCCTTCTGCACGGGGGGCAACACCGCCGAGTACGCGACGTACTACGCGGGCCGGCCCGCCGAGTACCTGCAGTACATGCGGCTCTTCAACGACATGGTCACCGGCATCCTGCTCTGCGACAAGCCGGTGATCTGCCGGGTCAACGGCATGCGCATCGGCGGCGGCCAGGAGATCGGCATGGCCTGCGACTTCTCCCTATCCGGCGACCATGCCCGCTTCGGACAAGCGGGGCCCGTGCACGGCTCCGCCCCGGACGGGGGCGCCACGGACTTCCTGCACCTCTTCGTCGGCTACGCGCGGGCCGCCGAGTCGCTCGTCCTCTGCGAGCCGTGGTCGGCCCACAAGGCGCTCCGCCTCGGCCTCGTCAACGACATCGTGCCCGTGTACCGGACTCCCGAAGGCGCCTTCATCCCCAATCCGACCGTCGTGACCGACGCCGCGGTCGACGAGTGGGGCCGCCCGGTGCTCGGCGACTGGAAGACGGGAAAGGCCCTCGACGAGGGGAAGGCCCTGGCCCGCCGCTGCACCGTCGACCTCGCCTTGCTGGACGAGGCGGTCGAGGCCATGGTCACGCGCCTCCTCCACACCTTCCCGGACTGCGCGCGCAAGACCCTGGAGAGCCTGCGCAAGAAGAAGCTGGAGCACTGGCAGGCCAACGCCGAGACGAACCGGTCCTGGCTGGCCCTCAACATGAACACGGAGGCGGCGGCGGGCTTCCCGGCCTTCCATTTCGGCGACCGCGAGGAACGGGAGATCGACTTCGTGGCCCTGCGCCGGCTCTACGCGGAGGGCGCGCGCTTCGACCGGGAGCTCGTGGAGCGGGTGCTGCCGCCCTCCGCGCGCGCGGCCATGGCGGCGGAGAGGGGGCGATGACGGTCCGGGCCGACCTCCTGGAGGAGGGGACGGTCCTTCGCCTCCTCCTGGACGAGCCGAAGGGCAACGTCCTCGACACCACCATGATGCGGGAGCTGCGGACGGCGCTCGCCGGGGCGCGGGATCAGGCCGGGCTCCGCCTGGTGGTGATCCGCGGTGCCGGCGGCCACTTCTCGTTCGGCGCCTCGGTGGAGGAGCACCGGAAGGAGCAGGCGTCCGCCATGCTGGCGACCTTCCACGGCCTCGTCCGCGACGTGGCCGCCTGCCCGGTGCCGGTGGCCGCGCTCGTCGAGGGGCGCTGCCTGGGCGGCGCCTTCGAGCTCTCACTCTGCTGCCACCTGGTGTTCGCGGTCCGGGGGGCCGTCTTCGCCTGCCCGGAGATCAAGCTCGGCGTGTTTCCCCCGGTGATGGCCGCGGTCGGGCACCACCGGCTGGGCAGCGCCCTCGCCGAGCGGCTCCTCCTCACCGGCCAGGAGCTCGACGCCGCGGCGGCGCACCAGGCCGGGTTCGTCACCGCCGTCCTGGACGGCGACGCGGAGGAGGCCCTCCTCGCCTGGTATCGCGCCACCCTCCGCCCGCTGTCGGCCTTCGCCTTGCGCCAGGCCGTTCGCGCGGTCCGGACCGCCTCCGGCCTCCTCGATTCCCTGCGCGGGCCGCTGGACGGGACGGAGCGGCAGTACGTCCGCGAGGTGCTGCCGAGCCACGACGGCAACGAGGGGATCGAGGCGTTCCTGGCCCGCCGGCCCCCGGTGTGGCAGGACCGATGAGAGCCGTGGCGGCGACCCGCGAAGGGCGGCACGAGAGGGCCCGCGCCGAGATCCTGGCCGCGGGGGCCGGCCTCCTGTCCGCGCATGGCGTCCACGGCCTGAGCATGCGCGACCTGGCCCGGGCCACCGGCCACAGCCTCGCGAACTTCTACCACTACTTCTCGTCGAAGGACGACCTCGTCTTCGAGGTCCAGTCCCGCGCCTTCGAGACCCTCATCGCGACGGCCGCGGAGGCGGTGAGGGGCACCGACCCGCCGGAGGCGCGCCTCCACGCCTTCGTCTACAACCACGTGCGCTACGTGGCCGCCCACCGTGACGTCATGCGGGTGCTGGTGCAGGAGGCGGGCGCCCTCACGCCGCTGCGGCGGCGCCTCGTCCGCGAGCTCAAGGAGCGCTACTTCCGGCAGGGCCTCGACATCGTCCGGGCGGTGGTCGAGGAGGGAGGCGAGGCCGAGCTGGAGCGTGCGACCTACAGCCTCTTCGGAATGCTGAACTGGGTCTACGGCTGGTACGACGAGGCGCGGCACGGGACCGCCGCGGACGTCGCCCGCACGATCCACTCCCTCGCCCTCGGCGGCCTCGTGGGCCACGCCGCCGACCCGCGGTCGCAGGCGGCCATGGAGCGGCGCGTGGCGGCGGTGGAGCTGGTGCCGCCCCTCCAGCCGGCGCTCCGGGGAGAGTCCGGATGACGACGACGGCCTCCGCGCCCGACCCGGCCCGGGAGATCCTCGACCGCTGCCGCGCGCTCGTGGAGGACCGCCGCCTGGGCGCCGTGCGCGCCTGGAAGGCGGCGCACCCGGGCCGCCTGGCCATCGGGCACATGCCGATCTACGTCCCGCGGCCGCTCTTCGAGGCCATGGGCTGCCTCCCCGTGGGCGTGTTCGGCGGCGGCGACATGGACATCATCCGCGGCGACTCGTACTTCCAGTCCTACATCTGCCACATCCCGCGGAGCACCCTGGAGCTCGCGCTGGCCGGGGACCTCGACGTCCTCGACGGCATGATCTTCCCGTCGATCTGCGACGTCATCCGGAACCTGGGCGGCATGTGGCGCATGCTCTTCCCGGACCGCTACTCCGCCTACCTCGACCTGCCGCAGAACTTCGCGCCCGGCCTCGGGGGTCGCTTCTACGTCCAGGAGCTGTCCCGGATCGCCCGCGACCTCGAGGCGCGCGGGGCGGTGCCTCTCGCCCCCCCGGCGCTCCTGGCCGCCATCGGCGACGAGAACCGCCGGCGGGCCGCCCTGGCCGCCCTCGACGCGATCCGGCGCGAGGAGCCGTGGCGGCTGCGGGCGACCGAGGCCTATCTGGCCTCCCGGGCGGGAACGCTCGTGCCCGCCGCCGAGCACGCGCAGATGCTGGAGGAGCTCGGAGAGGCCGTCCGCCGCCGCCCGGGGCGGCTCATCGACAACGCGCGCGTGGTCCTCGTGGGCGCCTTCTGCGAGCAGCCGCCCCTGGAGCTGATCCTCACCCTGGAGAAGGCCGGGTGCGACATCGTGGACGACGACTTCCAGCTCGGGCTGCGCACGATCGAGGGGCCGATCGAGGTGGCCGAGGGCGAGGACCCGCTGGCCGCCCTCGCCCGCGCCTACCTCGAGAAGGGCACCGCCACCGCCTGCCGCTACATCGCGGAGGGCACGAAGGGCGCCTCCCTGGTCGAGCGGGTGCGCGAGAGCGGCGCCGACGGCGTGGTCTTCGCGGCGGCGTCGTTCTGCGACCCCGCGCTGCTCGACCAGCCGATGCTGGAGGCGGCCCTCGACGCGGCCGGCGTGCCGCATACGAGCTTCAAGTTCTCGGAGAACGCGGGCCAGTTCCAGACCATCCGCGAGCAGGCGGGCGCCTTCTCCGACGCCGTCAAGCTCTGGGGGGCGGCATGAGCGCTTCCGCGACGCGAGAGCCGGCGGCCAAGGACCGGAGCCAGGCCCGCCAGAAGGCGATGATCGGCGACCATTTCGACCGCCTGGCCCGGGCTCGGGACGAGGGGCGGAAGGTCGTCTACACGTTCGTGCCCGGCAACCTCACGGAGCTCGTGGGCGCCCTCGGCCTCCTGCCCGTGCTCCCGGAGATCAACGCCCTCCAGTCCGGCATGCGCGGCAAGTCCGCCGGGTACATCGCGGAGGCGGAGAAGGCCGGCCACTCCGAGGATGTCTGCACGTACGTCAAGTGCGACATCGGGATGATGAAGAGCGGCAACATCTCTCCCACGGGGACCAAGCTCCCGCCGCCCGACCTCCTGCTCCTCTCGTACACCGGCTGCTTCACCTTCATGAAGTGGTTCGAGCTGCTCCGCCAGGAATACCGCTGCCCGGTGGCGATGCTCCACGTGCCCTACCAGACGGACGGCGTGGTGACCGAGGCCATGCGCGCGTACGTCGTGGCCCAGCTCCGGGACGAGGTGATCCCGAAGCTGGAGGCGGTCGCCGGCCGGTCCCTCGATTTCCACGAGCTGGGCCGCCGCCTGGCCCTGTCCGCCCGCGCCGAGGACGACCTGGTGCGGGTCTGGGAGTCGGCCCGCCGCCGTCCGTCCCCCATCGACGCCTACTTCGGCGGCGTCTACTACGTGGGGCCGATCTTCTCCGCCTTCCGCGGCACCGAGGACGCCGTGGCCTACTACCGCGAGCTGCGCGAGGAGGTGGACGAGCGCGTCCGCCGCGGCGAGGGGCCGACGACGCCGGACGGTCCCCTGGGCCAGGAGCGTTACCGGCTGGTCGTGGAGGGCCCGCCGAACTGGACGAGCTTCCTGGACTTCTGGCGGATGTTCAGCCGCGAGGGCGCGGTCGTGGTGTCGAGCACCTACACCCGCGTGGGGGGCCTCTACGACGACGGGTTCCGCCACGACCCCGCGCGGCCCCTCGAGAGCCTGGCCGAGTACTGCCTCGGCTGCTACACGAACCTCGGGCTGCCGTCGCGCGTGGACCTCCTGGAGCGGCACATCCGCGACTACGCCGCGGACGGCTTCTTCATCAACAGCGTGAAGTCCTGCAACTCCTTCAGCGCCGGCCAGCTCCTCATGCTCCGCGAGCTGGAGAAGCGCACCGGCGTCCCGGGCGGGTTCATCGAGTCCGACCTCGTCGATCCCCGTTACTTCGGCAAGGCGAACATCGAGAACCGCGTCCAGAGCTACCTGCAGATGCTGGACGCCCGCCGGGCGGGAGCGCGCCCGTGAGGTGCGTGGCCGGCATCGACCTCGGCTCCACCACGACGAAGGCCGTCCTCCTGGACGAGGAGGGCGAGGTGCTGGGCCAGGGCATCACGAACAGCCGCAGCAACTACGAGGTGGCCTGCGGGGTCGCCCACGAGGAGGCGCTGACCTCCGCCCGGATGGGGCTCCTGCGGCGGGCCCTGGCGCGCGTGAGCGGGCCCGGAGCAGACGCCGCGCGCGCCCTCGCCGCCGCCCTCGAGCCGGCGTTCCGCCTCGAGCTGTACCTCGACGAGCTGGCCGAGCTGCGCCGCGAGGTGCTCGCGCACCTCGGTCCGAACGATGGGGCCACCCTGCGCGGGCCGCTGGGTCCCGCCGCCCGCGAGGTGCTCGACGAGATGGAGCGGGAGGCCCCGGCGCTCTTCCTGGGCGAGGCCCCCCGGCGGAGCGATTTCTTCCGCGACCTGGCCGGCGCGGCATTCATGGCGGCGGCGGAGCGGGTGGCCGCGGAGGGCAAGGCACCCTTCGAGCGGCTCACCGCGCTCTTCGACCGCGCGATCCTCGACGTGGAGACCCGGGCGCGCCCCCGGCCCTTCGAGGCCCTCCTCCGCCGCGGCGCCCAGCGGCTGGCGGACGGCACCGGCTTCGCCGGTCCTCTTCTCGACCGCGCCCTGGCCGAGATCCGGGGCCACCCGATCGACGAGGTCGCCTTCGTGGGGACGGGCTACGGCCGCCAGACCCTGCCCTTCCCGAAAGAGGCGGTCCGCAGCGAGATCCTCTGCCACGGCCGCGGCGCCCACCGGATGTTCTCCGGCACCCGCACCGTGCTCGACATCGGGGGCCAGGACACGAAGGCCATCCAGGTCGACGCCCACGGCGTCGTCACCTCGTTCCAGATGAACGACCGCTGCGCCGCCGGATGCGGCCGCTACCTCGGCTACATCGCGGACGAGCTCAACCTCGGCCTCCACGAGCTGGGGCCGCTGGCCTTGCAGGCCGAGCGCACGGTCCGCGTGAACTCCACCTGCACCGTCTTCGCGGGGGCCGAGCTCCGGGACCGGATGGCCCTGGGCCAGAGGCGGGAGGACGTCCTGGCCGGCCTCCACCGCGCGATCATGCTGCGGGCGATGTCCCTCCTTGCCCGCTCCGGTGGCGTGCGGGACGAGCTCACCTTCACGGGCGGCGTGTGCAAGAACCCCATGGCCACGAAGGTGCTGCGGGAGCTGGTCACCGAGAACTACGGCGGCGAGGTCACCCTCAACGTGCACCCGGACTCGATCTACATGGGCGCCCTCGGGGCGGCGCTCTTCGCGCGGGACGACGTCGTCGCGGGCCGTCCCGGCCTCCTCCCCCGCTTCGGGGTCCCGGCGTGAGCGCCGCGAGCCTGCTCACGGCGGGGGTCGACGCCGGCTCCAGCTCCGTGAAGGTCGCGATCACCCGCCGCGGGCCGGACGGGGAGACCTCCGTCGCCGCCACCGCCGTCCAGCGGATCCGGCGCCGGAACGTGCACGACGTCGTGCAGCTCACCCTGGCCGAGGCCTGCGTCGCCGCCGCGGTGGACCGGGGCGATTTCGCGTACCTCGCCTCCACCGGCGACGGCGACGCGGTCCCCTTCCGCACCGGCCACTTCTACAGCATGACCGCCCACGCCCGCGGCGCTCTCTTCCTGCGGCCGGAGGCCACGGCCGTCCTCGACGTGGGTGCGCTGCACGCCCGGGCCATGCGCATCGACTCTCGGGGCAAGGTGCTCCAGCACCGGATGACCAGCCAGTGCGCGAGCGGCAGCGGGCAGTTCCTCGAGAACATCGCGCGCTACCTCGGGGTGCCGCTCGAGGACGTGGGCCCGCTCTCCCGGAAGGCGACGAAGCCGGAGCCGGTGTCGAGCATCTGCGCGGTCCTGGCCGAGACCGACGTCATCAACATGGTGAGCCGGGGCCTCGGCACGGCGGAGATCCTCCGCGGCATCCACGACTCCATCGCCGGCCGGCTCTTGCGCCTCGTGCGGGCCACCGGGGCCGAGGGTTCGGTGGTCGTCACCGGCGGTCTCGCTCGCGACGAGGGCCTGATGGCGGCCCTGGATGCGCAACTGGGCGCCGGGCCGGGGGCGGCCGCGCTACGCGCGGAGACGCACCCCGACGCGATCTTCGCCGGCGCGCTCGGCGCGGCCCTCCTCGCCGCGCATCGCTACGATCAGCTCGAGCGCCACGGCCGGCTGCCCTCCGCCTCCACCGGGCTCTCAGCGGGGCAGTCGTAGCGTTCGCCAAAGGGTCCCTGGGGACCCGCCCGACCTCTCCAGCCGCGAAATCAGGCCGCTCCTCTCGGCCGGTCTATGCCTGTAGCACTCAACGAAATACGTAGCTGTGCGTATCGAATAAGATGATAGTGTACACGTAACAGATATAGTAAATAGTCAAAACGTGATCACAGTCACGCGCTGATCGCGATGCGTGCGGCATACTCCGCCCCCGCTGGGGCTCGGGTGGGATGGCTCGTGACCCTCGAGCGGCCAGCATGTGGAGGAGGCTCATGATGGCTCGTCGGCGAACGTTGGCCGCGGTCGGCGCCGTGAGTGCCTTGTGCGTCGTGCTCGGGGTCGTCGGGGTCTGGGCCGATGACCGGGACGACGACAACGACAACGGGAGGAAGTTCACCGTCGCCCTGTGGGGCGACACGCCGTACTCGGCCGCAGAGACCTCGAAGCTGCCCGCACTGATCGCGGACATCAACGCGGCCAGGGTCGCCTTCTCGGTCTTCGACGGGGACATCAAGAGCGGGAGCTCGCAGTGCACCGACGCCGTGTACGCGGCGGCCATCGATCGCTTCAACACCTTCCGCTCCCCGATGGTCTACGTGCCCGGCGACAACGAGTGGACCGACTGCCACCGCATCAACAACGGTGGTTACAACGCCCTGGAACGGCTGAGCTTCGTCCGCCACACGATGTTCGCCGACGAGAAGAGCTTCGGCCAGAGGAAGATGCGGCTCGAGCACCAGGGCCCTCCCACGGACCTCTATTCCGAGAACACCCGCTGGACCCACGGGACCGTGGTCTTCGTGGGCCTCAACATCCCGGGCAGCAACAACAACAAGGTCAGCACGGACTGCCTCTCCAGCAAGAGCGTGCGCACCCAGGCCGACTGCGACGCCGACAACGCGGAATACCAGGCTCGTGACGCCGCCAACGTCCAGTGGCTGCACGACTCCTTCGTGCTCGCCAAGTCTCGCGGGCTGCGCGGCCTGATGGTGATCATCCAGGCCGACATGGGCTTCGACCTGCCCGAGACCGAGACCTTCAACGAGCGCACCAACTTCGGATTCGACGGCTACGACAACACGCTCAACGCCCTGGTGAACGAGAGCCGTGACTTCGACGGCCAGGTCGTCCTCGTCCATGGCGACATCCACTTCTTCAAGGTGGACAAACCGCTGGTGGACCAGGCGCACCTGATCCCCAACCTCACGCGCCTGGAGACGTTCGGCAGCCCCAACGTGCACTGGGTGAGGGTGACCGTCGATCCACGCAGCCGCAACCTCTTCAACTTCGAGCCGATGATCGTCCCCGGCAACTGATCGCCGGGGGGCAAGGGCTCCTGGGCGGGGCGGCGACGTCTTCCGCGCCTCGCCCAGGGCCCGGTCGGCCCCGAACGGTTTTTCGCGGACACGCATGTCGCGTGTAGACGCGCTTGGAGGTCCCTCGATGCGCCGACATCTCTCCCTTCTCGTCGTCGGGCTTCTCGCTGCCGGCCCGGGCGCGACGATCGCCGCCGCCCAGTCCGAGTCGGGGGGCGCCTCCCTCGAGGGCGAGGTCCACGGCCCCGACGGCAAGGCCGTCCGCAACGCCAGCGTCCGGATCACCGCGACTGCCACCGGTTATTCGCGCACGGTCGTCACGCGCGCGGACGGCAGTTTCGTCGCGCCCCTGTTGCCCGTCGGCCGCTATGCGGTCGAAGTCACGGCCAGCGGGTTCGTGGCGACCAAGCGCGACGACGTCCTGCTGCGCGTGGGCACGACCTACTCCGTCGGCATCGACCTCAAGGCTGTCACCGGCGAGCAGATCACGGTCTCGAACGAGGCGGGCCTGATCGACCAGGCCGACCCCGCGGGAAGCCTGACCATCGATCCGCGCTCCATCTCCGACCTGCCCGCGCGGGGCCGGAACTTCCCCGACTTCATCCTGCTCACTCCCTCGGTCATCCAGGAATCGGATCGATCCGGCCTCGTCATCTCCGGCCAGCGGTCGATCAACTCCAACATCTCGATCGACGGCGCGGACTTCAACGACCCCCTGCAGGGCAACCAGCGCGGCGGCAACGAGGGCGTCTTCTTCTTCCCCCAGGCCGCGGTCGAGGAGTTCCAGGTGGTGCGCGCCGGCGCCACCGCCAGCGTCGGCCGGACGACCGCGGGCTTCGTCAACGTCGTGACGAAGTCGGGCACGAACGCACTCCACGGCGAGCTCTTCTACTTCAACCGCAACCGCCACCTCACCTCCGCCGACGCCTTCGACCGCTCGCTGGACAACCAGCAGAACCAGTTCGGCGGCGCCGTCGGCGGACCGATCGCCGCCGACAAGGCCCACTTCTTCGTCGCCGCCGAGCAGAACTTCCTGCGCGTCCCGTTCGTGACGGACTTCCAGGCGCAGCCGGCCGGAGTCGTCGTGCCCCCCGCGCTGGCCGCCCTCGAGGGCGAGCACCATGGGACCAACAACCCGACGGCGGTGTTCGCGCGCCTCGACGTGGGGCTCTCCCCGGCCCACCGGCTCAACGTCCAGTACACCTATTCGCGGCTGCACGGCGAGAACTTCAACTTCGACTCCCCGCCGATCGACCAGGCCGAGGAGACGAACTACCTGCGGACGACCGAGAGCCATGGCGGCAAGGCCACGCTGGCGTCGATGCTCGGAACCACCCTGTTGAACGAGCTCACTGCGCAGTTCGGGACCGACAACCGCCTGGAGCAGCCGAACCTGAGCCAGCCCCTGATCGCGATCGCCGGCTTCGGGACGATCGGCGGCGACGCCGCGCGGCCCCGCGTGTTCGAGGCCACCCGCTACCAGGTCGCGGACAACCTCAACGTCATGCTGGAGAGGCACCGGCTGCGCGTCGGGTTCGACCTCAACCTCACCCCCGCCCGCCAGAAGCGCGAGAGCAACATCCAGGGCCGCTACGACTTCAGCTCGCTG
Organism: Vicinamibacteria bacterium; assembly: GCA_041481445.1. GTDB lineage: Bacteria > Acidobacteriota > Vicinamibacteria > Fen-336 > Fen-336 > AA29. The sequence goes on from JBGPBV010000047.1 coordinate 16,575, forward strand.
GCCGACTACGAGGCGGTCAGGATCAACCGCTATCGCCAGACTCTCCCCGCCTTCGACGCCGGCGACCTGTTCTACGAGGCAACCCAGCGCGAGCTGGGCTTCTACGCCCAGGACCGGGCCACGTTCGGGGCGATGACCGTCGACGCGGGCCTGCGCTGGGACGGGCAGTGGAACCCGGCGGCGCCGCGGCCCAACCCCGCGGTTCCCCCGACCGCCAAGATCCCGGACGACCTCTCGATGTGGCAGCCGCGGCTCGGCCTGGCCTGGTCGCCCGGGGGCCGGGGACGCACCGTCGCTCGCGCGACCGCCGGGATCTACGCGGCCCGCACGCCCGCGAACCTCTTCCAGCGCGTCTTCACCGACAACGGCATCGCGACGGCGGCCGTCGACAGCCGGTTCGACCGGTCGGTCCTGGGGTACCTCACGTTCCCGAACGCGCTCCAGGTGCTGCCGCCGGGGGTCAAGGTGGCCCCGCCCCAGGTCGTCGGGTTCGACCCGGATTTCGAGAACCCGCGCGCGAAGCAGCTCTCCGCCGGGGTCGAGCACCAGATCGGCAAGGCCGTCGCCGCCTCCCTCAACTACGTCCACATCTCGACCGACCACCTGCAGCGCCGGCTGGACCGGAACCTCTTCGCCCCCACGATCGACGCGACGGGCATGCCGATCTTTCCCAAGACGAGGCCGGATCCGACCATCGCCAACCTCTCCATCAACGAGTCGACCGCCAAGTCCCGCTACGACGCGGTGGTGACGAGCGTGCAGGCCCGCTATGGCCGCCTGAACGCGCAGGCCACCTACACGCTGGCCTGGAACAAGGACGACGACTCGAACGAGCGGACCTTCAACCGCGAGACCGCCCTCAACCCGTTCGACGTCTCCCCGGAGTGGGCGTGGTCGAAGCAGGACGCACGGCACAGCGTCAGCCTGAGCGGGGTGGCGGACCTGCCCTGGGGTGTCGCTTTCGGCATGGTTCTCCTCGCGCGGTCGGCCCTGCCCTACACCGCGGTGATCGGCTTCGACACGCAGAACGACGGGAACGACGTCAACGACCGCGCCATCATCGACGGACACGTCTCCGGGCGCGATGCCTTCCGGCAGCCCTCGTTCTTCGACCTCGACCTCCGGCTCGTGAAGGGGATCCGCTTCGGCAAGTCCAATCGGCTCGACCTCATCGCCGAGCTGTTCAACGCGACGGGCGCGGCCAACAAGAACTTCGGGGCCGACGCGGTCAGCAACTTCGGCACGCCCCAGGCGCCGGTCGCCACCGCGGGACAGCCGCTGTTCGCGCCGACCACGGCGCGCTACGGCGGACCGCGGCAGCTGCAGCTCGGCGCGCGTTTCAGCTTCTGAGCCAGCAAGTGAGGTTCCTTCGAGGCGTGAAGGCCAGGTCCCTCCCGCTTCTCGCGGCCGGCGCGCTCGTCCTGGCCGTGATCGGGACGGCCGAGGCCACGGATTCCTTCATGGTCATCGTGAACGCCTCGGTGGTCGGCACGAGCGTGCGCCGGGCCGACCTCGCCGCGGTCTTCTTGAAGAAGGCCGTCCGGTGGGGCGACGGCTCCCCCGCGAACCCGGTCGATCAGTCCGGCACCTCTCCCGTGCGCAAGGGCTTCTCGGAGACCGTGCTCCAGATGCCGGTCATGGCGGTGGTGCAGTACTGGGGGAAGCAGCTCGCCTCCCTGGCCGCCTCCATGAGACCGCCGACCGTGAAGGGCTCCGACGATGAGGTGCTGGTGTACGTCGCGAAGACGAGCGGCGCGGTCGGCTACGTCTCGAGCGGCACCGCCCTGCCCCCCGGCGTGAAGGCGGTCACCATCATCGAATAGCGGGCAGCCAGGCTGGGCTAGAGCCGCGGCGGGTCCGGGAAGACGTCCGCCGTCACCTCGAGCGGTGTGAACGAGGTCGAGAGCGCGGCCACCGCCTCGCCGACCGAGGCGGGCGTCCATCCGCCCTCGCGGTGGATGGTGCGGATCGGCCGCGGGTGCGAGAAGAGCACGATCTCCGCCCCCCGGACCGCGAACACCTGTCCGGTGACGTCGCGGGCGGCGTCGGACACGAGCCAGGCCACGAGCGGCGCCACCTGCTCGGGGTGGAGGCGCTTGAGGCTCTCGACCCGGGCCCGCTCCTCCGGGCTCCCCCCGGCGGGGATCGTCTCCGTGATGCGCGTCCAGGCGAACGGGGCCACCGCGTTGGCGCGCACCCCGAAGCGGCGCATGTCGAGGGCGATGGCGCGGGTCAGGGCCACGACGCCGAGCTTGGCCGCCGCGTAGTTGGCCTGGCCCCGGTTGCCGATGAGCCCCGAGGTCGAGGTGATGTTGACGATGGCCCCCGATCCCTGGGCGCGGAAGGGCTCGGCCGCCGCCCGCGAGACGTTGAAGGTCCCCTTGAGGTGCACGGCGACCACGTCGTCGAAGTCCCGCTCGGTCATCTTGTGGAAGATGGCGTCGCGCACGATCCCGGCGTTGTTCACCACGAAATCCAGCCGGCCGAGCTCGTCCCGGGCCTGGGCCACCATGGCCCGCGCGCCGTCCCAGGAGGTGACGGACTCGTAGCTCGCGGCCGCCCGGCCGCCCGCGCGCCGGATCTCGGCCGCCACCGCGTCCGCCGGCCGCTCCCCGGTGGCCGCGCCGTCCACGGCCACGCCGGCGTCGTTGACCACGACCGCCGCCCCCTCCGCGGCCAGGGCCAGGGCCAGGGCACGGCCGATCCCCCGTCCGGCCCCGGTCACGATGCCGGCCCGGCCGCCGAGCGTCACACTCCTTCGACCTCCCGCTTCCAGGCGGGCACGGTGTCGAGGGGCAGCGGCCGCTCGCGCTCCTGCGCCTCGAACTTGCAGATCTCCAGGATCTCGTCGTCGGTGAGCACCCGGTTGCGCTCCTTGGCCGCGCGGAATATCTCCGCCACCAGGTGGTCGTGGGGCTCGATGCCGTGGGCGTGCAGCCAGTAGACCACGTTCGAGACCCCGGACATGAAGCCCACTTCGATCACCTGGTGCCGGCCCACCATCCCCGCCGGGACCCCGGAGTAGATGCGGTCGGCCAGCCAGTCGTGCCCCTTCTTCTGCGCCTTGATGATCGCGGCCGCGTGCACGCCGGTGGCGGTGCGGAACGCGTCGCGGCCGAAGACGGGGTAGTTGAGCGGGATGGGCACGCCGGTGCCCTCGCTGGCCAGGGTCACGTACCTGGAGAGCGGGGACAGGTCGCCCTCCATGTAGCCCATGAGCCGCAGGTTGACCAGGAGCTGGTCCATGGAGCAGTTGCCCACGCGCTCGCCGATGCCGAGGGCGGTCGCGTGGACCCGGTCCACGCCGGAGGTGATCGCGGTGAGGGTGTTGATGACCCCCAACCCCCGGTCGTTGTGCCCGTGCCAGTCGATCTTCACGTCCTCGCCCGTCTCCAGGATGAGCTGGCGGACGTAGGGGACGAGGTTGCGGACGCCGCGGGGCGTGATGTGCCCGACGGTGTCGCACACGCAGATCCGCTTGGCCCCCGCCTCGATGGCCGCGACGTTCAGGCGCCGGATCGTCTGCGGCGTGGCCCGGGTGGTGTCCTCGGTCACGTACATCACGGGCAGCCCGTGGGCCACCGCGTAGGACACCGCCTCCTCGGTGAGCCTCAGCATCTTGTCGATGTCCCACTCCTCGGCGTACTGCCGGATGGGCGAGGAGCCGATGAAGGCGCAGGCCTCGATGGGCATGCCCACCTTCTGGGAGATCTCCACGAGGGGCGTGATGTCGGCGATGACGGTGCGCACCGCGCAGTTCGGCCTGATCTTCAGCCTCGCCTCCGCGATCTCGCGGCACAGCGCGGTGATGTCGGCGCAGGCCCGGGGTCCCGCCCCCGGCAGCCCGAGGTCGGCGGTGTGGATCCCGAGGGCGTCCATGAGGTGCAGCAGGCGGATCTTCGTCTCGATGGGCGGGTCCTTCACCGAGGGGGACTGCAGGCCGTCGCGCAGGGTCTCGTCGTTGAGCTCGACGGGCGTGGCGCGATGCGGGTACCCGTTGCCCGCGGTGTTCCAGTCGTAGACGAGAGGACCGGACGGAGCTTCGGCCATGTTGGCCTCCTCGTGCGTTTCGATCAGGGTGAGCGTATCAGAACGCGACGTCCGGACGGACCGTGCAAGTGATCCGTGGCCCGCCGTGCCGTAGACTGCCCGCCGCGCATGCCGATCCGCTTCCTCCCCTTCGTCCTCAAGCACCTGCGGAGGAACACCGTCCGCACGGCGAGCACGGTGGCGGCGATGGCGCTCTGCATCCTGCTCTTCTGCACGCTCCAGAGCGCGCTGGCGCGGTTCAACCGCGTGATCGACACCCGCAACCCGCGGCGGCTGGTCACGCGCAACGCCATCACCTTCATGATCCCGATCCCGCCCGCCTTCGGCGCGCAGATCAAGACGGTGCCGGGAGTCCGGCGGGTCGCCATCATGAACGGCTTCGGGGGCGTCCTGCCCGCCCGCAAGGAAGGAAAGGACGCCGGGGGCGCGACCGACTGGAGCAACGCGTTCCAGAACGTGGCCGTGGACGCCGAGCCCTACTTCGTCATGAACCCCGAGCTGGCGGTGCCGCCGGACCAGCTCCGCGAGTTCATGAAGGACGCTCACGGGTGCGTGATCGGACGAGAGCTGGCCCGCCGATTCGGGTGGAAGGTGGGCGACCGCTTCTTCCTGGAGAGCTTCGTGGCCGCGTACCGCAAGCGAAGCGGCCCTTTCGAGTTCGTCATCCGCGGGCTCCTGGACGCCGACCCGAGGTACCCCGGCACCGAGACCGAGATGATGGTCTTCCACTTCAAGTACCTGAACGAGGCCTTGGGGGGACGAGTATGGGTGATGACGTACCTCGTCGAGATCGACGACCCGGCCCGCGCCGGCGAGATCAGCGGCGCCATCGACGCCCTCTTCGAGAACTCCAGCTACCCGACGCTCACCGAGAGCGAGAAGTCGTTCACGGCCGACTTCATGTCCATGGCCGGCGACCTGGGCGTGCTCATCAACGGCATCGGCCTCACGGTGTGCTTCGCGATCCTGCTCGTGACCGCCAACACCATGAGCATGACCGTGCGCGAGAGGCGCACGGAGATCGCGGTCCTCAAGACGCTCGGGTTCACGAGCGCGGAGGTCATGGGGCTCGTGGTCACGGAGGCGCTCCTGATCGGCGCCGCGGGAGGCGTCCTCGGCGTGGCCGGCACCGCCCTTCTCATCTGGATGCTCGACCACGCGACCGGCACCACCTGGTTCGGCTTCGCGGGGATGGAGCTCGGTCCCCTCGTCGCCGCCTCCGGCCTCGACCTCGCGATGGCCCTCGGCCTGGCCGCCGGCCTCATGCCCGCCTGGGGCGCCTACCGGGCCCGGGTGGCCGAGGCGCTGAGGGGCGTCTAGCCATGGCCGTCCCCCTGTCCTACAGCCTGCGCAACATCCGCGTGCGCTGGCGTCTCACCGTCCTGGCCGTGGTCGGGATCACGCTCGTGGTGGCGGTGTTCGCGGTGCTGATGGCGATGTCGGAGGGGTTCTCCACCGCGCTGCGCTCCAGCGGCCGGACGGACAACGCGATCATCGTTTCGCGCGGCTCGGCCTCGGAGATGCTGTCCGAGGTCTCGTCCGACGAGCGCAGCCAGATCCTCGCCGACGATCGCCTGGCCCGCGGCGCGGACGGCCAGGCGCTCTGCTCCTGGGAGTCGGTCATGGTCATGGCCCTGCGCAAGAGGACCGACGGCCGGCGGACCAACGTCACCCTCCGCGGCGTGCCCCCCCAGGGCTTCGAGGTGCGCGGAGGCATCCGCCTGCGCGCGGGCCGCCGCTTCACGCCCGGCCTGGCCGAGGTGATCGCCGGGCGCCGGATCCGCGACCGCGTGCGCGGCCTCGAGGTGGGCGACACGCTCCAGTACCGCCGGCGCGACTTCAAGGTCGTCGGCGTGTTCGAGTCGGAAGGGGCCGCCTTCGAGAGCGAGGTCTGGGGAGACTTCGCGACGATGAACGCCCTCTTCAACCGCCCCCCCGCCTTCAACTCCGTCGTGGTGCGGATGAAGGACCCGGCCGACATTCCCGCGCTCGACCGGTGGATCCGGTCCCTGCCCGGCTCGTCGCTGCAGGCCGTGCCCGAGCGGCTCTACTACGAGAACCAGGGCGGCCACGTGGCGATGGTGCTCCGAGCGCTGGCCCGCCTGGTGGCGATCGTCATGGGGGTGGGGGCGGTGTTCGGGGCGATGAACACGATGTACGCGATCGTCGCCGCCCGCACGCGCGAGATCGGGACGCTCCGGGCCCTGGGCTTCTCGAGGCGGGCGATCCTCGCGTCGTTCGTCGTGGAATCGGCCGCGCTCGCCCTGATCGGGGGTGCCCTGGGCTGCCTGCTCGCCCTCGGCATGCACGGCTACACTACGGGCGCGTCCAACCTGCAGACGTTCCGCGAGGTCGCGTATGCGTTCCGCATCACGCCCGCGATCGTGGGCGCGGGGATGGCCTTCGCGCTGGTGATGGGGGTGGCGGGGGGGCTGCTTCCGTCCCTGCGCGCGGCCCGGCTGCCCATCGCGACCGCGGTGCGGGAAGGATGACGGTAGGATCGTTCCGGTGATAGCGGAGGAGCTTGTATGCCTCGAACCCTCATCGTGGGCGCCACGGGACACCTGGGTCGGGAGCTGGTCAAGGCGTGCCAGGAGCGGAGGAGCCAGGTGCACGTCCTGGTTCGGCCGGCCACGCGACGGGATCCCGCGAAGATGAAGCCCCTCGAGGGGGCGGGCGCGACGATCCACGAGGGGGAGCTCGCGGATTACGACAGCCTGCTCCGAGCCTGCCGGGCCGTCGACGTGGTGATCTCCGCGGTCGGCGGCATGCAGATCGGCGAGGAAGGCCCCCTTCTCGAGGCGGCCAAGGAGGCGGGCGTGCAGCGGTTCGTCCCGTCCGATTTCGGTCTCGATCCCGCGGTGACGGGTCCCGGCTCGTGCGTCCTCTTCGACGCCAAGGCCGCCGTCCAGAGGTCGATCAAGGCGTCCGGGATCCCGTACACCTTCATCCACTCGAACGGCTTCTTCACCTACTGGGCCTTCACCCTGGGCGACCTGACCCGGCTCGGCGGGCCGCTTCCGCCCCCGGAGGTCAACGTCTACGGTGACGGCAACGTCGTGGGGGCGCTGACGAGCCTCCCCGACGTCGCCCGGGTGACGGTGCGCGCCGCCCACGATCCCCTTCTGCGGAACAAGGAGATCCGCATCACGGCGAACACGATCACGCAGAACTTCCTCATCGCCCTCTGGCAGACGACGAGCGCCCGGACGGTGCAGCGGACGAGCGTGCCCGAGCACGAGCTGGAGACGATCATCGCCGGCGCGACCGCGCCCGAGCAGGCGATGGCGCTCATCGGCTCGCAGCTCCACCGCTCGATGTGGATCCGGGGAGACAGCGTCAAGCGCGTCCCGACCGCGCTGGAGGCCACCGAGGTCTACCCGGACATCGAGTTCCAGACCATCGAGCAGGCCCTCGCGCAACTGGTCTGACCCATGACGATCGACTCCCGCGCGCCCGGGCCGTGACACAATGCGGGCCCACATGTGCCCTCCCGGCCGGCGGGAATTCCTGGCCGGCATGCTGACGGGCGGCGTCGCGGCCGCGCTCGGGCGCACCGGGCTCTCCGCCGAGCCCGCCGTCCGGCGGCGCATGACGATCGACCTCATCTGCGGGAACCTCGGGGTGAAGGCCACCCAGCGCGAGGCCATCGACCTGGCCCAGCGGCACGGCTTCGAGTCGGTGTTCCCGGACGCGGCGGAGTTGGCCCGCCTCTCGGATCCAGAGCTCCAGGAGCTGCGCGCCGACCTGAAGGCCGGCGGGCTCGTCTTCGGGGCCGCCTTCCTGGGCGTCGACTTCCGCCGGGACGAAGAGACGTTCGCGCGCGGCCTGGCCGAGCTGCCCGCCTACGCAGGGGCCCTCCAGCGCGCGGGCGTGCGTCGCACCGGCACGTGGCTTCCGCCCAGCTCGGACTCGCTCACGTACCTGCAGCACTTCAAGCAGACCGCGCGCCGGCTGCGCGAGGTGGCCCGCGTCCTCGGGTGCCACGAGGTGCGGCTCGGCCTCGAGTACGTCGGACCCAAGACGGCCTGGGCCGCGCGCCGGTATCCCTTCCTGCACACGATGGCCGAGACGCGGGAGCTGATCGCGGAGATCGGCCTCGCCACTGTCGGCCTCGTGCTCGACAGCTGGCACTGGTACCACGCCGGCGACGGCGCGGCGGACATCCAGGCGCTGCGCAACGAGGACGTGGTGGCCGTCGATCTCAACGACGCGCCGGCGGACGTGCCGAAGGACCAGCAGCGGGACAACGCGCGCGAGCTGCCCCTGGCGACCGGAGTGATCGACGCGCGGGCCTTCCTGAAGGCCCTGGTCGCGATCGGCTACGACGGGCCGGTCCGCGCGGAGCCGTTCAACGAGGCCGTGCGGAAGATGCCGCCGGAGGACGCGGTCGCCGCGACCGCCCGGGCCATGAAGAAGGCCTTCGCGCTCCTCGAAGGCTGATGGTCCTCACGCGGGCGCCATCTCCAGCAGCCGGCACAGCCCGTTCGCGAGCTGCATCTGGCGCGGAGTACGACAGCGGACCCGGAAGAGCTCGGGGCTCGCAACGACCGCGGCCAGGCAGCGGGCGCGCGACGTCGCCACGTTGAGCCGGTTGAGGCTGTACAGGAACTCCATCCCCCGGGGCGCGTCGGCGGGAGATGAGCTCGCCATCGAGTAGATCGAGACCGCCGCCTCCTGGCCCTGGAACTTGTCGACGGTACCGACTCGCGCGCCCTTCGGCAGCCGGCGCGCAAGCTCGGCGACCTGGGCGTTGTAGGCGGCGACGACGAGGACGTCGCCGAGACGGAGAAGGCCGCGCTGCCCGTGCCGGTCGGTCCACGTCGTCTCGCCATCGACCAGGGACTCGACGAGCGCCGCGATCGCCGCCGCCTCCTCCGGCGACTGGCTCTGGTTGCCCGTGTGCGCCACGGCCACGTAGCGCAGGCCCGTCCCCGTGAGGGGCACGGTGCCCTCCAACGATTGGCGCTCCAGCCCGTCCTGTGGCGCGAGCAGTCCCGCGTAGAACGCCTCGGACGTGAACGCGCAGACATCGGGATGGAGCCGCCACGTCTTGGCCAGGAAGAGGCCCTTCTCGGCCGGCATCGTGGCCGCGCCGTCGAGCAGGTGGGCGAGGGCGGATCGCTCCGCGCCCGGCGGGTGCGTGCCCTTCAACGGCTGTTCGAGCTGCTGCGGGTCGCCGAGCAGGATCAGGCTCCGGGCGGCCGGCGAGACGGCGAGGGCATTGGCCAATGAGATCTGGCCCGCCTCGTCGACCACGAGAACGTCGAGCGTCCCTGCGAAGTCTTCGCGCGACCAGACCCACGCCGTCCCGCCGACGACGTCGAGCTCGCCGCCTCGAAGGGCGCCGAGCAGCTCGCCATTCGTCTTGAAGCCGCGCGCGACGGCGCACGTCGGTTCGCCGTCCGTCTCGGGCTTCTGCCCGATCCGCACCCTCACGCCATCCTCGTCGGCCGCCGATGCGATCTCGTCGAGCAGGTGGCCGATCACCTTGTGGGAGTTCGCGGTGACGCCGACCTTGCGTCCGGCGGCGACGAGGGCCAGGACCATCTGGGCGCCCGTGTAGGTCTTGCCCGACCCGGGCGGACCCTGGATCGGCAGCGTGCTCTGGTCCAGAGACGTCGCCACGCGGACGGCGACCTCGGCCGGGTCGTCGCCGTCCGGCTGGAGACGAGTGCCCGGGGCCTGGCCGGCCCGCGGCGGACGTCGCAGAAGGAGGTCGCGCGCGGCGCGATACGGCCCGACGTCGGTATCGATCCCGTGGTCCGCCACCCACTCCCCCATCCGCAGGAGGCTGGCCCGAAGCTCCTTCGTCGAAACCAGGTCGTTCGGCACCAGGGACGTCGGGTGTGGGACTTCACTGAGAATCCCGCGGCTGAGCTCGACGATGCCCGCCGCATCGTCGACGCGGACGACGGTGCCGGGCGACTTCCCCGTCGCGGGGTCGCTGACGGCGCCCGCTTCGTGGATCGCGTGCTCCTGCGGCGGGAACCGATAACGATGGATGAGCGACCTCTTGACCTGCCCGAAGACACCGACGTACTCGAGCCCTCCCAGCGGCTCGCGCTCGGCGATCCGCTCGTCGTCGGTGAGGTCGTCCATCAAGAAGAAGTACCGCCACCAGAACGCCTTCTCCTCGCGGCGGTGCCACGACAGGAGCTGGGCCAGCAGCCAGCGGGCGTGCTGCTCGAGCGTGCGCTCCTTCTCGTCCGCGGGAACGCCCTCGGTCAGGCGCAGAGCGAGCGCCTGCACGCGAGCGAGGGTCTCGGAGAGATCCTCCGGGGCGTCGCCCGACAGGGGCAGGGGACGCGCCAGCGGCCCGCCGATCCGCGAGGCGAGCTCCAACCGCCGGCCCTCGAGCCAGTCGCGCAGCAGGAGCGTCGACACGACGTCGTCGTGGTTGTAGCGCTCGATCTTCCGGAGGGCCTCGTCGTCGTGGCCGGCCTCTCCGCCCGCCTGCAGCCAGGCCTCGAACGACGCGATCACGGGCCCGACCTCCCGCAGACCGATCTCGCGCGTGTACCGGTAGAGGGGCTCGAGCCGCTTGATCGAGTAGCTCTCGACCGACGCGCGGACGCCTTGGCGGACGACTCCGTAGAGATCGACGAGAACGTCGCCGCGCAGCAGCCGGTCCACCTCGTCCTCGCGCGTCCCATGCCGGCCCATGAGCCGGCCCAGCGCGGTCGGCTCGTAGGGCGCGTAGTGGTAGATGTGGATCGTCGGATCCCTGGCCAGCCGGTCCATGAAGAGATCCATGAGCCGCTCGAACGCGCTCTTCTCCGCAGCGAGGGTGACCGTGCCCTCCGCGTCGCGCGCCCAGAAGGCGTGGAAGGTCGGCTTGCCATGGGCGTCCTTTCGGCCGGGCTCGAGGACGCCGAAGAGGTAGTCGACACCGTCGTCGAGCGCGTAGGGGTCGCCCTCGATGTCGAAGAAGAGATCGCCCGGACGCGGCTCCGGCAGCGCGAGCAGCCCACGACCGGGCTCGAGCGTTCCGTCCTCGAGGCGGCTCGGATCGATCAGCTCGTAGAGGGTCCGGTGCGCGTCCTCACCCTCGACCTGGAGGCGGGCCTGCCGGTGGACGCGCTCGAGGGTCTCCAGACGCGTGTCGTCCAGAGGCGGGTCGAGCGGAAGCGTGAGGCCGGCCAGGCCGCGGCGAGTGGAGATCGCCCGTGCCTTCAGCGCCTGGCGCTGGCGCGACGCGATCCCGGCCACCAGCGAGAGGTCGTCGTCCTTGCGCCGGCGCGCCGTGCAGTCCTGGTCCCAGCGGCAGACGTCGCAGTGCTCGACGGGCTCGGGGTAGGTCGCGACCGGTGGATAGGCCGGGGCGGCGGCGGCGACCTTCTCCTCCAAACGGTGCCGTGCGACGCGGTAGTACGCCATGTAGTCGGCCACGCGGTGAGGCTCGACCGTCCGGGCGCTCCCGCCGAGGGCGACGTGCATCCACTCGGGCTCGCGCCCCTGGATCCGCGCGAGCTGGTCCACGTACGAGCAGATCTGGAGGAGCGCGCTCGCCTTCGTGTGGCGCGCGAGCTTGGTGTCCACGATCTCGTAGCTCCAGGGCCCGAGGGCGCTCGCCTGCTCGACGCGAAGGAGGAAGTCGGCCAGGCCGAGCCAGCGGCCGTCGAAGAACGTGGCCTGGTAGATGACGTCGTCGCCGCGGCGGATCGCGGCCTCGGTCTGGGCGGCGGCGCGGCGCAGCCGCTCGCCCCAGGCTTGGAGGGTCTGGTCGGGCTCGATCCGCGTCACCTTCCGGCCCGCGGCCTCGAGGTCCGCCAGGTAGCGCTGCTCGTGGGCGAGCCCGCGCTCCTGCAGGACGTCGAGCTCCGGGTCCGCTCGGGCCGGCCGCTTCACGAGACCGGCGGCGGCGGCGAGCTCGAGGCCGGTCAGGTGCTCGCAGGCGAGGAAGCCGACGAGGTCCGTGGCCGAGAAGACGCGCTGGCCGTCGATCAACTGCATGGGAGAGCCAAGCCCCCCGCTCGGGGCCGATCAGGATGCCATGGGCGGGGGCCGGCCGAGGTCCGCATGACCCCGGTACAATTGGCCGACCCTTCGGCCCTGAATAGGGAGCCCCGTGATGAACCGCGCGTTCAAACGGCTTGCCGCTTCCGTGCTCCCATTTCTCGCCGTCTCTTCCCTGGTGCTCGCGCAGGAGACGACGACGGGCTCCATCGCGGGCCGGGTCCTGGACCCGCAGGGGGCGGGGGTGCCCGAGGCGCGCGTGACGCTCCGCTCCGATCAAGGCGCGCGGTCCCTCGCCACCGACGCGCACGGGCAGTTCCTGGCCCCCTACCTGACCCCGGGCCTGTACGCCGTGCGGGTGGAGCACGCGGGGTTCAAGCCTCTCGAACAACACGACGTCCGGGTCCGGCTGGGCCAGCGGGTGGAGCTGGACTACACGCTCAGCGTCGGCGGCTTCGAGGAGCTGGTCGACGTGACGGCCGCGGCGCCGGTCGTGGACACGCGCTCGACTACGGCCGGCGGGACTCTCGACAGTGACGAGCTGCTGCGGCTGCCGGTCGGCCGCCGCATGACGGCGACGCTGTACATGGTCCCCGGCGTGAGCAACTCCAGCGGCACCGGCGACGCCAACCCGTCGATCGCCGGCGCCAGCGGCCTCGACAACCAGTACGTCGTGGACGGCGTCAACATCACGCACGCGGGCCTGGGCGGGATCGGCGTCTACACGGTCGTCTTCGGCTCGCTGGGCACGGGGGTCACCAGCGACTTCATCCAGGAGACGCAGGTCAAGACCGCGGGCTTCGAGGCGGAGTACGGTCAGGCCACGGGAGGAGTCGTCAACGTCATCACGCGCAGCGGCAGCAACGCGTTCCACGGCAGCCTGTTCGGCTACTTTCGTCCGTCCGGGCTGGAGGGCGCCTGGCGGCAGCAGCAGACCGAGACCGGGCAGGTCAACACCACCCGCAGCCAGGACCTCGATGTCGGGGTCAGCGTGGGCGGCTCGCTGCTGAAGGACCGTCTCTTCTTCTTCGGCGCCTTCAACCCCCAGTACGAGACCCGTACCATGATCGCGCCCGAGGGCTTCCCGCTGCGCAGCCTGGGCGAGGTGGACCGCAAGCGGCGCAGCCGCTCGTACGCCGGGAAGCTCACCTGGCGGCTCAAGGCCCAGCAGCGCTTCGACCTGACCGCGTTCGGAGACCCGTCGCATGGCGAGCCCGGCCCGCAGCGCCCCGATGCGCTGCTGGCCGAGGACACGGACCTGTTCAGCGAGCTCAGGAGGTACGGCAGCCACAGCGAGGCCCTGCGCTACAGCGGGGTGCTGGGCCCGAAGTGGTGGCTCGAGGTGACGGCGGCTCAAGCGCGCACGCGGCACGAGGAGCTCCCGACTGTCGACGAGTGGCGCGTGACCGACTTCAGCGTCGTTCCCATCGTTCTCTCGGGCGGTCTCGGCGCGTACCCGGCGGGCACCGTGGGACGCAACGCGCAGCTCGCGCTGAAGTCCACTCACCTCCTGGGCGGCGGCACCCACGAGCTGCGCTACGGGGTCCAGCTCGAGGACATCGAGTGGAGCGCACCCCGCAACCGGACCGGACCCAGCTTCACCTTCCCGGACGGCGTCGCGAGCCGCACCGGCGTGGTCGTGACCGTCCGTCGCGATCCCGTCTACGGCCGGATCTACACCGTGGACGGCGCGCGGGGCGAGCCCCCGGTCACGACGCAGGACTACCTGAGCTGGTTCGCCCAGGACACCTGGCGCGTGGGCCCGCGGCTGACGCTTCGGCCGGGGGTGAGGTGGGAGCGCCAGAGGATCGCGGGGGGCGAACCCCTGTGCTACTCGGACGAGTCGTTCGTGGGAGCGGGCGACGGCACGCCGGGCCACGAGATCAACTGCGCGTACACGTGGACGAACAACTGGGGTCCTCGCCTGGGTGCCACCTTCGACGTCGTCGGCTCGGGCCGCTCGAAGCTCTACGCGAGCTGGGGGCGCTACTACGCGAAGATCCCCAACGCCCTCGCCGTCCGCGCCATGGGGTCGGAGCCGACAGCGTCGGCGGACTATTTCGACGCGGAGCTGACCCGGCCCGTGCCCGACGGCGTCCTGGCCGTGCGCACCACCGATCATTTCCACATCTCCAGCGGCCTCCCGGCGCAGTTCGCGAGCGGCTCGCGATCGACGTACTACGACGAGTCCCTGGCCGGCTTCGAGATCGAGGCGGCGCCGGCCCTGAGCCTGGGCGTCCGCTACGTCCACCGCAGCCTGGGCCGTGTGCTCGAGGACTACTCCCAGGCGCAGCCGGTGCTCTACGACCTCCAGTTCGCGGGCCTCGACCAGGTCCAGTTCCTCATCGGCAACGTCCACGCCGGCATCGAGACGATCGACGCGACGTCCATCGGCGTTCCGCGGGCCTTCTTCGAGGACCCGGTCCACACCTACGACGCCGTCGAGCTGACGGCACAGAAGAGCTTCTCGAACAAGTGGTCCCTGTTCGCCTCGTATCGCTGGTCCCGGCTGCGGGGGAACTACGAGGGCTTCTACCGGGCCGACAACGGGGGTTCCGACCCGGCGCTCTCGTCGCTGTTCGACTTCCCGACCAACGACCCGAGCTACACGCAGATCGGCGCGCCGCAGTTCGGCTATCGGGGCGACATCCGCTACCAGGGCACCACGCTGGGCCAGGGCCCGCTGCCCAACGACCGAACGCACCAGCTCAAGCTCTACGGCAGCCGGACCTGGCGTGATCTCACCATGGGCCTCGGCTTCAGGGCGGGGTCGGGCCAGCCGCTCACGGCCCTGGCCGCGAACCCCGTCTACGACGAGCCCTATGAGATACCGGAGACGCTGCGTGGCGCGGGCTTCGAGACGGCCGACGGGTTCCGCAGCAGGGCCCCGGCCGAAGTGCTGCTGGACCTCCACTTCGACTACAGGATCCGCTTCGGTGCCGGGCGCCGGTTGGTGCTCGTCGGCGATGTCTTCAACGTGCTCGACGACCGCGATGCCGTCAGCTACGACCCGGGAACCGAGGTCCTCTTCGGCGTGCCGAACCCGGCGTTCGGCACGCCCCGCAACCCGGCGGACCCAGCCAGCCCCTTCCAGACACCGCGCCAGGTCCGTCTCGGGGCCCGCCTGGAGTGGTGACGGGCCTTTCCGGCCATGAGGATTACTCCTTCCGCTTCGCGACCCAGGCGCCGTCCGAGCGTCCTTCCACGCGCATCCGCCCCTTGCCGGAATCGCCGTCGATCCAGCCGGCCAGGAACGCATTGACCGGCCCCGGAGCTCCCTGCCGGCTCTCCTTCGGCCACTCCCCCGCGAACGAGAGCTCCACGTAGCCGCTGCGCCAGGTGCCGGTGACCGCGCGGCCCTGTCCGAGCGGGCCGGACCATGTCCCCGTCACCTTGTTCCCGTCGCGGTGCAGATCCATCACCGCGCCCATTCCGCCGGCGTCGCTCGAATACCGCATCTCCCACGACCCGGCGACGTCGGATCCGTTCTTCAGCTCCGGCGGCACCGCCGGCGTGATCCGCACGTCGGCGAAACAGGCCTCCTCGTCCGTGAAGCTCCACAGCCCGACGGCGCCGTGCAGGTCCTCGCCCTTCAAGCCATCCACCACCAGGCTTGGCTTCGCCGATCCGCCCAGATAGAGCTTGGCGGCGCGGCCGGCCACCTCGATCCGCACCTTCGTCCAGGTCTCCATCGCCAGGTCGGCATGGGACTCGTAGACCGACGGCCATTCCCGGCGGAGGCGATACCAACCGAAGCCCGGCTCGGAGGCGTACTGAACGGAGTGGTTACGCATCGGCTGTTCCGCAGCCTCCGAGTTTCCCGGCCTCAGGTAGAAGAGCTCGTAGTGCGAGGCATCGGGCCGGGCGCGGAAGGCGATCCCGACGAAGCCGGGATACCGGACACCCGGCGGCACCGTGGCCTTCAGCGCGATGTCCGCCTCGATCACGCCGTCCTGGAAATCCGTTCCCGGCAGCAGCGCGAGGCCCTCGTGGTCCTCCCCGTCCATGGTGATGCGGACGCAGTCGCGTCCAAGGTACTTCACTGCTTCCGACTTCACCTTCGGCGCAATGAGGCCGCTCGCATCGCGGAGAGGAAACGTCTGCACGCGCGCCGGCGTCTCGGCAAACAGGCTGCTCGCCGCCAAGACCGTGGCGGCCATGCAATGGATCCAACGCCCTGGCATGATGATCGCTCCTCGACGCGCCCCCTTCTGCCGGCGCGGATGATAGCAAGAGACGTTAGACTCCCGGGCGATGCCGACCGCCGGCCGCCCCCGGATCCCGCTGCCGCCGCCGGGCGGCCTCGACGCCGCGTCCATCCGCGAGGCCTTCGCGTTCCGGATGATGTACACGGTCGCCAAGGACGAATACACCGCCCGCGAGTCCGATGTGTACCAGGCCCTGGCCTACGCGGTGCGCGACCGCCTGATGGAGCGCTGGTTCCGCACCCAGAGCGCCTACTACCAGGCCGACGCCAAGCGCGTCTACTACCTCTCGCTCGAGTTCCTGATGGGCCGCGCGCTGATCCTCAACGTGATCAACCTCGGCGCGCGCGACGCCTACCTGCATGCGATGCAGCGGCTGGGCTACGACCTGGAGGCGCTGCAGGAGGAGGAGTGGGACGCCGGCCTCGGCAACGGCGGCCTGGGCCGGCTGGCCGCGTGCATCCTCGACTCCGCCGCCACCCTGGGGCTGCCGTTCTACGGCTACGGGATCCGCTACGAGTACGGCATCTTCCAGCAGCGGATCCAGGACGGCGCCCAGGTCGAGGCGCCCGACAACTGGCTGCGCTACGGCAACCCGTGGGAGATCCCGCGCCCCGACGCGCTGTTCCCGGTCCGGTTCTACGGCCGGAGCGAGCACGCGGCGAACGCGGACGGGCGCCTGCGCGTGCGCTGGGTGGACGCCGACGTCGTCTGGGCGATGGCCTACGACACGCCGGTGGCCGGCTACGGCAACCAGACCGTCAACACGCTGCGCCTGTGGTCGGCCAAGTCCAGCCGCGAGTTCGACCTGGGCAGCTTCAACTCCGGCGAGTACGTGCGCGCGGTCGAGGACAAGACGCGCAGCGAGAACATCTCCAAGGTGCTGTACCCGCGCGACGACCAGTACGCGGGCAAGGAGCTGCGTCTCAAGCAACAGTACTTCTTCGTCTCCGCCACCCTGCAGGACGTGCTGCGCCGCTTCCTCAAGTTCGGCCCGCGGCGCTGGAGCGAGCTGCCGGACAAGGTGGCCGTCCAGCTCAACGACACGCACCCGGTGCTGGCCATCCCGGAGCTGATGCGGGTGCTGGTCGACGAGCACGACGTGCCGTGGGAGGAGGCCTGGGACCTGACCCAGCGCGTGTTCGCCTACACCAACCACACGGTGCTCCCGGAAGCGCTCGAGCGCTGGCCGGCGGACCTGTTGCAGCGCCTGCTGCCCCGCCACTTCGAGATCATCGAGGAGATCGACCGCCGCTTCCGGCTGCAGGTGGCGCCCTACGGCGACCCTGGCCTGGCCCAGCGCACGGCGATCCTCGACGGCGGCGGCGAGGTGCGGATGGCGCACCTGGCCTTCGCCGGGAGCCACAAGGTCAACGGCGTCGCCGCCCTCCACACGCGGATCCTGCGCGAGACGACCTTCGCGGAGCTCGACCGCGTGCTGCCGGGCCGGATCACCAACAAGACCAACGGCATCACGCCCCGGCGCTGGTTGCTGCAGTGCAACCCCGGCCTGGCCGAGCTGATCAGCGGCGCCATCGGCCACGGCTGGACCCGGGACCTCGACGAGCTGCGCCGGCTCGCGCCGCTGGCCGAGGAGGCGGCCTTCCGGGGCGAGTGGGCGGCCTTGAAGCGCGTCAACAAGCTCGTGCTCGCGGACCGGATGAAGAAGCGCTTCGATCTCGAGCTGGATCCCGACCGCCTGTTCGACTGCCAGGTCAAGCGCATCCACGAGTACAAGCGGCAGCTCCTGAACGTGCTGCACGTGCTGGCCCTGCACGAGCGGCTGCGCGCGGGGGCGGACGGCGCCCTGCCGCGGACGGTGATCTTCGCGGGCAAGGCCGCGCCCGGCTACGCGATGGCGAAGCTGGTCATCCGGCTGATCCACGCGGTGGCGGAGCGCGTGGCCAGCGATCCCGCGGCCCGCGGACGGCTCGGCGTCGCCTTCCTGCCCAACTACTCGGTCACGCTGGCGGAGCTGGTCTTTCCCGCTTGTGAGCTCAGCGAGCAGATCTCCACCGCGGGCAGCGAGGCCTCCGGCACCGGCAACATGAAGGCGGCGCTCAACGGCGCCCTCACCATCGGCACCCTCGACGGCGCCAACGTGGAGATCGGCGAGGAGGTGGGACCGGAGAACGTGTTCATCTTCGGCCACACCGCCGAGCAGGTGGCGGCGCTGCGCGCCGGTGGTTACGGCCCGCAGGCCTGGATCGAGCGCGACGCCGAGCTCGCCCGCGCCATCGACGTCATCGCCCGCGGCGAGCTGGACGGCGGCAGCGGCCTGTTCCGGCCCATCGCCGACGAGCTGCGCGGCGCGGACCGCTACCTGCTGTGCGCGGACTTCCGGGCCTACGCCGACTGTCATGCGCGCGCGGCCGCCGTCTACGCGCGGCCGGACGAGTGGTGGCGGATGTCGATCCTGAACGTGGCCGGGATGGGCAAGTTCTCCTCGGACCGCACCACCCGCGAGTACGCCGAGGAGATCTGGGAGGCCAGGCCGGTGCCGTCGGGCTAGCTCAGAACGACTCCGGATGGCGCGCCATCGCGGGCGAGTAGAGCGAGCGCAGGGAGATGAGGTCGGCCGCGTAGTCCGTGCCCGGCACGAAGAGCGGAAACAGGCGCACGGCCCGGCTCCGGTAGTCGAAGGCGACCGGGAAGATCGGAACGCCCGCGGCGAGGGCGATGCGGTGGAATCCCGTCTTCCAATGCTCGACCTTGTGGCGCGTCCCTTCGGGCGACAGGGCCAGGAACATCCGATCCGAGCCACGCATCATCGCCACCGCGCGCTCGCCGATGTCGCCGGGCGCGGCGCGGTCGACCGGCACTCCCCCGGACCAGCGGACCAGCCGGCCGAAGATCCCGCGGAACAGCGTGTGCTTCCCGAGGTAGTGCACGCGAAGCCCCAGCCCCAGCGCCGTCGCCATGGCGACGACGAAATCCCAGTTGGAGGTGTGGGGCGCCACGACGATCACGCAGCGAGGCACGTCCGGCAGCGCGCCTTCGACACGCCAGCCCAGGATCCGCAGGGCCACCCGCCCGACGGCCCGGGAGGCCGCGTTTCCCCAGCCGGGGGCGGATGGGGGCAGCTCGGGCACCCTGGACCCCGCCATCAGCGCCACCTGGCCGCGGCGCCCTCCGCCGGCGAGGCCGCGTACAATCGGAGGATGGTGAGCGTGCGCGTGCTCGCCGGCCGCGGCGGACGGCCGCCGGAAGGGTCGTCGTTGATCATCCAGGTCCGCGACACCGCCGTGCAGGACGCTCCGGCCACGATTCTCGGCGAAACCAGGAGCAAAGTGGCGGGAGGAGGCGGAGAGCTCCTGGCCACGATCGAAGTGGGCACGAAGACCCGTGGCGTCCGTCCCGAGGTCTGGGCCCACGTCGACGTCGACGGCGACGGCCGCGTGAGCCGCGGCGACTACGTGACCATGCAGTCCTACCCCATCCCCGACGGCGCCCGGCCGCTCCTGGAGGTCACGGTCAACCGGGTGTAGCCGAGGCCAGCCATTGGGCCACGGCCCCGCTGATGGGCTGGCCGGTGCGCTCCTCCACGAAGAGGAACTCGCCCGCGGTGTTGATCTCCAGGAATACGTGGTCGCCCTCGGGAGTGCGCCGCAGGTCGATCGCTCCGTAGACGAGGCCGAGCCGTCGCATGAGGGCGATCAGCCGCTTGGCCACCCGCGGCGGGAGGGTGGTCGCCTCGGTGCGCGCCTGGCCCAGGCTCATCCGGAAGTCCACGGGATAGTCGCTGTCCTGGGCGTGGATGGCGGCGGCGAAGATCTCCTCCCCCACGATGGTGACCCTGAGGTCGGCCTCCGCGCGCACGTACTCCTGGAAGATCACGGGGGCGAGGCGCACGTGGTCGAGCATCTCGAGCTCCGACGCCCGCACCAGCCTCGTCTCTCGCCAGATCGCATGGGTACACGAGAAGGTCTTGAAGACGGCGCCTCCCGGGCCTTGCGCCCCGACGAACCGCCTCGCTTCGTCGGGGCTGGAGGTGATGAGGGTGCGGGGCGTGCGCAGGCCCAGCTCGGCCGCGATCCGGAGCTGGAGCGCCTTGCGGGCCGCGACCTCGTCGCGCGCCGGAGGGTTCATCCAGGGAGCGTCGATGAGCTGCCAGAGGCCGCCCAGGGCCTCCTGCCACTCGTTGTGCGTGAACGCGTGGACGTCGGGATCGCTGACCGAGGCCAGGAGCGGCGCCTGCGGGCGGCGCCACCAGACCGCCTTGGCGTGCTGGAGGTGGAAGGCGCCCTGGCCCTCCACCTGGTACTCGAGGCGCGGCTCCTTCCCGTCCCCGTAGTCCAGCGTGATCGTGGCCCGCGCGGGCAGGTCCGAGAGATCGAGGAGCAGCGTGTCGCAGCCCCGCGCCCGCAGGAGATCCAGCACGCGCACGGCGTGCGCATCTCCCGGGTGGGAAATGACGACGATCACTCCGGGTTCAGGACCGGCCGCCGGGCTCGAGGCCGTCGAGCGCCCGCTTCAGCAAGGCCGCGGTCTCGTCGTACTGCGCCTGCAGCGCGCTCCGGTGCGCCTCGGCGTCCGCCAGCGCTTCGGCCAACGACTGGAGCTGCGCGTCGAGCTGGCCGATCGCATCCGCGGCCGCGCTGCCGGGATCGGCGGCGCCGGGGGCCTGGTGCGGTGCGGCCACGGCGAAGGGCAGGGCCCCTCCGGGGCCGACCGGCCGGACGCCCGGGCCGAGCGGGCCGGGGTTGATGGGGCCGGGGTTGATGATGACGTCGCCCTGCGGCTTGATCGGATCGAGGACGGCCTCCTTGCGGGTGTCGAAACGGACGTCCTTGATCTGCTCCTTGATGGTGTCGACGATCAGCTCCTTCCGGGTGTCGAGCCGGACGTCCTTGATCTGCTCCTTGATGGTGTCGGCGATGAGGTCCTTCGGGCCCTCCTTGATGACCTTCACCACCGGGCACATGGAGTTGGCGGCCGCGATGTCCCCGGCGCTCAGGGCCGTGCGCTGGCCGATGACGGCGCCCGCGGTGGTCGGGGTGATGGTGTCGCTCCCGTCGATGGAGAAGGCGTCGCGCGGGTAGTGCATGATCGAGCCATAGTCGTAGGCTCCCACGTCGTCGCCGTCGGTGATGTGCTGGTTGAAGTTGTGCTCCAGCCCGGCCTGGATCTTGTCCCAGTGGATGGTCACGAAGCTGTCGCGGTCCTGGCGGCTCTGCTCGTGCCACAGGCCGACCGTGTGGCCCGTCTCGTGGATCGCGTTGCCGGTCGTGCAGCCGCTGCCCAGGTTGACGAACTGCTGTCCACCCTGCCGGCCCACGGAGGAGGAGCATCCCGAAGAGGGACGGTAGGTGACCCAGTCGGGGAAGCTGGCCGCGTTGGCCGGAGTGCGGAGGACGAAGCGGAAGCGGGTGTGGGCTTCCCAGTGCGCGATCGCGTCGGTCACCCGGTTCTGGTTCGGGAGCGTCGGATCGATGTCGTAGGCGACGCGGCAGTTCGGCCACCGGAACTGCGCCCCGGTGATGATGACGGCCCTCTCCACTCTCCCGCTCTGGACCGAACGAAGCTCTTCGGTCTGGGCATCCATCTCCGCGGCCGTACCGAGGACGATGTCGCCTTCGAACAGGGCCAGGCCGTCGACGACGGAGTACTGGACGGCCTTGATGCCGAACGTGTGGCCCTGGATGAGCCCCGTCTTGACGACGGGAGTGGAGCGGAACTCGCCCTTCTTTCCCGTCGTTGCGTCCTGGGTCTTGCCGGCGCGCACACGCTTCCGTCCAGCAGCCATGACTTATTCCTTTCACGAAAGGAGGATCGAATCCTCGTACGGGGCGCCCTGGGTTCGGTCGTGGGAGGGCAACGATGCGGACAGAAACTAGGCAGTATCCGCTAATCTGTCAAGCGAAAACTGCGCATCGGAGGTGAGAGTGGCCTGGGACATTCGCGCCAAGACGGTCCTGCTGACGGGCGCAACCAGCGGCATCGGGCTCGAGGCGTCCGTCGCGCTCGCCGGGCAGGGCGCGCGCGTGGTCATGGTGGGACGGGACCAGGCCAAGACCGTGGCCGCCGCCGCCGACATCGCCTCCCGGAGCGGCTCGAAGGAGGTGTCGTACCTCCTCGGCGATTTCTCGTCGCAGGCGGCCGTCCGCGCGCTCGCGGACGCCGTGCGCTCCCGCGTCGATCGCCTCGACGTCCTGGTCAACAACGCCGGCGGCGTGAACAAGGCCCGCCGCCTGACCGTGGACGGCATCGAGACCACGTTCGCGGTGAACCACCTCGCGTCCTTCCTCCTCACCAACCTCCTTCTCGACCTCGTCGTGAGGAGCGCGCCCGCGCGTGTGGTGACGGTGGCCTCCGCCGTCCATCGGCGCGGCACCCTCGCCTTCGAGGACCTCGGGTTCGAGCGCGGTGGCTATTCGATCATGCGCGCGTACGCCCGGTCGAAGCTGGCCAACGTCTTGTTCGCGTCCGAGCTGGCGAGACGACTGGCCGGCTCCGGGGTGACGTCCAACAGCCTGCATCCGGGATCGGTGGACACGAACATCTGGTCGGGCGCTCCCCTCTGGGCGCAGCCCATCATCAAGATCGCGCTGCGGCCGTTCTTCATCAGCGCCGCGCAGGGCGCGGGCCGCATCGTCCAACTGGCGGCCCGCCCGGACGTCGAGGGCCTCACCGGGACGTACTTCGAGAACGGCAAGGCCGTGGATCCGGCGCCGCTCGCGCGCGACGAGTCCCAGGCGGCCCGCCTCTGGGACGTGAGCGCGCGGATGGTCGGGCTCTCACCCGCTCAGGCTGTCGGTTCGAGGCCGGCTTCGCCAGGGAGATAGTCGGGATGGCGCAACGGGGCGCCTCGACGACTTGGTCGATCAGCAGACCGCGTTCCGACCGGGGTGGCGGCGCCGACGCGCGTCTGGCCCATGCAGGCGGAAGGATAGCGCTACAGACCCACGTGCGCGGCCAGCCGCCTCAGATACTCGGGAATGTCCCGCACGGCGGACTGCAGCGCCTCATGCACGCGCGCGGGGTCGATCGTCTCGTACTCGTGGGTGATCCGGTTGCGCAGGCCGGCGCAGGCCGCGATGCTCGTCGCGAACGCGCGATCGAGCATGCCGATCGCCGCGAGGGCGGTGAACGACTGGTAATAATCCGGCGGCGGGGGCTGGCCGGACTCGGTGAGGACGTGATAGTTGATGTCGATCATGCGGCCGATGATCCGCTCCAGATAGCGCTCAGCGAGGACCTCGTCCGTGGCGCTGGCCAGATACTCGGCTACGGGCCGGGCCGCGAGCGAGCCGAGGGCCCGCAGGTCCTCCGTGATGAGGAGGACCTTGCGCGTGACGAGCTCCTTGTCGATCACGCGCCGCTCAACACGCGCCGGACGTGCCGGCTCTCGAGGGCGAGATAGCGGCGGTGATCCTGGTACCGTTTGAAACCGTAGATCTTCAGCTCCGCGAGGCGGCGCGCCGAGCCCGCGAGGAGCCGGCATCGCTCCAGGACCTGCTTCAGGAACAGCGGATCCGCATGGTTGATCACGGCCAGGTCGACTTCCCGCTCCGGGAAGAGGCCCTGGAGCTCGTGGACGATCTCGCTGCGCTCGTCGAGTCCTGGCGGACGCCGGTCGAAGAGCACCGCGATGTCGAGGTCGCTCCGGTCGTGAACGGCGCCGTCCACGGTCGATCCGAACTGCAGGACGAGGGCCATTCCGTGGCGCCGGGCGAGCTCCTCGAGCGTGTTCGCTACGTCGGAGTTCGAGGCCACGAGCGGAGTATAGCGTCCCCTCGCGGCACCGGAGGTCTGACAAGTTCGCGAGCTGCATCCGGCGCGGGGTGCGAAAGCGCACTCGGAGTCGACACGGTCGTGGGCGACCGCCGCCTCCGGGAATAGACCCGCGACGTCCGGCGTTTTGATTCCCTGGAACCCTTCAGCTCATCGCTCTCGGAGGCTCTTGATGCGCCGAATCTCGATCTGCATTCTCGGGTCCCTGCTCCTCGCCGCCCGCGCGGGCTCTCCGCAGGCGGCGGCGACCGAGTCCCATGTCGTCCTGGCGCCGGAAGACGTCAAGTTCGGCCCCGCCCCGCCGGTCTTTCCTCCCGGCATGACCGTCGCCCTCCTTTCCGGGGACCCGGCCAAGCCCGGGCCGTTCACCGTGCGCTCCAGGATGCCGGCCGGCTATCGGATCCCGCCCCACTGGCACCCCGTCGCCGAATATCTCACGATCGTCTCGGGCCAGATCGCCTTCGGCATGGGCGACAAGTTCGAAGCGCCTACGATGAAGACGCTGCCCGCGGGCGGATACGCGGTGATGCCGCCGGAGATGCGCCACTACCTCGAGGCCAGGACCGACGCCGTGCTCGAGGTCCATGGTGTCGGTCCGTTCGTGATCACGTACGTGAACCCCGCAGACGACCCCCGCACCCCGCGCGCGAAGTAGGCGTGCGGCCTGCGCTCAAGCCCGATCCTCGCGATCCCGGCCCGTCCGGTGATGCGCCAAGATCGCAGGGCCGGCTAGAGACCACGCCCTGCGGGACGCCTCTGGCCATCTTGATGCCCGGCCTGCCTCCGCGCCAACAACGTTTGGTTCGAGGCGGAGCCTCGCTAGGGAGACAGGATGCTGTACGGCCCACGAGGTACCACGAGGCTTCGGCGAAGTACGAATGCTGCGGCCGCTCAGGCCCGCTTCCGCGCCACCGAGGTCACAGCCTCGATGACCTCTCGATCGTCCAGGCGGTCCAGATCCCGTTCGACGAGCAGGGCGGCGACCTGCAGAGGTTCCACTCGAAACTCGACGATCTCGCTGACCCGAGCCGCGACCGCCTGCAGTCGTGCCAATGTCTCGGGCCGAACCGGCATGAGGCGCTTGAGAGTCCATTGCGGATCTCGCGCGCGGCCACCGCCAACGGCAGCCTTGAACCGGCGGCGCACCTCTTCGGCCACCTGGAGGGCACCGAAATAGCCTGCCCCCGCCCCGACATGTCCCGAAACCCGTGACCCGAGATTCCTGGCGAGCCGAGCGTGGGATATCTTCGCCCGCGTCATTTCTCGCGCGCCCTATTCGAAGCGGAAGGCGTGATACACGTTGTCGATGACCAGCCCGACCTCACCCTGGTTGGTCGCGCGACCCATTTCGTTGCAGAACTCACCGAGCACACGCTGATTGACCTCTTTCCGGACATCAGGCGCGGACGCGTAGCAATGGATGACAACGGGCTCGTCCCAAACGAGGCGTTGGTCGCGTTCATCGTCACGCCAGACTCCTCGGGCGCGCGGGAACGCCGTCGCGCCACCGAATAGGGCGCCCAGGACCTCGAGAGCACGCGCCGTCCAGTGATCCTGATCGATCGGCCTTTCGTCGCGGTCGACGCTGGGAACGAACAGCACGATCAGGACCGCCTTCTGGGCGCGAAAGCCTCGCGCGGCCTTCATGGCCGAGGCCCGATCGATATAGATCGTACCCGGTCCCTGCGCCGGGCGTCAACGCGGGGTGAGCGCCCGCGCCTGGTGGTAGACATCCGTTACTCGAACTCCGGCCTAACGCACGCTGGGGATCGCGCCGCGGTGGGACGGCAGTCTTGGCGCGGATCGAAGTGTGCTCTCGACCCACGTGAGGGCAGGTCCGAGCGCGGCTCAGGCCGGCGTCCCGAACACGTTGGCGGGCCGCCCGACCACGCCCGGCCGCAAGCGGAGGAGGCCGCCCGCCGCCGGCTGACGCGCGCGCTCGTCCGCCCCCAGCGGGCGCCGCGCGCTGGTCACGTAGAGAAGGTCGAGACCCGGTCCCCCGAACGCGCAGCTCGTGGGATGGCTCACCGGGAGGGGGACGGAGCGCTCCAGCCCGCCGTCCGGACCGTAGCGGCGCAGGGCCGCCCCTCCCCACAGGGCGAGCCAGACG
>JBGPBV010000048.1:0-42076 GCA_041481445.1 Vicinamibacteria bacterium
CTAAGTCGTAAAGACGATGTATAGAGAGTGACACCTGCCCGGTGCCGGAAGGTTAAGGAAGCGGGTCATGGCGCCGCAAGGCGCTAGAAGCTTGCGACTGAAGCCCCGGTAAACGGCGGCCGTAACTATAACGGTCCTAAGGTAGCGAAATTCCTTGTCGGGTAAGTTCCGACCTGCACGAATGGCGTAACGATTTGGGCGCTGTCTCAACGAGGGGCACTGCGAATCTGTAGCACCGGTGAAGATGCCGGTTTCCCGCAACTAGACGGAAAGACCCCGTGCACCTTTACTGCACCCTAGCCTTGAACTTGGGTGCGTTCTGCGCAGGATAGGTGGGAGGCTGTGAACCCGGGCTTTTGGGCTCGGGGGAGCCAACGGTGAGATACCACCCTGAATGCTCTTAGGTTCTAACCTACCTCCCTCATCGGGAGGAGGAACATGGCTAGGCGGGTAGTTTGACTGGGGCGGTCGCCTCCTAAAGAGTAACGGAGGCGCTCGAAGGTTCCCTCAGGCTGTTTGGAAATCAGCCGTCGAGTGCAAAGGCACAAGGGAGCTTGACTGCGAGACCTACAAGTCGAGCAGGAGCGAAAGCTGGACTTAGTGATCCGGTGGTTCTGAGTGGAAGGGCCATCGCTCAACGGATAAAAGGTACGCCGGGGATAACAGGCTGATCTGGTCCAAGAGTTCACATCGACGACCAGGTTTGGCACCTCGATGTCGGCTCATCGCATCCTGGAGCTGTAGCAGGTTCCAAGGGTTGGGCTGTTCGCCCATTAAAGCGGTACGTGAGCTGGGTTTAGAACGTCGCGAGACAGTTCGGTCCCTATCTGTTGTGGGCGCAGGAGACTTGAGTGGGGCTGTCCTTAGTACGAGAGGACCGGGATGGACGGACCTCTAGTGCACCAGTTGTCACGCCAGTGGCACAGCTGGGTAGCTACGTCCGGTTGGGATAAACGCTGAAAGCATCTAAGCGTGAAACCCGCCACGAGATGAAGTCTCCCGCAGGGTAACCTGCCTAAAGACCCCTTGTAGACTACAAGGTTGATAGGCCCGATGTGCAAGAGCGAGAGCGCAAGCAATCCTCTCAGCTTACGGGTACTAATCGGTCGTGAGGCTTGACCATGACGTTTGCAGTGCTTGAAACGTGGTGGTCTTCGTTTCTGCCTCTGCCGCGAACCCCCCGACGCGCGAGCGTCGGAGGGGCCTGACGCCGGCCGCACCGCCGGCGCCACTTTGAAGAGGATCCTTCGGGAGTCGATGTCTTTGAGAGCTCATCCCGGTGACCATGGCGGAGGGGTCACACCCGTTCCCATTCCGAACACGGCCGTTAAGCCCTCCAGCGCCGATGGTACTGTCAGGGCGACCTGGTGGGAGAGTAGGACGTTGCCGGGATTCTTGTTTCATCATGATCGGGCTCGACGTTTGCCGTTCCCGCGAAGGCCCCGACGGCTCAGCCGGCGGGGCTTTTTTGTTGTGGTAGATTAGGTCCCTTCCGGCCCGCCGCATCGGCCGCGGCCTTAGCGAGCAGGAGACTTCCATGTCGGGACATTCCAAGTGGCATTCCATCAAGCACAAGAAGGGTGCGCTGGACGCCAAGCGCGGCAAGATCTTCACCAAGATCATCCGGGAGATGTCGATCGCCGCGCGGATCGGCGGGGGTGACCCCGCCTCGAATCCGCGGCTGCGCACCGCGGTGGACAAGGCCAAGTCGGTGAACATGCCCGCCGACAACATCAAGCGCGCCATCCAGAAGGGCACGGGCGAGCTCGAGGGCGCCTCCTACGAGGAGATGGTGCTCGAGGGCTACGGTCCGGGCGGCGTCGCCATCCTCGTGGAAGGCACGACCGACAACCACAACCGCACCGTCTCCGAGATCCGCCACATCTTCACCAAGAACGGCGGCAACCTCGGCACCGCCGGCAGCGTCTCCTACATGTTCAAGCCGCGCGGCTACATCTCCATCGCCACCTCGAAGATCGACGAGGAGAAGCTGATGGACATCGCGCTGGAGGCGGGCGCCGATGACATCCAGACCTCCGGCGACCTCTTCGAGGTCTACACTGCGCCCAGTGCCCATGACGCCGTGGTGGCCGCGATCAAGAAGGCGGGCGTCGAGCCGGAAGAGGCGGAGATCGGAAAGTACGCGGAGAACAACATCACCCTCGAGGGGCCCAAGGCGCAATCGATGCTGAAGCTGATGGAGACCCTCGAAGACCAGGACGACGTGCAGAACGTGTGGGCCAACTTCGACATCTCCGAGAAGGAGATGGAGGCGGCCACCGCCAGCTAGTCGTGGACCTGCCCGCCGGGAGCGCGGCGCCCGCGCAGCGGGCGGCGCGGCGATGGGGGGTTTCAGGGGGGGTCGCGAACGCCCACCGTTCACCACGCGTGAGTCCCCCCCCTGAGACAAGACGCCCGGCGCCATGATCATCCTGGGCGTCGA
Organism: Vicinamibacteria bacterium; assembly: GCA_041481445.1. Taxonomy (GTDB): domain Bacteria; phylum Acidobacteriota; class Vicinamibacteria; order Fen-336; family Fen-336; genus AA29. Next base: position 2,444 of record JBGPBV010000048.1, read on the forward strand.
CCCCGGCTCCCTGCGCACGGGCTACGGCGCCATCGAGACCGACGGCCGTCGGCATCGCCTCCTCGAGATGGGCATCCTCGCTCCCTCCTCCCGCCTGGAGCTCCCGGCGCGCCTGCGCGCCATCCATTCCGGCCTGGCCAAGGTCATCGCCCGGCTGCGCCCGGACGTCCTCGCCGTGGAGGACGTCTTCCACGCCCACCACGCGCGCAGCGCGCTCGTGCTCGGCCACGTGCGCGGGGTGGTCCTCCTGGCCGGCGCGGACGCCGGCCTCTCCGTCTCCGCCTTCCCTCCGGCCACGGTGAAGGTCCAGGTGACGGGGTTCGGCCGCGCCGAGAAGTCGCAGGTGGCGATGATGGTCTCGCGCATCCTCGCCCTCGAGGAGCAGGCCGCGGGCGACGCCACCGACGCCCTGGCCGTCGCCCTCTGCCACGCGCACCTCCACGCGGCGAGACCCGCCTCGTGATCGCGCACCTCCGCGGCCGCCTCCTGCGCAAGAGCCCGCAGGAGGTCGTGGTGGACACGGGCGGCGTGGGATACCGCGTGTCCATCCCCGTCTCCACCTTCTACCGGCTGGGCGAGGAGGGAGCGGAGGTGAGCCTGCGCGTGCACACCCACGTGCGCGAGGACACCCTCGCCTTGTTCGGCTTCCTCACCGCCCACGAGCAGGATCTCTTCGAGCGGCTCATCCAGGTGGCGGGCGTGGGGCCGAAGCTGGCCGTGAACATACTGTCCGGCATCGAGGCCGCGGAGCTGGCGGCCGCCCTGCGCGGCAGCGACATCGCGCGCCTGACCCGCGTCCCCGGAGTCGGCAAGAAGACGGCGGAGCGCCTCGTGCTCGAGCTCAAGGACAAGATGCCGCCGGTGGCGGACCCGGAGACGGCGGAAGAGGCGCCCGCGGAGACCACCACCAAGGAGGACCTCCTCTCCGCCCTGGCCCATCTCGGCTACTCGCGCGGGGAGGCCGAGCGCGGCGTGGACCGTGCCCTGCGCGAGGACGGATCGGGGAAATTCGAGGACCTCCTGCGGCGTGCCCTGCAGATCGTCTCCGGCGGCGGGAGATGAAGGACCCGCGCCTGGTCTCCGCGCGCGCCGGCGACGACGACGCCGGCTTCGACCAGTCCCTGCGCCCGCGCGCGCTGGACGAGTACGTCGGCCAGCCCCAGGTCATCGCCAACCTCAGGGTGGCGATCGAGGCCGCCAGGAGCCGCGGGGAGGCCCTCGACCACGTCCTGCTCTTCGGTCCCCCCGGCGTGGGCAAGACGAGCCTCGCCCACGTCGTCGCCACCGAGCTCGGGGTGGCCATCAAGGCCACCGCCGGCCCCATCATCGAGCGCGCGGGCGACCTCGCTGCCCTCCTCACCGCCCTCGACACCCGCGAGGTCATCTTCATCGACGAGATCCACCGCCTGGACGCCAAGGTCGAGGAGATCCTCTACCCCGCGCTGGAGGACGGCACCCTCGACCTCATGATCGGCACCGGGCCCGGCGCCCGCTCCATGAAGATCCCGCTCAAGCCGTTCACCCTGGTGGCGGCCACCACCCGGGCCGGGCTCCTGACCGCGCCCCTGCGCGGCCGCTTCGGGATCGTGCACCGACTCGACTTCTACTCGGAGGCCGACCTGCACCGGATCGTCACGCGCTCCGCCCGCATCCTGGGCGTGCCCATGGACGACGACGGCGCGGCGGAGATCGCCCGCCGCAGCCGCGGCACCCCGCGCATCGCCAACCGCCTGCTGCGCCGGGTCCGGGACTTCGCCCAGGTGCGGGCGGACGGCGTGATCACGGTGGCGGTGGCCCGCGACGCCTGCGCCCTCCTCGAAGTGGACGAGCTTGGCTTCGACGAGGTCGACCGCAAGCTCCTCCTCACCATCATCGACAAGTTCGCCGGGGGCCCGGTGGGGGTGGGCGCGCTGGCCGCCGCCATCAGCGAGGAGACGGACGCCATCGAGGACATCTACGAGCCGTACCTGCTCCAGATCGGCTTCATCGACCGCACCCCTCGCGGCCGCACCGCCACCCGCCTGGCCTACGCCCACTTCCAGCGCGCCCTCCCCGAGGGCGGCCCCGGCCAGAACCAGAAGAAGCTCTTCTGATCGTGAGCTCGGGGGGGTACAGATTCGATCGCACCCCCCCGCGCCCTTCGGGCTCCCCCCCCACCCGCTCGGCGCCGAGTGAATCGGCGCCTCCCTGCTCGTCCGCCTGACGCATGCTCCTCTCCGACTTCGATTACGCGCTGCCGCCGTCGGCGATCGCGCAGGAGGCGGCGGAGCCGAGGGACACCTCGCGCCTGATGCGGCTCCCGCGCGCGGACGGCCCTCCGACCGACCACCTCTTCCGCGACCTGCCCCGGCTGCTGCGGCCGGGCGACCTCCTCGTCGTGAACCGGAGCCGCGTCTTTCCCGCTCGTCTCCGCGGCCGCCGCCCGACGGGCGGGGCGGTCGAGGTGCTCCTCCTGCGCGACCTCGGCGACGACCGCTGGGAGGCCCTCGTGCGTCCGGGGCGCCGCCTGCGCCCGGGGGCGATCGTGTCCCTGGAGGGCGGTCTCGCCGCCACCCTGGAGACGGCCGCCGTCGGTCCCGAGGGGCGGCGGGTGATCCATCTGCGCGCGGCCACGGGATCCGTGGAGGCTGCCCTCGAGCAGGCCGGCCACGTGCCCCTGCCGCCCTACATCCGAAGGCGGGACCGCGCCGACGATCGCGCGCGCTACCAGACCGTGTACGCGCGGGAGACGGGCAGCGTGGCCGCACCCACCGCCGGCCTGCACTTCACGGCCGAGCTGATCGCCGCCCTGCGCGCGTCCGGTGTCCCGACGGCCGAGGTCGTGCTCCACGTGGGGCCGGGCACGTTCCGCCCCGTCACCGCCGCGCACGTCGAGGACCATCGGCTGGAGCCCGAGCCCTGCGTCGTCCCCGCGGAGACGGCGGCCGCGATCGCGGCCACGCGCGAGGCCGGAGGCAGGATCGTGGCCGTCGGCACCACCGTCGTGCGCACGCTGGAGGCGGCCGCCACCGAAGAGGGCACGGTGGCCGCGACCAACCGCGAGACCGCGCTCGTGATCCGCCCCGGCTTCCGCTTCCGCGTCACGGACGCCCTCATCACCAACTTCCACCTGCCGCGCTCGTCCCTGCTCCTCCTGGTCGCCGCCTTCGCCGGGCGCGAGCGCGTGCTCTCCGCGTACGAGGAGGCGGTCCGCCGCGGCTACCGGTTCTACAGCTATGGCGACGCGATGCTCCTGGAGTAGCGCGACCGGACAGAAGGGAAAGGACGGCGAGGACCGGCTAGGCCGGCGGCCGCCGTCCGCGCCGCTCGACCAGGGCCTGCAGGAGCGCTTCGTAGCGCGCCAGCTCGTCGGGCGAGGGCAGCAGCAGGTGCACGCGCCGCAGGGTCGTGCCCATCTCGGCCGAGGAGTAGCAGACCTGGGCCAGCAGGCCGAGGAAGCGGCCGGGCTCGAGGCCGGCGTGGGCGGTGCCCAGCGGCTGCACGGCCAGCGAGCGCAGGCCCCGCGTGCGCGCCTCCTCGAAGGCGGCGAGCAGGGCCTCGAAGACGTGCACCTCGCGCGCGGGAGGCGTGTGGTCGAAGTCGTAGACGATGGCCTGCACGAGCAGCGGCGAGCCCTCCCGTGCGGGCGCCACCACGATCGAGCCCGGCTTCTTGGGGCGGTCCTGGCCGGAAGCGGCCAGGACCTGCTCCGGCGTCTCGCGGGTGTCCTCGAGCGGACCGACCTCGCCGAGGATCAGGTGCACGTCCTGGGGCACGACCACCGCTCCGGTCGCGGGAGGCGGCACGTCGCCGACCACGAGGTCCAGGTCGAGCTTCTCTCCGAACGAGAGGGCCAGCCGGGAGCGGGTCACGATCCGGCGCTCGTGGCCAGGGGGGACCGCCTGATTCCAGCGCCCGCCGCCCGGCCCGCTGCTCGTCCACTGGCCATGCCGACACCGCCCGCGTGTAAGCCGCCGCGAGATTCTAGGCCCCGCCTGCGGGAGGGTCAAACCCGGCGCCTTCGGCCGCTAGTCCCTCCGGCCCACGCCGAACTGGTCACCCACCCGCACCGGCCGCCCGTCCACGAACACGATCTCGAGGAGCTTCTCGCTCTGCACCGCGCGCCCGGCCTCGTCCGTGAGCGTCGCCACCACGCGGCGGGTGGCGGTGTCGACGACCTCGCCCGTCGAGGGATAGGCCTGCCGGCCGTCCAGGCTGAACGTGATCCAGCCGGGCTGGTCGCGTACGGGAATGCTGGCCACCTGGCGGGGAGGCATGGACGTGACGTCGAAGACGTGCAGGCGGCGGTTGGCCCCGTCGGCCAGCCAGACCTCCTTGCCGTCGGGGGTGAGGGCGATGCCGTGGCTCGGACAGCCGTGGCGCTTCACCGGGCCCTTCTGGAAGCCGGCCACCTCGACGCGCTGGAGCACCTGGCCCGTGCGGAGGTCGCCGACCTCGAAGCCGAGGAGCTCGTTGACGTTGACGAAGACCCGGCGCTGGTCGCCGTCGATCGTGAAGGGACGGATCGAGTTGCCGAAAGGCCCGACCTCCGCCACCACGACGTGGCGAGCGGGGTCGGCCACGCGCAGCACCGGCGAGCGCAGGCCGGCCAGGTACACACGCCGGCCGTCCAGGCTGAAGATCGTGTTGTGCGCGCCCGAGTTCGTCACCACCGTGGCCAGGCTGTCGCCGGTGGCGCCGTCGACCACGCGCCAGTGCGGGCCCTCGAAGGAGGGCACGTAGAGGAGACGGCCGTCGGGGGAGATTGCCATGCGGTCGCAGCCGAAGTCGTATTCACGGTTCCACCGCATCTTCTCGGTCCCGAGGTCGATGGCGGCCAGGCGCTTGGGGGTGGTGACGTAGAGCAGGCCGGTGGCGGCGCTGGCCGCGATGCCCTTGACGTTCTCCGCGGCCAGGCCGGGCGGGACGGCGAAGGTGGGGATGCGCCGGACGAACTTGTAGCCGGCGTCGCGGTCGAACACGAGCACGCCCACCCCGCCGTACTCGACGTAGTTGCGGACCCCCGGAGAGGCGACGTACAAGAAGTGACGCTCCCGCTCCGCCGGTGGCGAGGCGGTCGTGGCGGGACCGGCGCGCGCGGCCATCGTCAGGCCGAGCGCGCCGCCGAGGACTGCCGCCGACCAGGAGCGTCGCCGGGAAGGGCTCATCCGCCACCTCGCTCCCGCGAACGATACCGCCGCCCGCGCGATTGACAACTCCATGACCACGCATTAAACCTGTCGTCCGATGCCCCTCGCGATCAAGGACAAGTCGAAGTGCCGCTGGGACCAGGTGAGCCTGGGGGAGGTGATGCTCCGCCTCGACCCCGGCGAGGGGCGCATCCACACCACGCGCAGCTTCCAGGCCTGGGAAGGCGGCGGCGAGTACAACGTGGCCCGTGGCCTCAAGCGCTGCTTCGGTCTGGACACCGCCGTCGTGACCGCGCTCGTGGACAACGCGGTCGGCCGGCTCGTGCAGGACCTCATCTTCCAGGGTGGCGTGGACCAGTCCCATCTCGTCTGGGTGAAGGACGACGGGGTCGGCCGCACCGTCCGCAATGGCCTGAACTTCACGGAGCGCGGCTACGGCGTGCGCGCGGCGCTGGGCTGCTCGGACCGGGGCCACACCGCCGTCTCGCAGATGAAGCCCGGCGACGTCGACTGGGAGGCCGTCTTCGCCAAGGAGGGCGCGCGCTGGTTCCACACCGGCGGCATCTTCGCCGCGCTGTCGGAGACGACGCCGGCGGTGGCCAGGGAGGCCATGGAGGCGGCGCGGCGCCACGGCACCGTCGTCTCCTACGACCTCAACTATCGCCCCTCGCTGTGGAAGTCCATCGGGGGACAGAAGCGCGCGCAGGAGGTCAACCGGCAGCTCGCCCCCCTCGTGGACGTGATGCTGGGCAACGAGGAGGACTTCACGGCCGCTCTCGGCTTCGAGGTGGAAGGCCTGGACGAGAACCTCTCCGGCCTCGATCCCGAGAACTTCCGCCGGATGATCGAGCGCGCGGTGAAGGAGTTCCCGAACTTCAGGGTGGTGGCCACGACCCTGCGCAACGCGAAGACGGCCACCGTCAACGACTGGGGCGCCGTCGTCTACCACGAGGGGAAGCTGTACCAGGCGCCCGCCCGCGAGGACCTGGAGATCCTGGACCGCGTGGGCGGCGGCGACTCCTTCGCCTCCGGCCTCGTCTACGGCTTCCTGACCGGCAGGGGCGCGCAGTGGGCGGTCGAATGCGGGGCCGCGCACGGCGCGCTGGCCATGACCACCCCCGGCGACACCACGATGGCGACCCTGGACGAGGTCCTGCGCGTCATGAAGGGAGGGGGTGCCCGTGTCGCGCGCTGAGGTCCTCGGCAAGATCGCCGAGGTCGGGCTGGTGCCGGTGGTGCGCGCCTCGTCCGCGGACGAGGCCATGCGCGTCGTCGACGCCATCCGCGAGGGCGGGGTGGGCGTCATCGAGATCACCATGACCGTGCCCGGCGCGATCGGCGTCATGGAGCTCCTGGCCCGCCGGTTCGGCGCGGACGTGGTCCTGGGCGCGGGCACCGTGCTGGACGCGGAGACCGCCCGCGCCTGCATGCTCGCCGGCGCGCGCTTCGTGGTGAGCCCGGCCCTCAACCCCGCCACCATCGAGATCTGCCGGCGGTACTCGGTCCCGGTGATGCCGGGGGCGCTCACCCCGACCGAGGTCCTCGCGGCCTGGACGGCGGGAGCCGACGTGGTGAAGGTCTTCCCGTGCGGCGCCCTGGGCGGGGCCAGCTACATCAAGTCCCTCAAGGCCCCCCTGCCGCAGATCGAGATGATCCCCACCGGCGGCGTGTCCGTGAAGACGGCGGGGGACTTCATCCGGGCGGGCGCGATGGCGCTGGGAGTCGGGGCCGACCTGGTGGACACCCAGGCCATCCGCGACGGCAACGCGCGCGCGGTGACGGAGAAGGCCCGCGAGTACGTGCGCCTGGTCCAGGAGGCGCGCGCCTCCCCCTGAGCCGGGCGCCCGCCGTGCCGGCCGCCGCCACGCCGGCGATCACAACCCGTGGGCCCTCGCCTTGACAGTAAACGTTCCCGCGCGCACAATTTTTTCGCCGACGGCCATGGAACAGACCCTGGTGCTCAACGCGACCTACGAGCCCTTGCGGATCGTTTCCTGGCAGAAGGCCATCACCATGCTCTTCCAGGGCAAGGTGGAGGTCATCGCCGTCTACGACCGGGAGATCCGCGGCGTCACGGTACGGGTGAAGCTCCCTTCGGTGCTCCGCCTGCTCCGTCACGTCCGGATGAAACGACCCTTCGCCGACGTCCCTTTCTCCCGGGCCAACGTCTACGCCCGGGACGACCACCGGTGTCAGTACTGCGGCAAGAGGCTCGCTCCCTCCCAGCTCACCTTCGACCACGTGATTCCTGTCGCCCGCGGGGGCCACAAGGGGTGGGACAACATCGTCACCTGCTGCATCCCGTGCAACCGCAAGAAGGGCGACCACACGCCCGAGGAGATGGGGCTACAGCTCCTGCGGCGCCCACGGCGGCCCGAATCGCTGCCGTCGCTGACGCTGAGCCTGGGGCTGCATCGCGCTCCGGAGAGCTGGCGCGACTATCTCTTCTGGGACATCTCGTTGGACCGGGGCTGACCCGAGCGGTCGGCTCCACTCCCCATGAGCCTGGCCGGTAACCTCCGCACGATGGACCTCCCTGAGGTCCTGCAGTGGATCGCCTCCGCCCGCAAGACGGGTACCCTGCACCTCGAGCGGCGCTCCATACAGAAGAGGATCTACTTCCAGGGCGGGGCCATATACACCTCGTGGTCGAACGACCCCCGCGAGTCGCTCGGGCAGATCCTGGTGCGCGAGCGGCTCATCACGGAGGAGCAGCTCTTCAAGGCCATGCTGAGCTGCGAGCAGAAGGGCGGCCTGCTGGGGGTCCTGCTCGTCGGGGACGGGACCGTGAGCGAGGAGGACGTGCGGCGCGTCCTCCGCATCAAGGCCGAGGAGTCGATCTACGACCTGTTCCTCTGGCCGGAGGGCAAGTTCGAGTTCAAGGACGGCGAGACCACGGGCGACGACCTCATCCCGATCGAGCTCGACGTCACCTCCGCCATCATGGAAGGCGTGCGCCGGGTGGACGAGTGGGGACGCATTCGCACCGTGTTCCCGACCATGGACGTGTCGTTCCGGCTCCCGGGGGGGGTGCCCGCCGAGCTCACCGACACCGGGGAGCGGCGCCTGCTCGAGCTGGCCGGCTCCGGCCTCACCCTGGCCGCGCTGTGCCTGGAGCTGCGGCGCAGCGAGTTCGAGGGGGCGGCGATGGCGTTCGTCCTGCACGGGCGCGGCCTGCTGGCGGTGCTGCCGCCCACCCTCGTCTCCAGGAAGAAGGGCGACGACGACATGGTGGCGACCATCCAGTCGCTGCTGGCGGAGGGGACGCAGCGCCTGGGCGAGAGCCGCTACGAGCTGGCCCTGCAGGCCTACGAGCACGTCCTGACCCTGGACCGGCTCAACCAGCACGCCAAGAAGGGGCTGGTGGCCACCATCGAGGCCCGCGAGCGCGAGCGGACGGTGAAGAAGGTCCCCCTCGACAAGGTGCCGCGCCTCACCATGGACATGGCCTCCCTCACGCGCCAGAACTTCGATCCCCAGGAGGGCTTCGTCCTCTCCCGCGTGAACGGGATGTGGGACGTGGGCTCGATCCTCAAGCTCTGTCCGATGAACGAGAGCGACGTGCTGCTGATCTTCGCCCGCCTGCTCGAGCGGAAGGTGATCGAGCTGAATTGACCCGGCCCTGAGAGCTACCGCAGCGAGCGCCCGATCACGGGGGCGATCCGGCGGAGGTCCTGCACCAGCTCGTCGAAGCTCTCGGGCGTGATGGACTGGGGGCCGTCGGAGAGCGCGCGGTTGGGGTCGTGGTGGACCTCGATCATGAGGCCGTCCGCGCCCACCGCCACCGCCGCCCGGCTCAGGGGCGCGACCTTCTCCCGCCGGCCCGTCCCGTGGGACGGGTCCACCAGGATGGGCAGGTGGCTGATGCTCTTCACCGCGGGGACGATGGCGAGGTCGAGGGTGTTGCGGGAGAAGTCCGAGAACGTGCGCACTCCGCGCTCGCACAGGATCACTTCGTAGTTGCCCTCGGAGAGGATGTACTCCGCCGACATCAGGAACTCCTCCAGGGTGGCCGACATCCCGCGCTTGAGGATGACCGGCTTCCGGGCCCGGCCCGCGCGCTTGAGCAGCGAGAAGTTCTGCATGTTGCGGGCGCCGATCTGGATGGCGTCCGCGTAGCGCTCCACGAGGTCCACCCCCTCGTTGTCGAGGGCCTCCGTGACCACGGGGAGCCCGGTGGCGGCGCGGGCCTCGGCCAGGATGCGCAGGCCCTCCTCGCCCAGGCCCTGGAACGAGTAGGGGCTGGTGCGCGGCTTGAACGCGCCCCCGCGCAGGAGGTGCGCCCCCGCCTTCTTGATCGCGTGGGCCACGGTGAGGGTCTGCTCCATCGACTCCACCGCGCAGGGCCCGGCCACGATGGTGAGCTCGGGACCGCCCACCGGCCACGTCCCCACCCGCACCACGCTGTCCTCGTTCTTCACCTCGCGGGAGACGAGCTTGTAGGCGTGGGAGACGGGGATGACCTCGAGGACGCCGGGCAGGCTCTCGAAGACGGGGGCCTCGAGGGCGCCCTTGTTCCCGGTGATGCCGATGGCGGTGCGCTGCGCGCCCGGGATGGGATGGCCCTTGAAGCCGCGGGCCTCGATGGCCTCGATCACGCCCTTGATCTGTTCGGCGGTCGCGTCCTTGCGCATCACCACGAGCACGATGAGGTCCTCCCTCCGCGGACCGTCCATTCTAGCGAAGCAGGCTATGATTCGCCGCATGCCACTGAGCCAGCTCTTCCAGACCAAGACCCTCGACGAGCTGATCGGGGAGACCCGGGAGGAAGGGCACCAGCTCAAGCGTGCCCTGGGGCCGCTCAACCTGATCGCCCTTGGCATCGGGGCCATCATCGGGGCGGGCATCTTCGCCACCATCGGCACCGCCGCCGCCGGCGACGCCCACCGCCCCGGGGCGGGCCCCGCCCTCATCCTGTCCTTCGTCCTCACCGCCGCCGTCTGCGCGCTCACCGCGCTCTGTTACGCCGAGTTCGCGGCCATGGTCCCCGTCTCCGGATCCGCCTACACCTACGCCTACGCGACCCTGGGCGAGCTCGTGGCCTGGATCATCGGCTGGGACCTGATCCTCGAGTACGCGATCGGCAACGTCGGCGTCGCCATCTCCTGGGCGAACTACTTCTATACCTGGCTGGAGACGATGGGGATCCGGCTCCCGCGCTGGATTGCCATCGACTACGGCACCGCCCACGCCAAGATGCCGGAAGTGGTGGCGCAGGCCCCCCACCTCTTCGGCATCCCCATCGTATGCAACGTCCTCGCCTTCGCCATCGTCATGGTGATCACGGTCGTGCTGGTGTGGGGCATCCGCGAGTCGGCGAACTTCAACTTGGGGATGGTGGCGATCAAGCTCGTCGTGCTCGGCTTCTTCCTCACCGTCAGCGCGAGCTACGTGACCCCGGCCAACTGGCACCCGTTCCTCCCCAACGGCTTCTCGGGGGTGGCGGCGGGGGCGGCCATCGTGTTCTTCGCCTACATCGGCTTCGACGCCATCTCGACCACGGCCGAGGAGACGCGGGACCCGCAGAAGAACATGCCCATCGGCATCATCGGGTCGCTGATCGCCTGCACCGTCATCTACATCCTGGTGGCGGCGGTGTTCACGGGGATGATCTCGTACCCCGACCTCAAGGCCACGGTGGCCAACGAGCAGGCGGAGCCGCTGACCCTGGCCATGAAGCACGTGGGCATGGCCCCCTGGATGGTCGGCGTGGTGGCCTTCGGCTCCGTGGTCGCCCACACCGCTGTCCTCCTCGTCTTCCAGCTCGGCCAGCCGCGGATCTTCTTCGCCATGGCCCGCGACGGCATGCTGCCGCAGGTCTTCGCGCGCGTGCACCCGCGCTTCAAGACCCCGCACGTCACCACGATCGTCACCGGCCTCGCGGTGGGCGTCACCGCCAGCTTCACCTCGCTCGACGAGATGGTGGACCTCACCAACATCGGCACCCTCTTCGCCTTCATCCTGGTCTGCATCGGGATCACGATCCTGCGCGTGAAGGACCCGGCGCGCCCGCGCCCGTTCCGCGTGCCCTTCGGGACCTGGGTGATCCCGATGCTCGGGGTCGTCTCCTGCGCCGGCCTCATCTACTACCTGCCGCCGTCGTCGTGGATGCGGTTCTTCGGCTGGCTGATCGTGGGGGGAGTGATCTACGCCCTCTACGGCTTCTGGCACAGCCGGCTGCGTCACCGGCGCCGCTAGCTCACTCCGGAGGCAGTCCCTCCAGGGCCGCCCTCACGCGCTCGCGCTGGGGCGCGCTCTCCGCGGCCAGGTACGCTCGGGCGGCGGCGCGGACGCGGGCGAGGTCCTTGGCGTCACCGCCCAGCCGCCAGGCCGTCGCCCCCGCCTCGATCGCGCGCACGCGCGCCTCGTCGGCGCGCGGGCCGGAGGCCTGGTCGCGAGCGAACGCCTCCCAGCCGTCCCGGAGGGCGCGGGCGTCGGCGGCGGTGGCCGGACGCTGGTCGAGCAGCGACTGGTACCTCTCGTCGGCCAGACGCGCGGGATCGGTGGTCGCGTACGCGCGGCCGGGGGTGGGGGGCTTGCGCTCGCGAGATCCGGCCAGGCCGGCGGTGCGCGTGCCCGCCGGGCGCGCGCCCCCCTCCGCGTCCGGCTCGGCGGCGGCGCCGGTGACGACCTTGTCGGCGGAGGGTGAGGGGACGGCGGCCGTGGCCGTGCCCGCACCTGCCGTGGGCGGCGGGGGGGCGAACGCGGGCGCCGCCGGCGCCGCGGCCGCGGGCGGCGCCGGTGTCGCGGTCGTCGATTCGCCGAAAGCGAGCGTGTCGGCGGTGTCGCGCCGCCCCCGATCGGCCTCCGAGGCCGCGGGGGCCTCCTTCTTCGCGAGCTTGGGCGCCTCCACGCGGTCCCTCGCGACGAGCCGCGAGGACACCTCCTGTTTGGCCCGGGCCTGCTCCTCCCCGCCCTGCGCCTGCTCGTCGGCCTGCCGCCGCGCGGCCGAGGCACCCGCCGCGGCGTTCGCGGCCGGGGCCGCGACCGGAGCCATGGTCGAGGCCGGCGCGTCCGCCTGGGACTTGGCGACCGGCGCGGGCTCTGCCTGGACGGGAAGGCTTCTCGCCGGCGGCGTCGAGGCGGCGCGGTCGAGGGTGAGGGGTGTCACCACGACCACGAGGACGGCCGCCGCCGCCGCCGCCCACGCCGCCATCGGGCCCCACCGCCGCGGCCGGCGCACGCGCGCGCGCACCCGGGCGGGCAGGGTGTCGAAGTACCCCGCGGGGGCCTCGACGGCCAGGCCGCGCGCCATCGTGTCCACCGCCGAGAGATCCTCGATCTCACGCGCGCATTCCGGGCAGGCGCGGACGTGGCTCTCGACCTCCGAGAGCTCGGAGACGGGCAGCTCGCCGTCGAGGAACGCGGAGAGGCGCTCGCGCGGATGGCTCACCGCCCGGCTCCTTCCGCCCGCCGCGCCGCCGCCCCCAGGTAGGGCACGAGGGCGGCGCGCAGGCGCTCGCGCGCCCGCGAGAGGCGGCTCATGACGGTGCCGACCGAGATCTCCAGGGACTGCGCGATCTCCTTGTACGAGAGCTCCTCGAACACGCGCAGGACGAAGACGGCGCGTTGCTCGGCGGAGAGGCTCTCCATGGCCCGCGCCAGCTCCTCCCCGGCCTCGATGTCGAGGACGCCGGCCAGGGGACTGCCGCCGGGGACGGGCGTCTCCGCGTGCGTCTCCGGCAGGGCCTCCTCGCGGGAAAGGGGGGAGCGGACGTGGTTCACGGACAGGTTGGCCGCGATGCGGCAGATCCAGGGCCCGAACGGGCGCGCGAGGTCGAACCGTCCCAGGGCCTGGTGCGCGCGCAGGAAGGCCTCTTGGACGACGTCGTCGGCCACGTCGTGCCGGCGCACGATGCGGAAGGCGGTGCCGTAGACGCGACGCTGGTAGCGCTTCACGATCTCTTCGAAGGCAAGAAGGTCCCCCGCACGGGCCCGGGCCAGCACGAAGGCCTCGTCACGGTCGGCGGCCGGAGCGGCCGCGCCGGCCGGGCCGCGTTCGGGGTCTGCTCGGGAAGGCAGGTCCACTGGGCCCCTTCTCCGGTACGTTCCGGAGGGCGGCCCTATTCCGGTCCGGTGGACGAGCGGGCCGTCCTCCGGGATCCTACTCCAGGACCTTGATGACGACGCGGCGGTTCTGGGCGCGGTGGTCCTTGGTGTTGTTGTCCACCGCCGGCTTGGTCTCGCCGTAGGAGATGACCTCCATCCGGTTCAGGGCGATCCCCTGCTGGTCGTGCAGGTAGTCCCGCACGGCCTCCGCCCGGTCCAGGCCGAGCTTCTGGTTGTAGGCGTCGGGGCCGGTGTTGTCGGTGTGGCCCTCGATCTCGAAGTACACGCCGCGGTTCTCGGCCTTGAACTTGCCGATGGCCTCGTCGATGAGGGCCTGGGCGTCGGCGGAGACGGCGGCGCGGTTGACGGGGAAGGTGACCTTGTCGTTGGAGAGGGTCACCGTGTAGAGCAGCTTGCCCTTGGCCGCCCGCTCCGCCTCGTTCGCGCGGGTCAGGGCCGTCTGGGCGGAACCCTTGGCGTCGGAGATGCCGGACTGCGCCTGCTGGTTGACCTCGTCGATGCGGACTTCGTTCTTCTTGACGCGCTCCTGCGTCTTCTCCACCTCCGCCGAGAGGTTGTCCACCTTCTGGTTGATCTCGCCCACTTCACGTCCCACGTACTTCTTGCTGGCGCAGCCTCCGAGGGCCAGGCTGGCGGCCACGACGGGAACCACGATTGCTCGCATCAAGCCTCCATTATGGATGTCGCGGCAGGAGCCGGGTCGCGCCGCGGTCAGGTACGGGGAACATAGCCACTGCGAGTCTTCACCAGCACGCCTTTGCGCGTGCTCGTGACCTCGACGCGGCGGAACCGGGTGGGGCCGGGCGGAGGGTCGTAGCCCAGCCGGTACTGGTGCTTCAGCTCTCCCAGGATGGTGGCGGCCGCGTGCTGCAGGCCTCCGAGGTCGCTCACCGTGAAGCTCGCCCCGCCGCTGAGCCGCGCGTAGCGCGCCAGGAGCGCGCTACCCGTGACCGCCGAAGAGGGGCGCTGGGCGCCGGTGAAGAGTGCGGAAGAGGGATCGTCCACCGCCGAGACGACGCTGATCGCGTAGATCGGCACGTCGAGGGCCTGGGAGCGCGCGAGCACGTCGTCCGGGCGGAGCTGGCTCGCGGTGTCGACGCCGTCGGTGACGATCACGATCGCCCGCCGGCCCTCTCCCCCGCTGGCCAGGTCGCGGGCGGCGTGGTCGAGGGCGTCGTGCAGGGCCGTGGACCCGAAGGACTCGATCTCGGCCATGGCCCGCACGACGCGGCCGCGGTCGCGCGTGAACGGGACGAGCCCCCAGTACTCGTGATCGAAGCCCGCCAGCGCCACCTGGTCGTCCGGCTCCAGTCCGGCCACCACCACGCGCACGGCCATCTGCGTGCTGGTCGTCTTGAGAGCGCCGTTCATGCTGCCGCTGGCGTCGACGAGCAGGAGCAGGCGGGCGGGTATCCCACGCGTCTCGAAATGCTCGACGCGCTGGGGTCGGCCGTCCTCGAAGACCCGGAACTCGCTCGGGCGGAGGTTGGTGACCGGGCGTCCGTGGCGATCGACGGCGGTGGCGGACAGGACCACGAGGTCGGTCCCGGCGGCAAAACGTGGCAAGTCCGCCGCCTGGCCGGAGACGGCCAAGAGCAGGAGGACCCCCGGGAGGGCCCAGAGCGGGCGTCGCGCGTTACCGAATGCCACCAAAGTTCAATATAGGCAGGGTGCCCGGCCCGCGAACGTGACCCCGCTCACCGGCGCGGCGCCGATCACAAACCGGGGCCGGGCTCAGCCCCCGGCCTCGGCCCGCTGGACGAGCAGGTCGATGGCGGTGGCGGTGGCGGGGGCCACGTCGACGAACAGGATGGCGATCCCCCGCGCGTCCCCCTCGCCGGCAGAGACGCGCAGGACGACGCCGTCCACCTCCACCATCCCGCCCGGGGAATCCCAGGCCAGCCTCACCCTGGTGCCCACGAGGCAGCGGTCGTGGGTCTCCACCAGGGCGGCGTCTCGGCACACGTCGTGGAGCCGCCCCGGCGCCGTCTTCCCCTCCATGCCCACGCGCACGGGCAGGTCGACCAGGACCCGGGGGTTCTTGCGTCGCTCGTCGGGTGTCATCGTACCTTCACCACCACCAGCGTGAGGTCGTCCGTGCGCGCCGCGCCGGCCAGGAACGCGTCCACGTCGGAGAGGATCTGCTCGCCGAGCTCGGCCGCGGTGCCGCCCGCGACCGCCCTCACCCTCTCGGCCAGCCTCTCCCGGCCGTAGTCCTCGCCGTCGGCGCGGCGGGCCTCGGTCAGGCCGTCGGTGTAGAAGACGACCACGTCGCCCGCGGCGAGGGGGACCACGCGCTCTTCGTAGGTGGCGTTGTCGAAGGTCCCCAGGGGCAGCCCGGCGAGGTCGATCGTCTCCACCTGTCCGAGGGCGGCGCGAAAGACGAGGGGATAGGGGAGACCGGAGTTGGCCAGCACCATGCGGCGCGCCGGGAAGTCGAACACCGCGAAGGTGACCGTGCAGTAGAAGCCCTCCGCCCCGCGCTTGCGCAGCGTGCGGTTCACGCGCGTCATGAGGTCGGCGGGGGCGCGCCGCTCCATGGCCCGCGCGCGGACGCTCCCGGAGACGAAGGCCCCGAAGAGGGCGGCGGGCACTCCCTTGCCGGACACGTCCCCCACCTCGACCCCGAGCACGCCCCGGCCGAGCTCGAAGAAGTCGTAGAGGTCGCCGCCCAGCTCGGTGGCGGGCAGGAAATGGGCGGAGGCGTCCCAGGCCGGCCCCACCGGCGGCTGCTCCGGGAAGAGGTTCTCCTGGATCCACTGCGCCAGCTCCAGCTCGCGGCCGAGGCGCTCCTCCTGGCGGGCCAGCGTCTCGTAGAGCCGCGCATTCACGATGGCCACCGCCACCTGGCTGGCCAGGGGGACCAGCACCTTGAGGTGCTCGTCGTTGAAGCGGTCGAGGACCGAGGATTCCAGGTCGAACACGCCGATCACGCGGTCCTTGTGCACCAGCGGCACCACCAGCTCGGAGCGGGTCTCCGGGATCAGCGGCAGGTAGCGCGGCTCGGCGCGCACGTCGCCCACCAGGATCGGCTGCCTGGAGAGGGCGGCGGCGCCGGTGAGGCCCTCGCCGACCCGGATGCGCGTCTTCTTCTCCTTGGTCGCCCCGTAGGAGACCGCCTTGCGCAGCACCAGCTCCCCCCGGTCCTCGTCGAGGAGCAGGATGCCGAACATCTCGTAGTCGATGACGCGCTTGACCACCTCGGCCACGCGTTGAAGGAGCTCGTCGAGGTCCAGGATCGACGACGTCTCCTTGGCGATGTCGTAGAGCGTGGCCAGGAGGCCCGCGTACCAGCGCGTCTCGCGATAGAGGGTCGCGTTCTCGATCGCGATCGCGAGGTGCCCGGCGAGCACGAGGAGGGCGGCGCGCGCCTCCTCGTGGTAGGCCTCCGGGTCGGGCCCCTCGACGTTGAGCACGCCCACCAGGCGGTCGCGGTGGATGAGGGGGATGGCCAGCTCCGCCCGCACCCCGGGCACGATCGGCAGGTACCGCGGATCCTTCTCCACGTCGGGGATGAAGAGGGGCTCGCGCTGCTGGGCGGCGGCTCCGACGATCCCCTGGCCGGGGCGGATCCGCAGGCGGTCGGCCAGCGCGCCATCGTAGCCCTCGACGAAGGCGGGCACCAGGGTGCCGTCGGCCTCGGGCAGGAAGATGTCCAATATCCGGTAATCGACGATCCGCCGGAGCTGGCGGGCGATGGCCGGCATCAGCTCCTCCGGATCGAGGACGGCGGAGAGCTCCCCCACGATCGGGAGCAGCTCGGAGAGGAGCTGCCCGGGGCCAGCAGTGTTCTTCGTGTCCGAAGCCGGCAAAACACCCCATCGTAGCATGGCGGGCGGAAGGGGCCCCAGCCGGCGACAGGCCCCGGAGGGCAGGGTACACTCGGCGGATGTCCGCGGAGCCGCTGCGCCTGCCTCTCGAGATCGAGGACATCAAGAAGGTGCTGCCGCACCGCTATCCCTTCCTGCTCGTGGACCGGATCCTGGAGATCGAGGAGGACCGCCGCGTCCTCGGCGTCAAGAACGTGGCCTCGGACGAGCGCTACTTCATCGCGGGCCCGGGCGGGCGGCCCGTCCTGCCCGCCTCGATCCTCACCGAGGCCATGGCCCAGGCCGGGGCCGTCCTCATCCTCGCCAAGCCCGAGAACCGGGCGCGCCTCATCTACTTCATGGGGATCGACCGCGTGCGCTACCGTCGCCCCGTCTCCGCGGGGGACACGGTGATGCTCGAGGGGACGGTCGTCCGCCTGCGGGCGCGGATGGGGAGCCTCCGCGGCGTGGCCCGGGTGGACGGGCGGGTCGTGTGCGAGGGCCAGATGACGTTCTCGCTCGTCGATCGTCCCGCCTAGCCCACCGCCGATGCCGCGCCCTCCGCGTGGCGCGCCCGGCGGGCGCCCGCCGCACGCCCCGACCGGCCGCACCGCCGGTCCGCTGTCCCTGGCCCGGGCCCTGTCCAAGTTCGGCGTGTGCTCGCGGGCGGAGGCCGCGCGCTGGATCGAGGCGGGCCGGGTGGAGGTCGGGGGACGCGTGGTGCGCGGGCCGGCGCGCCGCATCGACCCCCGGCGGGACGAGGTCAGGGTCGACGGCCGCCGCGTCGGCGACGATACCGAGCGCATCGTCCTCGTCCTGCACAAGCCGGCCGGCTACATCACGTCGCGCGGCGATCCGGGCGGGCGGGCCACGGTGTACGACCTGCTCGGCGACTTGGGACGGTGGGTCTTCCCCGTGGGGCGCCTCGACCGAGACACCTCCGGCCTCCTCGTCCTCACCAACGACCACCGCCTCGGCCAGACCCTGACCGACCCCGGCGCCCACGTGCCCAAGCGGTACCACGCGCGCATCCGGGGCGTGCCCGCGCCGGAGGTGCTGCGTGCCCTGAGGGACGGCGTGCCTCTCGGGGACGGCACCGTCTCGCGGCCGGCGCCGGTGCGCGTGCTGGGAACCACGCAGAAGGGATCGACCTGGCTCGAGATCGTCCTCACCGAAGGGAAGAACCGGCAGGTGCGGCGGATGTGCGCGGCGGTCGGCCACGACGTCCTCGAGCTGGCCCGGGTCGCCGTCGGCGCCCTGGACCTGGGGGCCCTGCCCAAGGGCGAGTGGCGGCGGCTGGGGCCGGCCGAGGTCGTCCGCCTGTCCGCGCGCGCGTGATAGCATCTGGGGCCCCTCGTCTAGCGCAGGAGGACTCATGCGGCTCCCGGCGATGGTGACCGCGGTCGTGGCGCTCGCAGCTTCGAGCGCGTTTGCCGCCGACTACGGCGGCTCCCTCGTGGTGGGGGCGCCCAAGGGGGCCCTGGACCAGGCGGCGGACGTGGCCGGCGGACTGGCCGGGCACGCCCTCTTCTCCACGCGCTCCGGCGCCCTCGCCCTGCGCCTGGACGGGAGCTGGCTCATCTACGGCAGCCAGACCGTGCGCCTGCCCATCGCGGGCACGGCGGGACGGCTCGTGCGCGAGATCACGACCGACAACTGGATGGCCGACGCCGCGGTCGGCCCCCAGATCGTCGTGCCCGTGGGCGCGGCCCGGCCGTACATCAACGCCTTCGCGGGCGTCTCCTACATGAGCACGACCTCGCACCTGCGGGACCCGAATGGGTTCGTCTCCGCCGAGTCCACGAACTACGACGACACCGGGTTCTCCTACGGCGCCGGTGGCGGCATCCTCGTGCCGCTCAAGGGAGGGGGCACGCTGCTCGACCTGGGCGTGCGCTACGTGCGGACGGAGACGATGACCTTCCTCGGCGAGGGCGACCTGGACGGGGCGGGCGTGGCGCCGCGTCCGCACCGTGGCCAGGCCAACGTCCTCGAGTTCCGGCTCGGCCTCGTGTTCTCCAGCCGGTCGCACCCGCCGCACCACTGAAGCGGCGGCCGCCCGGTGGCGGCTCAGGGGAGCTGGATGCGCGCCACCTGCGCGCCGACCTGCTGTCCCTCCTCGCCCCAGCCGCGCTCGAACTGGAAGCAGACGACGTTCTCGCCTCTCACCAGAGCGGAGGCGGGCAGCGAGAAGGGCACGTCCTGCCACTCGGGACCGAGCCGCCCGGTGCCGGTGACGGCGCCGTTGACGGTCACGGTGAAGGCCTGCGCTTCCAGCCGGCGGGGCACCCGGGCCTGCACGGTGGCGGGGAGCGTCGAGGGCCCGGCGAGCGGCACGAGGATGCAGGCGCGCGGGTAGAGCGCCCAGCGGAAGCGCGGCCCGCCTTCGTGCCAGCGTGGCCCCGACCAGCCCTCGCCGAGGTAGCGCGCGTCGTCGGAGCCCACCGCGATCGTGCCGCCGGGATTGGCGTTGACGTAGAAGTACTGGCCGACGAAGAACCGGTACGCGAGGTCGCGCCCGCGCGCGCCCAGGAGCGCGCCCAGTGTCCGCTCGGCCGCGTGACGCAGCAGGCGCGCCTGGGCGGCGGCGAGGTCCTCGAGCGGGGCCGCTTCCGGGAACGCGCCCCGGGCGTGCAGGCGCAGCAGGCCGAGGTTCCAGGCCGCCAGCAGGGCCAGGAGCGCCGCCGGCGCGAGCATCGGCCGCCGCGCGACCAGGGCCGCCGCCCCCTCCACCGCCACCGCGACGCCGATGGCGAGCAGGGGGAGCACGAGGTCGAACCGGCGCGCCCCGAAGGCATCGGATCCCGCCCAGTCGCTGACTCCGCCGTTCACCCAGGCGGTGAGGGCGACGGCGGCGAGGCTGCTCGCGGCCAGGAGCCCCCACCGGCGCGCGCCCCCCACGAGCCCCAGGACGCCCACGGCGGCCACGGGCGTCCAGCTGAAGAGGCCGCGGTCCGCGGAGACGAGGACGTCCAGGAGATGCGGCGACGACCAGCTCACGTAACCCGCGCCTTGCGGCATCGTGATCCAGCGCCCGTGCCAGGCGTGCCAGACCAGGGATTGCGGGAGGAAGGCGGCGAGCGCCGTTGCCGCCGCCACCAGCGGCCCCTGGGCGCCGCGGCCCTGGCGGAGATCACGGACGGCGAGGGCCACGGGCAACACGGCCGCCACCAGCGCCTGCCAGCGCGCGAGCACGAGCAGGCCGAACAGGGCGCCCAGGATCGCCCACCGGCGCACGGCGGGGGCGCGCTCGGTCTCCACCCAGGCCCAGACCAGGAGCGCGGCCAGGCCGAACACGATCCCGTGCGCCATCAACGGCTGGATGGCCACGTAGTACGGAAGGCTGGAGCCGAGCGCGATGGCGCCGACGGCCAGCGCGGCCGCCGGGGCCTCGTGGCGCGTCCGCAGCGCGCGCAGCAGCGCGAGAGCACCCGCCGTCGCCACCAGGCCCGTGCCGAGGGCGGCCGCGCGCAGGTACGGCGTGGCCACGCCGTCGGCGGCGTAGACGGTCCGCCCGAGCGCGCGCCCGGCCAGGACGTAGACGTGGGCGGCCAGATAGAAGGGGCTCCAGAGGATCGCCGGCCCGACCGGATGCAGCCCGAGGCGGAGAGGCGAGCTCGCGGGCAGCTCCACCTGGCCGAGGGCCTCGAGCGTGTGGCCGAGGTCGCCTCCGCCTCCCCTCAGCAGCCACGGCAGCCAGACGAAGTAGCCGCGGGAGTCCGCGCCCAGGTTTCCGTCCACCGCGGCCTGGACGAGGTAGACCGCGCTCAGGAGCGCGAAGAAGGCCGTCCAGGGATCGCGGGGCCGCGCTCGCCGCTGCCGCACCAGCGCGACGAGGGCCGCCGCCACCCCCGGCCACGACGGCAGGCCGAGGGCGGGATCGAGCAAGGCCAGCGCCGACCAGAGCGCGCCCAGGCCGCTGGTCCACCGCGCGGCCGTGCTCACGGCCGTCTCAGGCGCGCGCGGGCGCCTCCGCCTCGCCCAACGCGCCCGTCTCCTGGTCCTTGTACTGGAGCTGGTAGAGCCGCCAGTAGAGGCCGCGCTGGGCGAGCAGCTCCTGGTGCGTGCCGCGCTCGCGGACCCTCCCCTTGTGCATCACGAGGATCTGGTCCACGTGCTGGATGGTGGAGAGGCGATGCGCGATCACGATGGCCGTCCGGCCCTGCAGGAGCACCTCCAGCGCGTCCTGGATGAGCGCCTCCGTCTCCGTGTCCACGGACGAGGTGGCCTCGTCGAGGATGAGGACGCGGGGGTCGTGGGCCAGCGCGCGCGCGAAGCTCAGGAGCTGCTTCTGGCCCACGGAGAGGGTGGCCCCCCGCTCGCGCACCTCCGTCTCGTAGGCCTTGGGCAGGGCCTCGATGAAACGGTGGGCGTGCACGGCGCGGGCGGCCGCGCGCACCCGCTCGTCGGGGATGTCCGAGCCCAGGCGGATGTTGGAGGCGATGGTGCCGGAGAAGAGGTGGACGTCCTGCAGGACGAGGGCCAGCGACGAGCGGAGCTGGGCGGGATCGAGCTGGCGCACGTCGACCCCGTCCAGGGTCACCCGGCCCGCCTGCACGTCGTAGAAGCGCTCGAGCAGGCTGATGATCGAGGTCTTGCCCGCCCCCGTGGCTCCCACCAGGGCCACGCGGTGGCCGGGCTCGACCGTGAAGTCGATGTCGTGCAGCACGGGCACGCCGGGGGCGTAGCCGAAGGAGACCTTCTCGAAGCCGACCCGCCCGCGCACGCGCTCCAGACGGACGGGAGCGGCGGGGGCCACCACCTTCGGCGCGGTGTCGAGGAGGGTGAAGATCCGCTCCGAGGAGGCCATCGCCTGCTGGAGGATGTTGAACTTCTCGGACAGGTCCGAGATGGGCCGCCAGAAGCGCTCCGAGTACTGGATGAAGGCCACCAGCGCGCCCAGGGTCAGGGTGCCGGCCAGGACGCGCATCCCGCCGTACAGGATGATGAGGGCGGTGGCCAGGGCGGCCAGGATCTCGATCGCGGGGTAGAAGACCGCGTAGTAGAAGATCTGGGCCAGGTTGGCCTCGGTGTGCGACCGGTTGACGGCGGCGAAGGCCTCCCGGTTGCGCGGCTCGCGCCGGAACAGCTGCACCACCGCCATCCCCGTGATGTTCTCCTGCAGGAAGGCGTTGATGCGCGCCACCCAGCGCCGGACCTCGCGGAAGGTCGCGCGGGAGCCGCGCCGGAACCAGTTGGTCACCGCGAAGAAGAGGGGGATCACGGAGAAGGTCACCAGGGCCAGCTTCCAGTTCATGGCCATCATCACGCCCATGATCCCGAAGAGCGTGAAGAGGTCGCCGAAGACGGTGACCACCCCGGAGGTGAACAGCTCGTTGACGGCGTCCACGTCGGTGGTGACGCGGGTCATGAGGCGGCCCACCGGGTTGAGGTCGAAGAAGGCGACGTGCAGCCGCTGCAGGTGCGAGTAGATCTCGCGGCGCAGGTCCAGCATCACGCGCTGGCCGGTCATCTGCAGGATGTAGATCTGGCCGAAGCGCACCCCGAAGGCGGCGAGCAGGGTGGCCAGGTAGACGAGGGCCATCCCGTCGAGGCCGGCGGCGTTCCCCTGCCGGATGTAGCGGTCGATGGCGACCTTGGTCAGCCAGGGGCCCACGAGGTCGAGGCCGGCCATGACCACGATGAGGAGGAAGGAGACGGCCACGGGCACCTTGTAGGGGCGCAGGTAGCGCAGCAGCCGCCACAGCAGGGCGTGGTCGTAGCTCTTGTCGACGGGGTCGTCCTCGTGGAAGCCGGGAGAGCTCACGCCGTCTTCTCCATCTCCTCCTCGAGGAGCTGCCGCCGATGGAGGTCGGCGTAGAAGCCGCCCTTGGCGATGAGCTCGTCGTGGGTGCCGCGCTCCACGATACGGCCGTGGTCGAGGACCACGATGAGGTCGGCCTCGCGCACGGTGGAGACCCGGTGGGAGACGAGGAAGGTCGTGCGGGTGGCCATCACCCCCCGCAGCGCGCGCAGGATGTCCTCCTCGGTCTGGGTGTCCACGGAGGCGAGGGCGTCGTCCAGCACGAGGATGCGGGGATCGGTGGCGAGCGCGCGCGCCAGCGCGGTGCGCTGCTTCTGGCCGCCGGAGAGGGTGATGCCCCGCTCGCCCACGAAGGTGTCGAACCCCTTCGGGAAGTCGGCCACGTCCTTGGCCAGCTGGGCCACCCCCGCCGCCCACTGCACGCGCGCGTCGCGCTCTCCCTCCGCGGGCAGGCCGAAGGCCACGTTCTCGCCCACCGTCTCCGAGAAGAGGAACGTCTCCTGGGGCACGAAGCCGACGGCGCCGCGCAGGGTGGACAGGGGCAGCTCGCGCACGTCGTGGCCGTCCACGAGCACCGTGCCCGCCGGGGCCTCGAACAGGCGCGGGATCAGCGAGACGAGGGTGCTCTTGCCGGAGCCGGTGGGACCGACCACCGCCACCGTGGAGCCCGCCCGCACCTCCAGGTCGATGTCGTGGAGCACGGGGCGGCCGTCGTCGTACGCGAAGGTGAGGTGCCGGAACTCGACCTGGCCGCGCAGCGAGGCCACCGCGGCCGGCCCGCGGTCCTCGATCTCGGGGGGTGCCTCCAGGATCTCGGCGATGCGCCCCATGGAGGCGTCGCCGCGCTCGAAGATGTTCACCACCCAGCCCAGGGCGATCATGGGCCAGTGGAGCATGGCGAGGTAGGCCCCGAAGGCCACGAACTCCCCGATGGTGATGGCGCCGGAGACGACCATGCGCCCGCCCAGCCACAGCAGGAGCACCGCCCCCGAGCCCATGAGGAGCTGGATGCCCGGGTACAGGACCCCCGACATGCGGATGAGCTGCCGGTTGCGCTGCAGGTACTCCTGGTTGGCGGTGTGGAAGCGCGCCAGCTCCGGCGGCTCCTGGGCGTAGGCGCGCACCACCCGCGCCCCCGAGAGGTTCTCCTGCACGATCGCGCTGATCTCGGCGAGCTGGGCCTGCACGGCCTCGAAGCGGTCGTGGATGCGCCGGCCGAAGTAGCGCACGAGCACGGAGACGAGCAGGAGGGGGAGCAGGGACAGGACGAGCAGGCGCGGCGAGATGCGGATCATGAGGACGACGGTGGCCACGGCGGTGGTGAGCGTGCTCGCGGTGTACATGATCCCCGGGCCCAGCACCATGCGCACCGCGGAGAGGTCGTTGGTGGCGCGGCTCATGAGGTCGCCGGTGCGGTGGCTCTGGAAGTAGCGGGTGGGCAGGCGCGTGAGGTGGTGGTAGAGGTCGTTGCGCAGCTCGAACTCGAGCTCGCGGCTCATGCCGATGAGCACGCGCCTCATCCAGTAGAGGAACACCGCCTCCAGGGCCACGATGCCGAGCACGAGCCCCGCGTAGAGCCAGAGCTTGCCGCGGGTGAGGCCGAGGGTGAGGTCGTCGATGGCGTGGCGCAGCACCCAGGGCGAGGCCACGGAGAGCATGGTGCGCACGAGGAGGGCGACGATCCCGACCACGAGGTCCTTGCGGTGCCGGCCCAGGTAGGGGAGGAGCCGCCTGAGGTGGCGGGCCCGCTTCACGACCGTCTTAGCGCCGCCGCTTCAGCCTTGCGCTTCCGGTCCAGCTCCGCGCTGGCCCGGAGCAGGTGCGGAAGGTTGTCCTTCTCCCAGGCCAGGGCCTGGCCATGCCACGGGTAGCGCGCCTCCGCCTCGCGGAACACCCGCGAGTGGTAGACCGTCCGTCCCGCGCGGTCGGGGATCCCGCCCAGGTGATGGTGGAGCATCTCGTGGTAGACGACGCTCTCGAGGAAGTACTGGGGCACGTCGCGCCGGTCGAGCACGGGGTGGATGCGGATGAGGCCGAGCACGGGGTCGTAGCTGCCGAAGGTCAGGCCGCCGCGGCGCGCGCGCCCGCTGCCGCGCCCCCAGGTGAGGGGCACGCGCAGCGCGCTCGAGAAGAAGCGCGAGTTCAGCCGGTCGAAGACCTGCTGCAGGTCGTGCACGCGCCCGGCGGTGACCAGGGGCGGGAGCTGGCGCGGCACCTTGCGCACGCGGTGCAGGTTCTCGTTCATGAACCGCCGCACCTCGCTGTCCGCGCTGCGGCTGGTGCGGCGCAGCGAGCGCGCCACCGCCCGCACCACGCCCAGGGGCGCGAGCAGGAACATGCGGTGGAGGCGCAGGTGGATCAGGCCCGCCTTGCGGCGGAAGGAGAGCAGCACCGAGCGGTTCTGGGTGAGGGTGAGGTGCAGGGGGCGCGAGGTCTCGCGCAGCAGCGCCGCCTCGAGGCCGGAGCCGTCCCAGAGTGGGGCCTCCTCGAAGGGCAGCGACAACTGACGTGCTCGAGTGCCGGCCACCGACGCCATGGGAAATCCTGGAAAAGGATGGACCAGAGGACTCCCGAGGTCAAGACCCGGGGGGCGGCGCGCGCTCACCTTCAGCGCTTGCTGCCCAGGGGCACGTAGTACTGCGTGCCCTTGCCCATGCTGCGGATCTGCTTGAGCAGGTCCTCCACGTCCTCCGCGTGCGAGACGAAGTCGACGTCGGCGGTGTTGACCACGAGCAGCGGCGTCTGCGTGTAGTGGAAGAAGTAGTGGTTGTAGGCGCGGTTCACTTCCGCCAGGTACTCCTCGCTCAGGCGCGCCTCCTCCGGCCGCCCGCGCGTGCGGATGCGGCGCATCAGCACCTCCGTGGGCGCCTGCAGGTAGACCACGAGGTCGGGGCGGGGCACGCCCTCCACCAGCAGCGAGTAGAGCTTCTCGTAGATGAGCAGCTCGGAGTCGTCGAGGTTGAGGTAGGCGAAGAGCTTGCTCTTCTCGAAGACGTAGTCGGACAGGGTCACCGACTGGAAGAGGGTGCGCTGGGTGAGCTCCTGCTGCTGGCGGTAGCGCGAGAGGAGGAAGAAGAGCTCGATCTGGAAGGCCGCCCCCGGCCGCCCCTCGTAGAACGGGGTGAGGAACGGGTTCTGCCCCCACTCCTCCATCACCGTGCGTGCCTCCAGGCGCTCGGCCAGCCGCTCCGCCACCGAGGACTTGCCGACCCCGATCGGTCCTTCCACGACGATGTGATGGAACTGCATCAGGGCGTGGCCACCCGCCCCGGCCAGGGCCGTCCCTCGCGGTCTCCCAGGTTGGATCCGAGGCCCAGGCAGGCCCTCACCGGCGGCATCGGCGCAAGTGTAGCGCGCACGGCCGCGCGGGCGGCGGGGAGGGACCGTCCGATTCTTGACACTGCGCGCGCCCGCCCCGGACAATGAATCGACCTCGAGAGGCCATGGCGCGACGGCGCAGCGACGACAAGCGGCGGCGGATCCTGCAGGCGGCGGTGAGCGTCTTCGCGCGCAAGGGGTACTTCTCCGCTCGCGTCTCGGAGATCGCCGCCCGCGCCGGCGTGGCCGACGGCACCATCTACCTCTACTTCCGGGGCAAGGAGGACATCCTCGTCTCCCTGTTCGACGAGGTCATGTCCGAGCACGTGGAACGGGCGCGGGCGGAGATGCAGAAGGTCGAGGACGCGCCCTCCCGCCTGCGCCTGCTGGCCCAGCACCACCTGCGTGTGCTCGGCGCCGACCGCGACCTCGCGGTCGTGTTCCAGGTCGAGCTCCGGCAGTCCACGAAGTTCATGGAGCGCTTCACCGCCTCCTGGCTCGGGCGCTACTTCGACCTCGTCGGCTCCGTGATCGAGCAGGGACAGCGAGAGGGCACGCTGCGGACGGACCTGCCCCGCAAGCTGGTGACCAAGGCCTTCTTCGGGACCCTGGACGAGCTGGTGACCTCCTGGGTGATCGGCCGGAAGGATTATGATCTCGCCCTGCTGGCGGGCCCGGCGGTGGATCTCCTCCTCCGCGGGGCGGCGCCGGCGCAGGCTTCCTCCCCCGGCCGGCTCACGGTCGCGGGGCGGCAAGGCAGGTGAGCATGCCGACGCGGACCCTCTGCGAGATCTTCTACCACTCGGTGGAGGACCATCGGAAGCCCGACCACCTCCGGGTCAAGCGCGACGGGGCCTGGCGCGACGTCAGCTCGGAGGAGTTCCGCCGCGCGGTCGAGGAGCTCTCCATGGGGCTGCGCGCGCTGGGGGTGGAGAGGCAGGACCGGGTGGCCCTCCTCTCCGAGAACCGGCCGGAGTGGGCCTACGCGGACCTGGCCACGCTGTGCGCGGGCGCCGCCGACGTGCCCATCTACCCGAACCTGATGCCGGCCCAGGTGCTCTACGTCCTCAACGACAGCCAGGCCAAGGTCGCCCTCGTCTCCACGCCCGCGCAGGCGCGCAAGCTGGCCGAGGTGCGGGCCAAGGCGCCCCACCTCCGGTACGTCATCCGCTTCGACGACCCGCCGGTGGAGGGCATGCTCTCCCTGGACGAGGTCCGCGCGCGGGGCCGCGAGGCCCTGGCCGCGGACCCCCAGGCCGTGAAGCGGCTGGCGGCGGAGGTGAAGCCGGACGACCTCGCCACCCTCATCTACACCTCCGGCACCACCGGCGATCCCAAGGGCGTGATGCTCACCCACGACAACATCGTGTCCAACGTCCATGCGGGCCTGGGCGCCTTCGGGGAGATCGGGACCACGGACGTGGCGCTGTCCTTCCTGCCCCTGTGCCACATCTTCGAGAGGATGGGCGGGCACTACCTGATGCTCGAGCAGGGCGTGACCATCGCCTACGCGGAGAGCGTGGAGAAGGTGCCCGCGAACATGGTGGAGGTGCGGCCCACCCTGATGCTCTCGGTGCCGCGCCTCTACGAGAAGATGTACGCGCGCGTCCTGGAGAAGGTGGCCGCCGACTCGCCCCTCAAGCAGCGCATCTTCCGCTGGTCCCTGGGCGTGGGCCGGCGTGCCTTCCAGGCGCGCGTCGAGCATCGCCGGCCCGGCCTGGCCCTGCGCGCCCAGCACGCCCTGGCCGACCGGCTCGTCTTCTCCACCATCCGCGCCCGCACGGGTGGCCGACTGCGCCTCTTCGTCTCCGGGGGGGCGCCCCTGGCCCGCGAGATCGCCGAGTTCTTCGGGGCGGTGGGCCTCCTCATCCTGGAGGGCTACGGGCTCACGGAGACGAGCCCCGTCATCGCGGTCAACCGTCCGGACGCCATGAAGCCGGGGACGGTGGGGCCGCCCGTCCAGGGGGTGGAGGTGAAGATCGCGGAGGACGGCGAGATCCTCACTCGCGGTCCCCACGTGATGAAGGGGTACTTCAACAAGCCGGAGGCCACCGCGGAGGTCATCGACCGCGAGGGCTGGTTCCACACCGGGGACGTCGGCGTCCTCGACGGCGGGTTCCTCGCCATCACCGACCGCAAGAAGGACATCATCGTCACCTCCGGCGGCAAGAACATCGCGCCCCAGCCCATCGAGAACCTGCTCAAGACGCATCCCTTGATCGGCGAGATCGTGATGATCGGGAACAAGCGCAACTTCCCCTCCGCCCTCCTCGTCCCCAACTTCGAGGCCCTGCAGAAGTGGGCGCGCGAGAACGCGGTGACCGCCGCCTCTCCGGACGAGCTCGTCCGCGATCCCCGCGTGATCGAGCTCTACGACCGCACGATCAAGGAGCTGACCGCGCACCTGGCCCAGTTCGAGCGCATCAAGAAGATCGCGCTGCTCCCGCACGAGTTCACCCTCGAGGCGGGAGAGCTGACCCCCACCCTCAAGGTCAAGCGGCGGGTGGTCGAGCAGAAATACAAGGACGTCATCGACCGGCTGTACGAGGGAGCGGCGGCCTAGGCGGTCAGGAGGTCGGGCCCCCCCGCCGGGGTCCGGCCGTCGGGCGGCGCGGCGGCGGCTTCCTCTCCGCGACGCGGACGGCGACGGCGACGGCCACGCGGTTGATCACGTACCACCACGCGGTGCCGAGGACCCCGAAGACGACCAGGGGCGGGATCCGATCGCTCAGGGGCACGAGCACGAGCGACAACGGAAGGTCGACCGCGTAGGGAAGGAGCCAGGGCCAGGTCTCGGTGTGACGCACGAGCTGCGTGACCACGCAGAGGGCCAGGTGCATCACGGGGAGCGGGAGCGAGGCCAGCATCAACGTCTTTCGATCCGCCATGCGTCAGGCCACTTCCGCGTCGTGCGCGCGTCCGGTGGCCTTGAGCGCCCCGTAGT
Source organism: Vicinamibacteria bacterium (assembly GCA_041481445.1). Lineage (GTDB taxonomy): Bacteria > Acidobacteriota > Vicinamibacteria > Fen-336 > Fen-336 > AA29. Next base: position 31,478 of record JBGPBV010000048.1, read on the forward strand.
GCCGCAGGAACCACTGGTAGGACGAGGCGATCCCTTCCCTCAGCGGGATGCGATGGCACCAGCCGAGGGCGTGGAGGCGGCCGACGTCGAGGAGCTTGCGCGGCGTGCCGTCGGGCTTGGTCGTGTCGTGGGCGATGGTCGCCGCCGGGTACACGATGTCGCGCACCATCTCCGCCAGCTCCCGGATCGTCAGGTCCTCCCCGGTGCCCACGTTGACGTGCATGGCGTCGTCGTAGCGCCGCATGAGGAACAGGCAGGCATCGGCCAGGTCGTCCACGTGGAGGAACTCCCGTCGGGGGGTGCCCGTGCCCCAGATGGTGACCTCCGGCCGGCCCTCCACCTTGGCGTCGTGGAACTTCCGGATCATGGCCGGCAGCACGTGCGAGCTCGTGAGGTCGAAGTTGTCGTTCGGCCCGTAGAGGTTCGTGGGCATGGCGGAGATGAAGTCGGATCCGTACTGGCGCCGGTAGGCCTGGCAGAGCTTGATGCCGGCGATCTTGGCCAGCGCGTAGGGCTCGTTCGTGCCCTCGAGGGCGCCGGTGAGGAGGTGCTCCTCGCGCATGGGCTGCGGGCACTCGCGCGGGTAGATGCAGGAGCTGCCCAGGTAGAGCAGCTTGCGCGCCCCGAACAGGTGGGCGGCGTGCACCACCGTGGCGTGGATCATCATGTTGTCGTAGATGAACTCGGCGGGCCGGGTGGAGTTGGCCAGGATGCCGCCCACCGTCCCCGCCACCAGGAACACGAACTCCGGCCGGTTGGCCCGGAACCAGTAGTTCACCGCCGCCTGGTCGCGCAGGTCCAGCTGCTCGCGCGTGGCCACGAGCACCGAGCGGAAGCCCTCCGACTCCAGCCGCCGAAGGATGGCGGAGCCGACCAGGCCGCGGTGTCCGGCCACGAACACTCTCGAATCGGGGCTGAGGGTCATGGGCTTGGCCTCGGCGCGCGCGCGCCGGGGCAATCATAACCCGTCGGGGGCGCTCCCCTTCCCGCCCGCGGCCACCCCGGCGAGGGCGGCCAGGAACGGCACCAGCGGCACCCGGAAGCGCGTGTTGGCCTGTGGACCCGCCGAGAGGAGGGCGAGGGCGACGATGAAGGCGCCGGCCAGCGCCGCCTCCCGCCGCGCTCCCCGCTCCAGCAGCGCCCGCAGGCCGAGCACGGCCGCCGCGTAGAGGGCGACCATCCAGGCCAGGAGCCCGGCCAGGATCGGCCACTTCCACCACGACGAGAGCGCCTCCGGATCGGGATCGCCGACGAGCGCGGAGAATGCGGTCAGGCCGGAGCCGGCGAACAGGCGCAGCAGGCCGTCGGCGAAGTCGGCGGCGGCCGCCACCGGATGCTCGCGCAGGACCCGCAGGGCGAGCTCGGACCGGGCGCGGCTGAGCCGCCCTTCGTCCGTGACGGCGGCGGTCGCCTCCAGGCGGGCGTCGAGCTGGCTGCGGGCCTGGTCGATCGTCATGGCCTGGGCGCGCGCGAGGGCGCCCGCGGCGCGGTAGTAGAGCAGGTTCATGCTCGAGATCGTGGTCAGCATCGGCGTGCCCGTCACCCGCGCGTTGCGCGCCACCCACACCGACACCACGAGGACGCAGGCCAGGCCCAGGGCGACGAGGCAGCGCAGGCGCCGCCTCACCTCCGGCCCCACCAGGGCGACCGTGCCCAGGGCCAGGGGCACGGCGAGCCCGACCGGCCGCGTCAGGGTGGCCACGCCGACCAGGAGGCCCGCCGCCACCGCGGGACCGACGGCAGCGTCGCGCAGCGACGCCATCCAGAGGAGGGCGGCGGCCACGAGCAAGACCGTGAACAGCGTCTCCGGCTGGAACACGTTTCCATAGAGAACGGTCGCGGGGTCGCAGGCGAAGAAGAGGGCCGCCCACCTTCCCGCCCGCGGGCCCGCGAACAGGCTGCCCAGGGCGCCCACGAGGACGGCGGTGAGCGCCCCGAGGACGACCTGGCCGGCGACGACGCCGGCCACGTGGCCGCCGAAGAGACGCAGGAGGACGGCCGCCGCCAGCGGATAGACGGGAGTGCGGAACAGGCCCAGGGCGAACAGCGGGGAGCCGTCGTCGACGTACCCTCCGACGGGATCGCGGGCGAGGGCCAGGTATTGCTGGCCGTCGATGGTCAGGAACCTCTCGGGATGGGGAAAGGCGATCGCCATGGCGGCGAGGCGCAACGCGAGGGCCACGGCCACGGAGACGGCCAGCGGTGGGCCGTCCCACCCGACGCGCGCATCCGATGGCGAGGCCGGTCCGCCGGACATGAGCGGCGGCATTCTAGTGGGAATTGTTGACACGTTTCCAAGTCCTGGCCTAACCTGCCTGAGGCCGATCGCGGAGGACGGCGCGCCCATGGCTCTCGACTGGCTGGGAAAGGGCAAGGCCGCCGGCCTCCCCGAGCTGCTCGCCGGCAAGCAGTTCGCCAAGGCGGTCGAGCTCGCCCAGGGTCAGCTCGCCGCGCGCCCGCGCGACGGGCGGCTCCGCCTCCAGCTCGCGGACACCCTGGTCGCGGCCGGCCGCGGCAGTGAGGCGGTGCCCCTCCTGCGCGAGATGGCGGACGAGCTGGCCCGCGAGGGCTTCGCGGCGCGCGCCATCGCCCTCCTCAAGAGGATCCAGAAGATCGATCCCGGGAAGGCCGACGTCGAGCGCCAGCTGGCCACCCTCATCGCCACGCGCCTCCGGGCCGAGGACCCGCGCGTGCCTCCGCCCCCGGCCTCGCCCGCCTTCCACGAGATCGGCATGGAGGAGATCGGGATGGACGAGGAGCCGCTCGCCGACTTCACGCCGGCGGTGGACGTGAGCGACGGCATCCTTCTCGACGATCCCGTTCCTCCCTCCCTTCCCCGGCCCGCCCTGTTCCCGGATTTCTCGGACGAGGAGCTCCTGGCGGTGATGGGTGGCCTGCGCCTGGCCACCTTCGCCGCCGGCGACCTCGTGGTCGCGGAAGGCGAGCCGGGCGACAGCCTCTTCCTCGTCACCACCGGCGCCGTGAAGGCCTGGATGCGCAACCGCGAGGGCCGTCACGTGCTCGTCCGCCGCCTCGGCGAGGGCGACTTCTTCGGGGAGATCTCCGTCCTCACCGGCTCGCCGCGCACGGCCACGGTGGTGGCCTCTTCGCCCTGCGAGGTGCTGGAGCTGGACCGGCCCACCCTCGACGGCATCACCCGCGCGCACCCGCGCGTGCGTGAGGTGCTGCAGCGGTTCTACGAGCAGCGGATCGCGCACACGGCGGACGCAGCGGCGCCGGGCGCGGTCTGATCGGCGGCACCATCCATGGCCGACGACCCCCAGAGCAAGCCCCTGCCGGCCGCGGAGGCCGACCGGCCCGACGGCGCCCGCCTGCGCCACGACCTCCGCACGCCCATCAACCAGATCATCGGCTACAGCGAGATGCTGGACGAGGACGTGGCGGGTGAAGGCAAGGACAAGCTCTCCGCCGACCTCCGGCGCATCGCCGCCGCCGCCCGCCGCATGCTCGAGCTGGTCGACCGGATTCCGGACGACCTGCGTCCCCCCGCCGTCCCCGCCGCCGCCCCTCCCGGTCCGCGGCCGCCCTCGCCCGCGGCCGCCCTCCGTCCCGCCGAAGCCCTGCCCCATCCGGACGACCCGCCCAGCCCGGCCAGCCTCGCCATCCGCGCCGCCGTGTCCAAGCCGATGGCGGGCACGGGGACCCTGCTCGTGGTCGACGACAACGAGCTCAACCGCGACATGCTCTCGCGGCGGCTCCGCTCCCGGGGCTACGCGGTGGTGGCGGCGGAGGACGGGCAGAAGGCGCTGGAGCTCATCCGGACGCAACGCTTCGACCTCATCCTCCTCGACATCATGATGCCGGTCCTCTCCGGGCTCGACGTCCTCAAGATCATCCGGAACCGCTACACGGTGGCCGAGCTGCCCGTCATCATGGCCACGGCCAAGGACCAGGGCACGGACGTGGTGGAGGCGCTCACCCTCGGCGCCAACGACTACGTGACCAAGCCCCTCGACTTCCCGGTGGTGCTGGCGCGGGCGGAGACGCAGCTGAGCCTCAAGCGCGCGATGGAGGAGATCAAGCGGCTGGCCAACGAGCTCGAGAAGCGGAACCGCTTCATCAAGCACACCTTCGGCCGCTACCTGTCGGAGGAGGTCGTGGAGGGGCTGCTGGAGACGCCGGAGGGGCTGCGCCTGGGCGGGGAGAAGCGCGAGGTGACCCTGCTCCTGGCCGACCTGCGCGGCTTCACCTCCCTGGCCGACCGCTACACGCCGGAGCAGGTGGTCCGCGTCCTGAACAAGTACCTGGGCACGATGGCCGATCTCATCGTCGGCCACCAGGGCACGATCGACGAGTTCATCGGTGACGCCATCCTGGCCATCTTCGGGGCCCCGGAGACGCGCGCGGACGACGCCGCCCGCGCCTGCGCCTGCGCCGCCGCCATGCAGGTCGCGATGAAGGAGGTCAACGCCTTCAACCGCGCGGAGGGCCTGCCCGAAGTGGAGATGGGCATCGCGGTGAACACGGGGCAGGTGATCGTCGGCAACATCGGGTCGGAGACGCGGGCCAAGTACGGGGTGGTGGGCACCCATGTGAACCTGGCCGGACGCATGGAGGGCTTCACCGTGGGCGGCCAGATCCTCGTCTCCGCCTCCACCGTGGAGAAGGCGGGTCCCGCCCTCGAGCTGGGCCAGCGGGTGACCTTCCAGGCCAAGGGGTTCAAGGACCCGATCGACGTCTACGACCTGGTGGGCGTCGGCGGCTCCTGGAACGTGCGCCTGCCCGCGCGCGACGACCGTCTGGAGGCGCTCAGGGCCGAGCTCGCGGTGAGGGTGGCGGTGCTCGAAGGCAAGCAGATGAGCGACATCACCTTCGACGGCCTGCTGCTGCGCGCCTCCCCCAGCGCGGCCGTGCTGCGCGCCCCCCGCGCCTTGCGCGCGTTCACGAACCTCCGCCTGCGGCTCAAGGACGCGGAGGGCGCCGAGCGTCGCGGCGACCTCTACGCCAAGGTGGTCTCCGGCGAGACGGACGGAGACGGCGGCATGCTCGTGCGCTTCACCTCCGCCGATCCGGAGATCATGGACGCGCTGCGCCAGGCCCTGGCCGGCAGCGGTGTCCCCCCCGCCTGATCGGCGCCCACACCTAGCGCACCGAGTCCACCCGGTAGATCTCCATCTCCCCCTTGCCCTTCACCGGGATGAGGCCGAGGGAGCGGCCCTGGCACAGGTCGTTGATGCGCTCCCAGGCCGAGGCGCTGACGTTCACGCCCGCCTTGGAGCCGTGGCTCTCCACGCGGGCGGCCGTGTTCACGGTGTCGCCCCAGAGGTCGTACAGGTACTGCTTGCGGCCGACGACGCCGGCCACCACTGGCCCCGCGTGGATCCCCACCCGCACGTCCCAGCCCGCGGGCAGGGTCTTGGCCGCGTGCACCATGTCCAGGCCGCAGCGGACGGCGGAGAGCACGGGGTTGGGGACGCGCACGAGCAGCCCGGCCGTGCTCATGAAGGAGTCCCCGATGGTCTTGATCTTGTACATGTCGTGGCGCGCGGCCAGGTCCTCGTAGGCCTCGAAGAGGAGCTGGAGGGCGGCCACGATCTCCTCCGGCTGGCGGGAGGCGGAATAGGGAGTGAAGCCCACGATGTCGCAGAAGAGCACGGCCACGTCGTCGTGGCGGCGGGGCATGACGGAGCCGTTGGCCTTGAGCTCCTCCACGATGTCGTGGGGCAGGATGACGTGCAGCAGCTCGTCCGAGCGCCTCTTCCCCTGCTCGATCTCGCGCAGGTGGAGCACCTCGCGGTCGCGCAGGCGCTTCTTCTCCAGGCTGGCCCCGATGCGCGCGCGCAGCAGGACGGGGTTGAAGGGCTTGGGCAGGTAGTCCTCGGCCCCGATCTCGATGCAGCGCACCACGCTGTCGATCTCGTCCAGGGCGGAGATCATGATGACCGGGAGGTGGCGCAGGGCGGGGTCGCGCTTGAGGTGGTCCAGCACCTGGTAGCCGTCCATCTCCGGCATCAGGATGTCGAGGAGGACGAGGTCGAAGGGCTCCGCGCGCAGCCGCTCCAGGGCCTCGCGTCCGTTCTGGGCGCAGGCCGGCGTGTAGCCCTGGCGCACCAGCCGCCGCGAGAGCACGTCGCGGTTGATCTCGTTGTCGTCGACGACCAGGATGCGCCCGCCCTCCGCCGCCTTGTGCGACTGCTCCTCGAGGGAGCGCAGGGAGGAGGCGGCGGCCTCGATCATGGTGGAGACCTGGGCCTCGCGCTCGGGCTCCCCTCCGGCGGAGGCGCCGCCGGTGGAGAGGCGCACGATGTCGTCGATCACGGCCAGCAGCTTCTGCCCCGCGCCGTGGATCCGCTTGAGGTCGTCGAGGGAGGCGCTCTCCGGGGAGGCTTCCGCGTCCTCGATGAGCATCTCGCTGTAGCCGAGGATGGCGTTGACGGGCGTGCGCAGGTCGTGGCGGATGCGCGCGCGCGCCGCCTCCAGGTCGTCGCCGGAGGTGGCGGCGGCCAGGCGGGCCGGATCCAGGATGTCGTTGATGAGGGCGAGGAGCGTGCGCCCGGCATCCTGGATCTTCTTCAGGTCGGAGGGGTCCTGCCCGGGGGCGGCGTCCTCGATGAGCATCTCGCTGTAGCCGAGGATGGCGTTGACGGGCGTGCGCAGCTCGTGCCGGAGGTGCGCGAGGAAGGTCTCGCGCGAACGGTCGGGCGGGCGGCCCGCCGGCGTGGTCATGTCGTCGGCTTGGTCCCCGCTCCCAGGAGTGCCTCGATCTTGCCGAGCAGGCGCGGCAGCTCGATCGGCTTGGTGTCGTAGTCGTCGCAGCCGGCCTCGAGGGCCTTCTCGCGGTCGCCGGACATGGCGTGCGCGGTGAGGGCGATGATGGGCGTCGCCTTCATGCCCTCCTTGGCCTTGAGCTGGCGCGTGGCTTCCCACCCGTCGATGACGGGCAGGCTCATGTCCATGAGGATGAGGTCGGGCCGCGTGGACTGCGCGAGCTCCACTCCCTGCTGGCCGTCCACCGCGATGACGACTTCGTAGCCGCGCCGCTCGAGGCGCCGGGACAACATGTCCCGGTTCATCTCGTTGTCCTCCACCAGCAGGATCTTGGGCATCGTGGTCCTTGTCCGGGCGCAGGCCGGCGCGCGCGAGGATACACGTTAATTAGCATACGGACTGGCGAAAGACAACGACGTTGCCGTCTGTGCGTGTTGAATGTTCACACCCCTTGGGCGATCATTTCCAGCCGCGCCAACGACTCTAGGGAAGGATTGTCGGGAATTGTTGATCGCCATCCCCGGGGCGCCGCGATGGGTGCTCGCCACCCTGATGGGGGCCGCCCTCGCGGCCGGCATGCCGGGTCTCCTGGCGGCTCATCCCCTCCAGCCGCCGGCGCCGTCTCCATCGCCTTCGCCGTCCGCGTCGCCGACTCCCGAGGAGCGGGCCCGGGAGGCGGAGCGCGAGGACCTCGAGGCGCCGGAGCCCAGCCCGTCGCCGTCTCCCACGCCGACGCCTGAGCCGTCCCCGAGCCCCGAGCCCTCGCCGTCCGCGTCGCCGACTCCGACGCCCGAGCCGACTCCCACTCCAGAGCCGACTCCCACTCCAGAGCCGACTCCCACTCCAGAGCCGACTCCGGAGCCGATCGCGCCGAGCCCCGAGCCCTCGCCCGCGGAGGAAGCCAAGCCGGAGGAAGCGCAACCGGGCCTCCTCGAGAAGCTGCCGACCTTCCGGGACATCGAGGACATCGACCTGACGACGCTCCTGAAGGTCACGGCCGGCGAGGAGGGAGCACGGACCACCGACGACGAGCCCGGCCTGGTCACGACCGTCTCCGAGGAGGACATCCGGCGCACGGGCGCGCGCACGCTGCAGGAGGTGCTGCAGACGGTGGCGGGGTTCGAGGTGCTCACGGACGACGTCGGGCGTTCCCGGATCGTCGTGCGCGGGGTCCCCGGGAGCCTGAGCACGGGCAGCTCCGAGAACGTGCTGGTGACCCTCAACGGCATGCGCCTCAACGACAGCATCTTCGGCGGGGCGACCGCCGTGAACCTGGACCTCGCCGTCGACAACATCAAGCGCCTCGAGATCGTGCGGGGTCCCGGGGCCGCGCTCCAGGGGCCGGGTGCCCTGCTCGCCATCGTCAACGTGGTGACGGAGAGCGTCGACACCTTCCGCCGCGACGAGTTGACCGTGGGGGCCGGGTCATTCAAGACATTCCTCTACAGCTACCGGTACGGGACCACGGTGGGCGAGGTGAGCCTGGCCGGGTTCATGCAGTTCGCGTACACGGGCGGACCCGAGCTCGCCGTGCCCACCGACGCGCAGACGCGGCGCGACCTCGCGCTCGCCCCGCTCGGCGTCCCCGCGGCGTCCCTCGCCCCCGGGGAGACCGACGACGACCGCAAGTCGCTCGACGCGAACCTCGCCGTGGCCTACCACCGCCTCACCTTCAGCGCGCGGATCAAGAAGGAGAACTCGGGCGCGTTCGTGGGCGTCCTCGACGCGCTCGGGCACCAGAGCCGCCTGGCCGACACCCAGGGCCAGCTCGGCGCGGAGTACCGGCGGGAGCTGCGCCTGGGCGACCTGCGGGCGCGCGCGAGCTACTCGGACAGCCGCGTCACCGAGCTCTACGACGTGGCCCCCCCGGGCTTCACGCTCCTCCGCGGCCCCTCCCGCATCGTGTTCCCGAGCGGGGTCGTCTTCCGCGAGGACCTGGGCTCGCGGCGCCTCGGCGCGGACGCGATCCTGGAGCGGACCTTCGGCGCGCGCCACACGCTCACCGCGGGCGCGGGCCTCGATCACGAGTGGACGTTCGGGCTCCAGGCCCTGAGCAACTACGATTTCGAGAAGCAGGCGCCGCTGAGCGGATTCATCGCGGTGCCCGCGCTCGTCCCCGACGCCAGCCGCACCATCGCCACCCTCCATGCCCAGGACGCCTGGAACCCGACCTCACGTCTCGGCGTCACCGGCGGGTTCCGTCTCGACCACTACAGCGACGTGGGCGGGCGTCTCCAGCCGCGCCTGTCCGCGGTGTATCGCTTCCCGCGCGCGGTCACCCTCAAGGCCGGATACGGACACGGCACGCGCGCGCCCAGCCTCCTCGAGCTCTACTACACCTCGCCCGCCTTCCTGGCCAACCGCGCCCTCGAGCCCGCCCGCAGCGACACCCTCGACGCCACCACGGTCGTGCGGCGCAAGGAGGTGCGGGTCTCCCTGACCGCCTTCCGCACCTGGCTCCGCGACGTCATCCGGCCCGAGGTGGACGCCCTGGTGCCGCTGGGCGCGCCCCCGCCCCGGCTGCTCAACCGGGGAGGCATCGATGCGCACGGCCTCGAGCTGGAGGCCTCGCGCAACTTCGCGGGGAACCGGTCGGTCGCGTTCGTGTACACCCTCCAGCACGCGGAGGACACCGGCTCCGGCCAGCGCCTGGCCGGCGTGCCCACGCAGCTGGGGCGGCTGTCCGGCAACTTCGAGGCCGGCAAGTACGTGACCCTGTCGCCCAGCCTGGCCTTCCGGGGATCCCGGCCCCGCGCGGCCGGAGATACGCGCGCGGACGTGGACGGCCACTCGTTCTTCGACGTCGTGGCCCGCGTCCACAACCTCCACCCCGCGCTCGAGGTGAGCGTGGTGCTCCACGACCTCTTCGGCCAGGACTACGTCGATCCGGCCCCGCGGGGCGGGCTCCCGGAGGACTACCCGCGTCCCGGGCGCTCCCTTCTCCTGCGCGCGCGATGGCGGTTCTAGCCGTGGCGCCGCGCGGGGTCCTCGCGTTGCTGCTGGTGGCGCTGCTGGTGCCGCCCGCGGCCGGCCTCCCCGAGCCCATGCCCTTTCCCGCCGACGTGCAGATCACGCTCCTGCTGAAGATCCTCACCTACGACCGTTTCTTCCAGGTCAAGGCGAAGTCCGCGGTCATGATCGGGGTCGTCTACGTCGGCTCCGACCCGGAGTCGGTCAAGGCCAAGGACGAGATCCTGAAGACGCTACAGGCGGTGGCGGACCGCACGATCAAGAACGTCCCCATCAAGGCCGTGGCCGTGGAGTACCGTGACTTCGCCTCCCTCGAGAAGACCGTCCGCAGCGGGATCAACGTGCTCTACATCGCGCCCGGCAACGCCGCCACCCTCTCCACCGTGCTGCGCGTGAGCCATACCCACGGCATCACCACCGCCACCGGCGTGCCCGAGTACGTGCAGCGCGGGGTGGCCATCGGCATCGGGATCAAGGCGGACAAGAAACCGGACATACTCATCAACCTGCCCAGCTCGCGGCAGGAAGGGAGCGAGTTCGACGCCAGCCTGCTCCGCATCGCCACGGTGGTGAAGTGATGCTGGGGGCGATCATCCGCAAGCTCTCCATCCGCGGCAAGGTCATCGCCATCACCATGGTCACCTCGATGGTGGCGGTGATCGTGGCCGGCGCGTTGTTCATCTGGTACGACGTCGACTCCTTCCGCAAGAAGATGAAGGAGGACCTGGCCCTGGTGGCGGAGGGGGTGGCGATCAACTCCACCCCCGCCCTCGAGTTCGACTCCCTCGACTCCGCCAAGGACATCCTGGGCGCGCTGCGCGCCTACGAGCACATCGAGACCGCGATCATCTTCGACAAGAAGGGGCACACCGTCGTCTATCGCCGTCCGGAAGTGGCCGA
>JBGPBV010000049.1:0-42007 GCA_041481445.1 Vicinamibacteria bacterium
AGGTCCCTCCCGAACGAGCTGAGCACCCACTTGCGGTCGAGAGCGTCGGCGATCTTCCGGTAGAGGTCGTCCGCCGGAGTCGCCTTTTCCGCCGGTGACTCCGGAGGCTCCCTCTCCCTGATCGAGCTCGGCGGGTAGACGTCGAGGGACGCGTCGAGCCGCTTCTTCACGACCGCCTCCGGCCAGGCATCGCCGTATCCATCCCGGTACTGCTCTCGAATGGTCCGGTCCCGCGCCTCGCGGGCGCCGGCGTAGGCGAGGACCTCGTAGCGCGCGAGGCGTCGGACGGCGCGCTCGGCGGCGCCCTTGACGATGGCCAGGGTCGGCAACACCGTGAAGAGCGCCCAGAACGAGACGCAGGCCACGCCGTAGGGCAGCAGCACCCTGGCCTCGTAGCGCTGGAGGTGAAGCGCGCGGATCCAGCTCTCCACCCTGGCTCGGCCGTGCTGCTTCCGACGGTGCGCGTCGGGCAGGCTGCGCCACCACGCGACTGCGCTCGCGATCAGGACGGCGACCATCAGCGCGGGAACCGCGTACAGGCTTTTCTGGGCCCAGGCCAGCAGGAGGCTGGCCATCGCGGCGCCGACCGCGATGGCAAGGTGCTGGCGCGAGTCGTGGGCGCGGCTCCCGGAGAAGAGCACGGCCGTGAGACCGAGCGCCACGATGGGCAGGAGGACCCCCGCCACCAGGCAGCCCTCGTCGTGCCATCGCGCGAGCGCGAACGTGAAGCCGAGCCCGAGGACGGCGTAGGTGGCGCAGAGGCCGGTATAGATGCTGGTGCGCTCGGGCATCGGCCAGAGCCAGCTCATGTTGGGTCCGCGCAGGACGAAGAAGCTGACCGACACGAGGAAGGCCAGGGCCAGGTAGACCGCGCTCGCGAGGGCCGCCTCCTCCGCCACTTCGACCGCGACCGCCCGCAGCGCGGCGTAGGGCCGGAACACGGCCAGGGTCAGCGGCGAGCCCGGCCAGAGGGGAGCGACCCAGAACCGATGGGGCTCGCCCCAGTAGCGCGCGTCGAGGGCCGCCTGCCCTCGCGCCCGGACCTGCGCCACCAGCGTGTCGTTCTCGTCCGTCTCCGCGAACAGGTTGTGCGAGAGGACCTCGACCGGACGGTTGTGGAGGATCACGCGGCCGGTGTCGTCGATGACGGCGAACCCCGTGTCGGCGGGCAGGACGGGCTGCCAGGTGGACACGAGCTTCGTGAGCCCAGCCACCATCACGGGGGAAAATCCCCTCGTCTCCGCCACCGTCCTCGGATCTTCGGCGGCGACCGAGCGCAGGCTGACGACCACGGCCTTCTGGGCGCTCGTGCGCATGCGGACGGTCTGCAGGTAGCAGCGGCCGTCGACACCCTCGAGGCGCCACCCGCCCCCGCCCACGATCTCCTTGAAGTACGGCCGGGTCCTGAGGGAGACCGCCGGTCCCTCGGGGTCCGTGACCGTCCATCGCGCCACTTCCCATCCGTCCCGGTCTCCCCAGAAGACGCGCTCGAGATAGGGGTAGTCGCATCCGTTCGCGCAGGCGGCGGGCAGGGTCCCGACCAGCGGCAGGGGCGCGCGGCCGGGGAAAGGCGAGGCGCGCGGAAGGTCGGGGAGCCGCCGGTCGAGGTCCTGGACCTGCCTCACCACGCGTCCGATCTCGCTCTGCACGTTCTCCCCGATCGTCTTTCCGAGGGCGGCCAGGCGGGCGTCCTCGTCCGACCGGAGCTGCGATTCCAGGCCGGCGGTGAGGACGGTGATGGTGAGGACCACGAGCATGACGAAGGTGCAGACACCGATCGTGAACACGTCGGCGAAGGCGACGCGCGCGCGCGGGGCCAGGAGCACCAGCCGCACGATGGGCTGCGCGAGGAGCGCCAGGAGCAGCGCGACCGCGAACAGGCCGAGCACGAACGGCGAGGTCGCGCGCGCCTCCGCCTGGAAGGCGGCTTCGGTCATGACGGCGCAGAAGACGAGCGTGTCCGGCCGTGATCCCGGCAAGGCCAGCGGCCGGCAGAAGAGCCGATGGGGCTCCCCGCCGAGATCCAGGACGTCCGTCCACGCCCCCGTGGTGTACGGCTTCGGGACCGGGCCGTCGTTCCCGGCGTCGCGATGGGCCTCCTTGGCCGCCGCTCCGCCGTCCCCGGGCAAGGCGAGCAGCGGCGGGCTGCCGCGCACGAAGTCGCGGCGGGTGACGAAGTGCCCCTCCGCGTCGAATACGGCGATGCCCTCGAACCCGCCCCGTTCGGGAACCTCGCCCAGCGCCTGGTCGACCGTGACCGTGGCCGTGTAATGGGCGTCGCACTCCGGCGCTCGGCCCCGGGGGCAGTCGGTGGAGAACTCGCGACCGACCGGCGCCACGGTCCTGACGGTGATCGACGGGCCCGAACGCTCGACGCTGAAGACCTCCCTGTCCGCGTGCACGGTCTCGAGCGAGTCCGTCAGCGCCTGGGTGGCCACGGCGACGAGCCGGAAGTCACGGTGCGTGAGGTACGCGAGCCGCCGGCCCTTGTAGAACCAGAACGACACGGCAGCGACGATGACGATGCCGACGGAAATGAGGATGGGGAGGCGCCTCATGCGCGCTCCGAGCGGGTAGCCAAGGGTCGGTGTCCTGGGTGCGCATTATCTGACCGGCGGCCAGAGAGTCAACACAAAACGGATCGCTCGAAACTCAGGAAACCGATCGCGGGGGCGGGCGTCTACCGTCCTACGTGGTGCGGGCGATCTGGTCCAGCTCCTCTTCGAGCTGGTGCTTGAGCTTCGGCGAAATCGTGAGGCCGGCCAGGGCGGTGTCGACCTGCGTCCGGAACGAAGGATCCCGCCCGATCGCTTCCCGCGCCCACTCGAGGAAGGTCTGGATCGCCGGGTGCTGGACGGATTCCACCATTGATTTCGCTTTCTCCATGCCGGGTACAGGCCACCATACCTCACGGCCGACGGGGCGTCCCGTGAGCCCGCGCATTTCCTCTCGGAGGTCGGCCACGCCCACCCCCGGGCGCGCCCTGCTCAGGTGGGATTGGACGGCGGCCCCCCCGCGTGATATCCTTTGAGCCTGTTTCGTTGCCGTTGCTTCGGCGTTTCTCGACGGGGCTGGTCACTCCGATCGCCTTCGCATCGCAGGACGCGCAAGCACGTCGCACACGAGGCTAAAGGGCCAAGGAGGCCTGCGTCCAGATGATCGAAGGTACAGTCAAGTGGTTCAACGACGCCAAGGGGTTCGGATTCCTGACACGCGAGGGTGGGCCGGATGTCTTCGTCCACCACTCCGCCATCATGGGTGAGGGCTTCAAGAGCCTCACCGAGGGCGACCGCGTCCGTTTCGAGGTGGTCGACAGCCCCAAGGGTCCGCGCGCCGCGAACGTCAGCCGGATCTGACGTCCCGTCGTACGAGACGCCCGGGAGGCCCTGCCTCCCGGGCGTTTTCTTTTCCGCCTAGGCCTTCACGTCCACGCGCGCGGCCTGCTTCTCGGCGCGCAGGGCGAGCTCCATGGCCAGGAAGCAGTGCTCCTGGGGCATCGCGGTCTGGGTCCGGTTGACCACGTCGTCCACGAGCTGGGTGCCGTAGGGCAGCGGCTCCTGGTTGCAGTCGACGTAACGCGTCTCCTTCTGGTCGACCAGGAACAGATGGTTGCCGCCGGACCGCCCGCCGATGTCCACGTTCTTGCGGATCTCGATGAAGCCGTCGGTGCCGAGGATCGTCAGGCGCCCGTCGCCCCACGTGCTCAGGCCGTCGGGCGTGAACCAGTCCACGCGGATGTAGCCGTTGCCGCCGCTGCCGTGCAGCATCACGTCCCCGAAGTCCTCGAGGCCCGGCCACTGCGGGTGCGCGACGTTGCCCACCTGGGAGGCCACCACGTCCGCCCTGGTCGATCCCGTGAAGAACAGGAACTGGTCGAACTGGTGCGAGGCGATGTCGCACAGGATCCCGCCGTAGCGCTCCTTCTCGAAGAACCAGGCGGGCCGGGTCCTGGGGGTCATGCGATGGGGCCCCATGCCGATCGTCTGCAGCACGCGCCCGATGGCTCCCGCCTTGACGAGCTGCCCCGCCTTCACCGTCGCCCGGTTCTCCAGCCGCTCGCTGTAGAGCACGGAGTAGATCCGCCCCGTCTCCTTCTGGACCTGGCGCGCCTCCGCGAGCTGCTCGAGGGTCGTCATGCCCGGCTTGTCCACCATGAAGTCCTTGCCGTGCTTCATGACCCGGACGCCCAGCGGCGCGCGCTCGTTCGGGATGGAGGCGCTCACCACGAGCTTGATCTGCGGGTCGTCCAGGACCTCCTGCTCGCTCCGGGCCTGCTTCGCCTCCGGATAGCGCTTGGCGAAGGCCTCCGCGAGGTCGGGCTCCTTGGCGTAGAACGACGCCAGCTGGCCGCCCCCCCGCTTGACGGAGTCCGTCTGCCCGAAGACGTGGTTGTGGTTGACGCCGATCACGCCGAACTTGATGCGCGCGGGCCGCGGCGGCTCCGGTGAGCCGGCGGCCTCCTGTCCGGCCGCCCGGCGCGAGGCCCAGGCCACGCCGGCCGCGGTGGTCATCGACGACTTCAGGAACGCGCGCCGTCCGCTGGGTCGTTTGCTCATACCCCGGAGTCTACCGTCGCCCCGACGTTTCTGGAACGGCGCACCTCGCGCTTGACTGGCGCCGTCCCGTCCACAAGACTCGATCGGCGGCCGCATCGGGCCGCAGGAGGATCCATGGTCCGCTCATCCCTCGCCCTCGTGGCCGTGCTCGCCTCCACGTCGCTCGCCGCCGCCCCCGACCCGACGCCCGCGCCCCTCGTGCCGCCCGTGGCGAAGAAGGAGCCGCATCCCACGGCGATCCACGGCGACACCCTGGCCGACGACTACTACTGGCTCCGCAACAAGGGCACGCCGGAAGTCGAGTCCTACCTCAAGGCGGAGCTGGCCTACTCCGAGGCGTTCATGAAGCCGACGGCCGCCCTCCAGCAGAAGCTCTACGACGAGATGCTGGCGCGCATCCAGCAGACCGACACGGGCGTGCCCGCCCGCGACCGGGGCTTCTTCTATTACTCCCGGACCGAGCAGGGCAAGCAGTACCCGATCTACGCCCGCAAGAAGGGGTCGCTCGAGGCGCGGGAGGAGGTCATCCTCGACCTCAACGCTCTCGCCGCCGGCAAGACCTTCATGGCCGTCGGCGACATGGCGGTGAGCCCCGACGGCAACCGCCTCGCCTACACCGTCGACGAGACGGGGTTCCGCCAGTACGCGCTGCAGGTCAAGGACCTCCGCACGGGCCGCCTCGGCCCCGACCGCGCACCCCGCGTGACCTCGCTGGCCTGGACGGAGGACGGCAAGACGCTCCTGTACTCCGTCGAGCATTCCCAGACCAAGCGCCCCTACCAGGCGTTCCGGCACACCGTGGGCGCCTCCGGCCCAGACACCCTCGTCTACGAGGAGAAGGACGAGCGGTTCAACGTCGACGTCGGGAAATCGCGCGACCACAAGCTCATCTTCGTGGAGTCGGGCAGCCACACCACCACCGAGATCCGGTACCTGCCCGCGGACACCGGGACCGCGGAGATGAAGGTGCTGGCCGAGCGCGTGGCCGACCAGGAGTACGACGTCGACCACCGCGACGGGACCTTCTGGATCCGCACCAACGACCAGGGCCGCAACTTCCGGCTGGTGACCGCACCGGAGAGCGATCCCTCGCGCAAGAACTGGAAGGAGGTCGTACCCCACCGCGACGAGGTGATGCTCTCCGGCCTCATGGTCTTCCGCGACTTCTACGTCCTCATGGAACGGGAAGGGGGCTGGCCCCAGGTCCGCGTGACCGAGCTCGGGAGCGGCCAGTCGCACCGGATCTCCTTCCCGGAGCCGGCCTACCAGGTCTCCCTGAGCAACAACCGCGAGTTCGACGCGAAGCTCCTCCGGCTCTCCTACCAGTCCCCCATCACGTCGGCCTCGGTCTACGACTACGATCCCTCCACGCGGGAGCGGAAGCTGCTCAAGCAGACGGCGGTGCTGGGCGGGTACGACCCCTCGCGCTATCGCGTGGAGGTCACGCGGGCCACCGCTCCCGACGGGGCGCAGGTCCCGATGTGGCTCCTCTACCGGAAGGACCTCGTTCGCGACGGCTCGAACCCGGCTCTCCTCTACGCGTACGGCTCGTACGGCCTGTCCATGTCGGCCGGCTTCACCTCGAACGTCTTCAGCCTGGTCGACCGCGGGGTCGTGTACGCGATGGCCTACATCCGCGGCGGGGGCGAGCTCGGCAAGAAGTGGCACGACCAGGGCCGCATGATGAACAAGAAGAACACCTTCAGCGACTTCATCGCCGCCGCCGAGCACCTGGTGGCGCAGAAGTACACGAGCGCGGACCGCCTGGGTATCGAGGGCGGGAGCGCGGGCGGCCTCCTCATGGGCGCGGTGACGAACATGCGGCCCGACCTGTTCAAGGTCGTGATCGCCCTCGTCCCGTTCGTGGACGTCATCAACACCATGCTCGACGAGTCCCTGCCCCTCACCGTCGGCGAGTTCGAGGAATGGGGCAACCCGAAGAAGGAAGCCGAGTACCGCTACATGAAGAGCTACAGCCCCTACGACAACGTGGCGGCCAGGGCCTACCCGACGATGCTCGTGAAGACCAGCTACAACGACTCGCAGGTCATGTACTGGGAGCCGGCCAAGTACGTGGCCAGGCTGCGCGCGACCAGGACCGACACCCACCCGCTCGTCTTCCACGTCAACATGGACCCGGCCGGGCACGGGGGCAAGAGCGGCCGCTACGACCGGCTGCGCGAGACCGCCTACGACTTCGCCTTCCTGCTCTGGCAGCTGGGGGTGGAGAAGGTCGAGCAAGGAAACGGAGCGAGACCGGAGTAGCCCCGACCGACAGGAGTGGCACTCGATCGCGCGCGCGGCCGCCGGTTGGCTCCGTCTCGGTTGGGCGCGATGCCGGCAGCGACCGCAACTTCTTTTCGGACGCCCGAAATTCCGGACGGCCGGAGCCGCCACGAGATCGAGATCCTCGTGGCGGAGCTGGCGCCGCGCGCCGATGTGCCGAGCACTGTCCGAAGGCTCCCGGCCCCGCTGTCACTCGGATCCAGACTCGCCCCCGAGGCCGTGAGCGACGCTCGCGAACCGGCCTCTCCGACCGGCCCTTCATCTATGCCGTTGCCTGCCTCTTCCCGCCCGACCGTCCAGCCCACGGCACCGGAACGCTACCGCGTCCAGTTCACGATCGGCCCGGGCACACACGAGAAACTCCAGCGGCTCCAGGCCCTCCTGCGCCGCGAGATCCCGAACGGTGATCCGGCCGCCATCTTCGACCGCGCCCTCACGCTGCTGCTGGCACAGGTGGAGAACCGGAAGCTGGGCCTGACGCCGAAGCCACGGCCGCGATCTTCCATCCGCCCCGGGACGGATACGGACATCCGGACACCTCCTCGCCTCTCGCGCGACCTGCCGAGGGCGGTCAAGCGTGAGGTCTGGCGTCGCGATGGGGCGCAATGCGCTTTCGTCCCCTCCACCGGGCGGAGGTGCACCGAGCGCCACTTCCTGGAGTTTCATCACATCGAGCCCTACGCCAGGCAAGGCCCGCCCACGGCCGACAACATCTCCTTGCGCTGCCGGCGCCACAACCAATACGAGGCGGAGCTGGTCTTCGGTCCTCGTCCGTCGGCCAGTGTGCGGGCGAATGCGGGCGCTTCGCCATGAAGAGGGGCGCGGGCGGCCTGGGCATCCTGGCCGGCAACGCCGGCGCCACCATTGAGACCGCCACCAGCACCGGGCCGCCACGCGACGCATGCCCGACTGCACGATCGGCACGTCGATCCCGAGCGCGTCGCACCGCGCCGCCTCCGTCCCATCACCGGTCAGTGCCCCGATCACCTCCCGGCGCCGCACCCGCGTAGAATGCGGCGCCACGATCGCGCCGCCGGCCACGCGCGAGGAGGTACCAAGGATGCGCTCCACCACCCGGATCGCCGTCGCCACCGGAGTCGCGGTCGCCCTGCTCGCCATCGCGGCGCTCCCGGCGCGGGCCGCCGACTACCCGCCGGCGCCGGCCAACCTGGAGGCGCGGCGCGCCTTCCAGGACGCCAAGTTCGGCCTCTTCATCCACTGGGGCGTCTACAGCGTCCTCGGCGACGGCGAGTGGGTCATGCACCAGCGCCGCATCCGCAGCGCGGACTACGAGAAGCTGCCCGGCCTGTTCAACCCGACCGAGTTCGATCCCGCGGAGTGGGTCGCGATGGCCAAGGCGGCGGGCATGAAGTACATCACGATCACGAGCAAGCACCACGACGGCTTCGCGATGTTCGACTCCAAGGTCTCCGACTACGACATCGTGGACCGCACCCCCTACAAGAAGGACGTGCTGAAGATGCTGGCCGACGAGTGCCACAAGCAGGGCATCAAGCTCTTCTTCTACCACTCCGAGCTCGACTGGCATCACCCCGACTACTACCCGCGCGGGCGCACCGGCCAGGACAGCGGGCGGCCGGACAGCGGGGACTGGAACCGCTACCTCGACTACATGGACGGCCAGCTCCGCGAGCTGCTCACGAACTACGGCGAGATCGGGGGCATCTGGTTCGACGGCTGGTGGGACAAGCCGGAGGCGGACTGGCGGCTCGCGAAGACCTACAAGATGATCCACGACCTCCAGCCCGCCGCCCTCGTCGGCAACAACCACCATCACCGCCCCTTCCCCGGCGAGGACTTCCAGATGTTCGAGAAGGACCTGCCCGGAGGCCGCTCCGCGGAGTTCAACAAGGAC
Organism: Vicinamibacteria bacterium; assembly: GCA_041481445.1. Lineage (GTDB taxonomy): Bacteria > Acidobacteriota > Vicinamibacteria > Fen-336 > Fen-336 > AA29. The sequence goes on from JBGPBV010000049.1 coordinate 8,719, forward strand.
TCGGAGGTGAGCGCGCTCCCCCTCGAGACCTGCGAGACCATGAACAACTCCTGGGGCTTCAACCTCACCGACCGCCGGCACAAGAGCACGCGCGACCTGGTCCACTACCTCGTGAAGGCGGCCGGCAACAACGCGAACTTCCTGCTCAACGTCGGCCCCATGCCGAACGGGAGGATCCAGCCCGAGTTCGTGGAGCGCCTGCAGGAGGTCGGACGGTGGATGGCCGCCAACAGCGAATCCATCTACGGCACCCGCGGGGGGCCGATCGCGCCGCGCTCGTGGGGCGTCACCACCCAGAAGGGCGACACCGTGTACGTGCACGTCCTCGACTACGACGACCCCGTCCTGGCCCTGCCGACGTTCTCGAGAAAGGTGAAGTCGGCCCGCCGGCTCGGGGGCGGGGCGCCGGTGGCCGTCCAGCAGACCGCGTCCTTTCTGACCCTCTCGCTGCCGCCCGCGCGCGACGCCTACGACACCGTCATCGCCGTGGACCTGGCCGCGAAGTAGGGCACTTCGGCCCGCGCCCCGCTCCGCACCCTGAAAGCGCTGCGCAGAGCGGCCGCGCAACGGCGCGCCCCCGCCCCGTCGCCGACCCGAGTCGAGGTTACAATCGCCCCGGATGCAGGATCAGGGCGCCTGGGTCGTGGTCGGTCTCGACAACGGGGGCAACAAGAACAACGCGACGGTCATCGACCCCACCCGCGGGTGCCTCGTCGACGGGATGGTCGAGACGCCGAGCCGGGTGACCGAAGGGCCCGAGATCGCCGTCGACGCCCTCGTGCAGGCCTTCCACGGCATCCTGAGCCGGACGGGGATCGCGCGCGAGGCGGTGCGCGCGGTCGGTCTCGACACCCCCGGCCCCGCCAGCGCCGAAGGCGTCATCTCCTCGAAGGGCTCGACGAACTTCGCGCACGACGGCTGGAGCGGGTTCGACTTCCGGAGCGCGCTCGAGGCGCGCCTGAAGCTCCCCGTCGTCTACAACAACGACGGCAACGCGGCCGCCCTCTACGCGCACCACGTCTGCTTCGGGGCGGAGGCCTCGCGCCATTCGTCCGTCTCCGCCATCGTGGGCACCGGCCTCGGCGGCGGGGTCATCGAGGCCGGCCGCATCATCCAGGGCGCGGCAGGCATGGCCGGCGAGCTCGGCCACGTGCACATCCCGATGCAGGGGCTGCTGGCGGAGGGGCAGCCGGTGCCCCGGTGCAACTGCGGCTTCGACGGCGACGCCGAGAGCGTCGCCTCCCTGACCGGGATCGAGAAGAACCTCCTCCCCTACTGGCTCTCGCGCCATCCCGGGCACGAGCTGGCCCAGGAGCCTTCCCTGGCCCAGGCGGCCAAGCTCGTTCGCTCCTTCGGCGAGAAGGGCGACCCCATGGCGCGGCGGATCTTCGAGCAGCAGGCCATGGCCATCGGCCGCCTGTTCACGATCGCGGCCAACTTCACGGACCCGAGCGCCTACTTCGTGGGCGGGGGCGTGGTGGAGACGGCGCGCGAGTTCCGCGAATGGTTCATGTCCAAGGTGCGCGAGAACACCGTGCTCCGCGAGGAGCAGGCCCGCGTGGCGCGGTTCGCCCTCGTGCCCGACCTCGACATGGCGGGCGCGCGCGGGGCCGCCCTGGCCGCCCTCGAGCACGCCGCGCGGCAGGACTAGCCGGTCAGGGGCCGGCCGAGAACACCCGTCACCATCTCCATCGGGCGGAGAAAACGCCCCCGTCCGGTCCCAATGGTCCGTGCCCCGGGCCTATAAAGGAGCCAGGCCCATCGATTGCGGAGGTCCGGATGAGACACGTGGCGCTCACGCTCGCCGTCGTCTCCCTCACCGCCGGTGCGGCGCCGGCCGAGGACGCGGCCGTCCCGCCTCGGCCGCAGACGATCCGCGTCCTCCTCCACAACCAGGACACGCTGCAGGGTTACCTGCGCGGGCGGAGCAAGGACGAGGTCGTGATCTATACGAGCGAAGGCCGCTACCGGCACGTTCCCCTCGCCGACGTCCAGCGCCTCGAGGTGCGGAGCCGCATCGGCACCCACGCCCGGCGCGGCGCGCTGATCGGGGTGCTCGTGTGGGGCGGCGTGGTGGCCGCCGCCTCCCGGGGCTCGCTCGACAAGTGGGGCGTCGCGTCGTGGCAATCGGGCGCGATCCTGGCCGGGAGCGTGGGGCTGGGCGCGGTGATCGGCTCCCAGGTCCCCCGGTACGGCTGGCGGCCGACGGAGCCGGCGAAGCTGGGCGCCGGAGCGGCGCCCGGGCTGAAGGTGTCCTTCCGCTTCTGAGCCGCGCCGCGGGCGCGGCTCGCGTGTCAGCGCAGGCCGGTCACCGAGTAGAGGTCCGAGACCTGACGCGTGTAGCTGTAGGCGTAGGCCTCACCTTGCCCGGCGATCGAGATCGAGTTCAGCCGCTTGATGCCGGAGCGGTCGGCCGGGGCGAGCTCCCGCCACGGCGTGCGCCGGCCGCCGGCCAGGTCGAAGCGGAACAACCGCGCAGGGACCGGCGTCGCGTCCCGCGCCACCACCGTCCCCAGGCCCGGCCAGCCCACGGGCGTCATGCCCTCGCTCTCGGGGATCCGTCGCGGCGCGGCGCCGTCGAGCGGATACACGCAGAGCCCGCCGTCGCAGCTCGCCACCACCGCGGATCCGTCGGGGGCGAGCGCGTTGGTCCACAGGCCCACGCCCTCCGGTGTCACCGGGCGGGCGGCGCCGCCCGCCAGCGGCTTGACGTACACCCGGGGACGTCCGCCGCCGGCGGAGCCCGTGAAGACCACCGACGCGCCGTCCGGCGCCAGCGCCGCCCACTGGAACTCCGTGATGCCCGGCTCCCGGAGCGAGCGCACTTCGCCCGGACCCAGCGGCAGCAGGTCCACGCGGTCGGGCGCGTCGACGGGGATCGAGACGGCGAACCGGCCGTCGGCGGAGAGCGACATCGCGCGGCCGGTCCCGAGGCGGACGGGAACGGCGCCGTCGGTCGCGCGCAGGTAGGAGGCATACGCGGGCCCGCCGCCCTCCCCGCTCTCGTAGAACAGGATCGAGCGGCCGTCGGGTGCGATCTGGGCCACGCGCGGCAGGTCCAGCCAGGACAGGTCGCGCTCCTCACCCTCCCGTCCCGTCCCGAACCGTACCTCCGCCTTCAAGGTCGTGCGCTCGAGCAGGACCCGGCCGTCGGCGAAGACGTCGTGCAGCACGAGCCGGCCCAGGGCGGGCACCAGCCGGCGCACCCGGCCGGCCAGGTCGACCGCGTGCAGCGCGCAGTCGGCGCCCACGCGCGTCCCGGTGAACCACACCTCACGCCCGTCGGGCGACCAGGCGATGCCGCTCAGGCTCGCCCAGCCCTCCGTGAGGACCCGCCGCCGCCCGTCACGCTCGAACAGAACGATGCCGCCGCGGTCGTCGCCGGCTACGGGGTGCTCGGCCACCGCGACCGTCTGCGCGTCGCGCGAGATGCGCACGGTCGAGGGACGGAGCGCCGTGCCCAGAAGGTGCCCCACGGGATACTCGATGCGCGCGGGACCGCCGTCGCCGCCGCGGGCGACGGCCATCTCGTCACTCGTGGGCGAGGCGTCCGCGGCCACGATCCCCTCCAGGAGGGGCTTGGCCGGCCCTCCGGCCAGGGGGGCGCGGCTGAGCCTCTTCTCGTCCGCGAAGAGCAGCTCGCCCGGCTGCGTGACGGCGAGGACACGCGGACCCAGGTGTGGGAGGGGCCGGGCGTCGAGGGAAGCGGCCCGCACGACGAAGCCCTCCACACGGCCGCCCTCCCAGGCCGCGGTGTAGATGATCTGCCCCTCGGGCCCGAAGCGGGCCGAGTCCACGTAGCCGCGCCCGAACGTGACCCGCTGGAAGGTGGGGACGGCGGCCGACGGCGGCGCGAGGAGCGCTCTGGCCGCCAAGAGCCCCACCAGCACGCCGGCGACGGCAGCCGCGGCCACGATCCCGGACCGGAAGCGCCGGGGCCGGGCCGGCGCGAGCGCGGGAGCCGGGAACGACTGGACGGAGGCCGGCCCACGCTCGGATCGTCCCTCGTGATCGTGGGCGGGGACGGGATCGCCGCCGATCACCTCGACGGGAACGAGCAGGCGGTAGCCGCGGCGAGGCAGGGTCTCCACGTAGCGCGGCGTGGCCGCCTGGTCGCCCAGCGCCGTCCGGATCTGCCGGATGCAGAAGTTCAGGGACTGCTCGAAATCGACGAACGTGCCCTCCGGCCAGACCTCGCGCTGGATCTCCTCGCGGGTGACGAGGTCGCCGGCCCGGTGGGCCAGCAGCGCCAGCACGCGGGCGGGCTGGGGCTGAAGGCGCGCGCGCACCCCCGCCTTCCACAGCTCGCCGCCCCGCGGATCCAGCTCGAACACGCCGAAACGGAAGCGGCGCGCCCGTTCGCCCTTCGACCACAGCAGGTCTGGCTCTGCGCCCATCGCACCCCCGAGTTTGGCCTGGCTCGAGTTGCCTCGGGATGCACCTTGCGTGCCCGCCTTCGCGGGGCCCTGTGGGATGCTCATCCGTCTCGGCAAACTGACATTGACTATAGGACTTACGTCATCATCCGCGCTTCCTGGGCGAGGCGAGCGAGGCGTGTCCGATCCAAGCCCCTGGAACGCGGATCGGGATGTCGTAGCGAAACCCCGCGCCCGGGTCCGACGATGCGACAATCGTCGTGCAAATCAATGAACGTCCGCGGCTTCATCTTCGACCTCGACGGGACGCTCGTCGCCAACATGCCCCTGCACGCGAAGGCCTTCGCCCGGTTCGGCGCCCGCCACGGCCTGCCGCCGCTGGGCGAGGAGCTGCGCGCGCGGCTCGACGGCAAGCGCAACCGCGACATCTTCCCGATCGTGTTCGACCGCCCGCTGTCTCCGGACGAGCTCCGGCGCCATGCGGAGGAGAAGGAGGGCCTGTACCGTGAGCTCTCGCGCGGCCGCCTCCGGCCGCTGCCGGGGTTGATGCGCCTGTTGGATCTCCTGGAGCGGCGGGGTCTCCCCGCCGCCCTGGCCACCTCTGCTCCCATCGAGAACGTGGCCCACACCCTGGGCGAGCTCGGACTGGCCGGCCGGCTGACCCGCATCGTCCGGTCGGACACGTTGCCGCGCGGCAAGCCCCACCCGGACGTCTTCCTCGCCGCCGCCCAGATCATCGAGGTTCCCCCGGTGGAGTGCCTCGCCTTCGAGGACGCGCCGGCGGGCATCCTGGCCGCCCGGTCCGCGGGCATGCGCTGCGTGGCCCTCACCACGAGCTTCGCGGAGGAGACCTTCGCCGCGCACGGCGCGGCCGCGGACGACACCGTGGCCGACTTCGACGCCTTCCTGGCCGGACCCGGGGCCTGGCTGCTCTAGACTCACGCGATGGCAGCGGCGATCGCGACGGAAGGGGTTTCTTCCGACGACGACGCGCATCTGGAGGGCGACTTCTCGGGGTACCGGTTCTGCCTGGCCGCGCGGGACATGGGCAAGCCGATCGCGGCCGTGAACCTCGGAAGGACGCGCGCGGACGACCTGCTGGCCCTGAAGGTCGTGGGGGATTGCGGAGAGGCCCTGTCCGCGGCCGCGGAATCGCTGCGCTCGCCTTTGACGCCGCCCGGCGGCGGGGAGTAACGTCTCCCCTCTCGACTCACGGAGGTGACGAATGCACGTCGTGCTCCCCCTGGTGCTGCTGCTGGCCGCGGCCGACGCGCCCATGCGGCTGGGCGTCGGGGATGCCGCGCCGGGCTTCTCCCTTCCCGCCTCCAACGGGAAGACGGTGAAGCTGGCCGACTACCTCGGCAAGAAGAAGGTCGTGCTCGCGTTCTTCCCCAAGGCGTTCACCGGCGGTTGAACGAAGGAGATGTCGGGACTGCGCGACGTCCACAAGCAGTTCACCGACGCCGACGCCCAGGTCCTGGGCGTCTCGATGGACACGCTGGAGACCCAGACCAAGTTCGCCGAGAGCCTGAGCTCGCCGTTCCCGCTGCTGGCCGACCCCGACGGGGTCGCGGCCAAGGCCTACGGCGTGGCCAATCCCGCCGGCTACGCCAACCGCGTCACCTTCGTCATCGGCAAGGACGGCAAGATCGCCAAGGTCATCGAGGGCAAGGACGCCATCGATCCCGCCGCGACGCTCAGCGCGTGCGGGGCCGCCGCTCCCGCAGGGCCGTGAGCCGATTCCTCCTGACGGCGGCGATCGCGGGGATCGCCGCCGTCGCCCTGCTCGCCGTTCCCGCCCCCGTGGCTTGCGCCGCCCCTCTCCAGTCCGAGGAGTCGCAGACCCACCAGCATCACGCCGCGCCGGCCGAGAAGCTGGGCACCGTCGACTTCCCGGTGTCCTGCTCCGCGGCCGCGCGGCCGAAGTTCCAGCGCGCGGTCGCCCTGCTCCATTCCTTCGCCTACGAGGACTCCGAGAAGGCCTTCCAGGACGTGCTCGCCACCGATCCCTCCTGCGCGATGGCGCACTGGGGCATCGCCATGACGCTGTTCCACCCGGTGTGGGCGGCCGCCAACCCGACCGCGGCCCCGAGCCCGGCCGAGCTCGCCCGCGGCCTGGCCGAGGTGCAGAAGGCCCGGACGCCGGGTCCTCCCACCGCGCGCGAGCGCGACTACGTGGCCGCGGTCGCGGCCTTCTACACCGATGCCGATCGTCTCGATCACCCGACGCGCATGCTGGCCTTCGCGGGCGCGATGGACCAGGTCCGGGCCCGGAACCCGAAGGACACGGAGGCACAGATCTTCTACGCCCTCGCCCTCCTGGGGACGGCCTCCCTGACCGACAAGACCTACGCCGCGCAGAAGCAGGCGGCCGAGGTCCTCAACCCCATCCTGCCGAGCGCCCCCGACCATCCCGGCATCGCGCACTACGTGATCCACAGCTTCGACTACCCGCCCCTGGCCGAGCTCGCCCTGCCCGCCGCGCGCGCCTACGCGCGCATCGCGCCCTCCGCGCCCCACGCCCTGCACATGCCGTCGCACATCTTCACGCGCCTGGGCCTGTGGGACGAGTCCATCGAGGCGAACCTCGCCTCCGCGGAGGCGGCCCGCCGCACGGTGGCCCGCAATCACCCCGGCGCCACCGCCTTCGACGAGCTGCACGCGCTCGACTACCTCGAGTACGCGTACCTCCAGGCCGGCCGGGACGCCGAGGCCACCGGCGTCGTCGAGAAGGTGCGCAAGGTCGACACCCTCGACGCGCAGAACTTCGCGGCCGCCTACGCGCTGGCCGCGGTGCCCGCCCGCCACGCCCTCGAGCGACGCGACTGGGCGGAGGCGGCCACGGTGACGCTCGGGCCGGCCAGCTTCCCCTGGGCGCGCTTCCCGCACACGGAGGCGATCGGCGAGTTCGCGCGCGCGGTGGGAGCCGCCCGCCAGGGGGACCTCCCGGGGGCGCGAGCCGCGGTGGGGCGCCTCCAGCAGCTCCACGACACCCTCGTCGAGAGGAAGGATGCCTACTGGGCCGGCCAGGTCGACATCCTGCACGACGAGGCCGCGGCCACGCTGGCCGACGCCGAGGGTCGGCGCGACGAGGCCGTGCGCCTCCTGCGGGCGGCCGCCCTTCGGGAGGACGCGTCCGAGAAGAGCCCGGTGACTCCCGGCTCGATCCTGCCCGCCCGCGAGATGCTCGCCGACCTCCTGCTCGACAAGGGCGACGCGGCGGGCGCGCTCACGGAGTACCAGGCCGTCCTCCGGGTCGCCCCCGGCCGGTATCGCAGCCTGGCGGGGGCGGCGCGGGCGGCGGAGGCCAGCGGCGACCTCACGAACGCCCGCGTGTACAACGAGCGGCTGGTCGAGCAGTGCGGCCGCGCGGACCCCTCGCGAGTGGAGGTCGGCAAGGCGCGGGCGGCGCTCGTCGCGCCCGTCGCTCAATAGCCCTCTCGGCGCCTACGGACCCGAAGGGATGGGCGCCTCCGGCGACGAGACGAGGAGCCCGGCCAGGACTCCCAGCGCGCGCCCGAGGAGGTCGCGGTCCGCGGCCGCGCCGAGGGAGAGGCGCACGGCCTCCGGTGGCGCCGTCCGTCCTACCGCGAAGGCGGAAGCGGGAGTCACCGCCACCCCGGCCTTTCGCGCCGCATCGGCGTAGCTCTCCGCCCGCCACGGCTTCGGGACGCCGAGCCAGAGGTGGTAGGCGTCGGGGTGGGCCTGCACCACGAACTTGCCGAAGATCTGGCGGGCCAGGGCCTGGCGAGCCGCCGCCTCCTTGCGCTTGCGCGCGAGGATCCGCTCCGCCGTGCCCTCCTTGATCCAGCGCGTGGCGATCTCGGCCATGAGCGGCGCCGCCATCCAGGTGGTGCCGCGAATGGCGGCGGCGATGCGCGGGCGCAGGGCGGGCGGGGCCACGATGAACCCGACCCGGAGACCAGGGGCCAGCACCTTCGAGGTCCCGGTGACGTAGACGGCGAGGTCGCGCGCGAACGTGGCCAGGGGCGCGCGGGCCCGCGCGAGCAGGCGGCCGTGCACGTCGTCCTCCACGATGAGCACGCCGTGCTCGCGCGCGACGGCCGCGATCTCCTCCCGGCGCTCGAGGGGCATGACCGCGGTCGTGGGGTTGTGCAGGGTGGGCACGCAGTAGAGGGCCTTGGGCCGCCGGGCCCGGCAGGCGGCGGCGAAGGCGTCCGGGCGCAGGCCGCGCTCGTCCATGGCCACGCCCTGGAGGCGCAGGGCGAGCAGGCTGGCCAGCGTCTTCATGCCCGGATACGTCAGCGCCTCCGTGGCCACGACGTCGCCGGGCGCGAACAGGGCGGCGAAGACCGCGGTCAGCCCGTGCTGCCCACCGCTCGAGACCAGCACCTCCTCGGGGCGGGCGGAGAGCCCCGCCCGGCGCACCCATTCCGCGCCCGCCGCGCGATGCTCGGGGGCGCCGCCTTCGGGCGGGTAGGCGAGCAGCCGTCCGAGGTCCGGGCGCCGGCCGAGGGCGGAGAGGGTCCGGGCGAGGGCGACCGCCTCCAGGCCGTGGGCGGTCGCGGGCGGAAGGTTCGCGCTCAGGTCGACGAGGAGGGGACCGCCGGAGGCGGCGGGCCCGGCGGCGACGGCCGGGCGCGCCGCCGCGCGCACGAACGTCCCGCGTCCCACCTCGCCCGACACCAGGCCCCGCCGCGCCGCCTCCGCGTAGGCGCGGGTGACCGTGCCCACGGTGACGCCCAGGCGATCGGCCAGGTCACGGTGAGTGGGCAGGCGCGTGCCCGGGGAGAGCCGGCCGCCTCCCGCGTCCTCCGCCAGGGCCTCCGCGATGGCCACGTAGCGGGGGCCGGAGCGGGAGCGCAGGTCGGGCGTCCATATTGTCATGGTGACAATGTTCCTATTGACTACCGGGACAAGTCAAGAATATTGTGCCTTCCAGGGGGAGGACAATGGTCATGATTGTATCGATACATTCCCGGGAGCCGCGATGAGCGACGAGGTCCTGACCCGCACCGCCGCCCTCGCCCAGGAGTTCCTGGCCTCCCTGCGCACGCGCCCGGTGGGGGCGCGGGCCAGCCGTCAGGCCCTGGCCGACCGCCTGGGCGGCCCCCTCCCTGCCGCCGGCGCCTCCTCCCTGCAGGTGGTGGAGGCCCTGGCCGCGGCGGCGGAGGAGGGCCTGGTGGCCAGCGCGGGGCCGCGCTACTTCGGCTTCGTGATCGGGGGCAGCCTCCCGGCCGCGCTGGCCGCGGACTGGCTGGCCGCGGCCTGGGACCAGGACGCCGGGCTCTACGCCTGCGGCCCGGCGGCGGCGGTGGTGGAGGACGTGGCCGCGGGCTGGCTGCTCGACCTGTTCGGCCTGCCCCCCTCCTGCAGCGTGGGGTTCGTGACCGGGGGACAGATGGCGAACTTCACCGGCATCGCCGCCGGCCGCCACGCCGTCCTGGCCCGCGCGGGCTGGGACGTCGAGGAGGACGGCCTGCACGGCGCGCCCCGCCTCAACGTGGTGGTCTCCGAGGAGGCCCACGTCACCATCCTCACCTCCCTGCGCCTGCTCGGGCTGGGCAGCCGCCGGGCCATCCGCGTTCCCGCCGACTCCCAGGGACGCCTGCGCGTGGACGAGCTGCGGCGCGTCCTGGCCAGCCTGGACGGGCCCACCATCGTCTGCGCCCAGGCCGGCAACGTGAACACCGGGGCCTTCGACCCCGTGGGCGAGATCTCGGACGTGGCCCACGAGCGCGGGGCCTGGGTGCACGTCGACGGCGCCTTCGGCCTCTGGGCCGCCACCGCCCCCTCGCGCCGGGCGCTGTCCGCGGGGGTGGAGCGCGCGGACTCCTGGGCCACCGACGGCCACAAGTGGCTCAACGTGCCCTACGACTGCGGGATCGCCATCGCGCGGGACGCGGTGGCCCACAAGACGGCCATGACCGGCCGCGCCGCCTACCTCGTGCAGTCCGAGGGGGTGGAGAGGGACCCGCAGGACTGGACGCCGGAGTTCTCGCGCCGCGCGCGCGGCTTCGCGGTGTACGCCGCCCTGCGCAGCCTGGGACGCGAAGGGGTGGCGGCCATGATCGAGCGCGGGTGCGCGCTGGCCCGGCGCATGGCCGACCGCCTGCGCGCGGGCGCGAGCGAGGCCGGGATCGAGGTGCGCATCCTCAACGAGGTCGTCCTCAACCAGGTCCTCGTGCGCTTCGAGCCCCGGGGGCGGGAGGCGGGCGCCTTCACGAAGGCGGTGGTGGCGCGCGTGCAGCGGGAGGGGACGTGCTGGATGGCGGGCACGCGCTGGCACGACCTGGACGCCATCCGCATCTCGGTCTCGAACTGGTCCACCTCGGAAGAGGACATCGACCGCTCGGCGCGGGCCATCCTGGCCTGCGCCCGCGCGGAGGCGGAAGCGGAGGGCAAGGCGGACCCCGGTCCGCGGGAGGGAGGACGTCGATGACGGAGGCAGCCAAGGGGACCCTGCGGCTCAAGACCGGCCTCGCGGAGATGCTCAAGGGCGGCGTGATCATGGACGTCACGGACGCCACCCAGGCCCGCATCGCGGAGGAGGCGGGGGCGGTGGCGGTGATGGCGCTCGAGCGCGTGCCCGCGGACATCCGCAAGGAGGGGGGCGTGGCGCGCATGGCCGACCCCGCGATCGTGGAGGCCATCATGGCCGCGGTGAGCGTCCCCGTCATGGCCAAGTGCCGCATCGGGCACTTCGCGGAGGCGCGCGTGCTGGAGGCGCTCGGGGTCGACTTCGTCGACGAGAGCGAGGTCCTGACCCCGGCGGACGAGGAGCACCACGTCGACAAGCACGCCTTCACCGTCCCCTTCGTCTGCGGCTGCCGCGACCTCGGGGAGGCCCTGCGCCGGATCGGCGAAGGGGCGGCCCTGATCCGCACCAAGGGCGAGGCCGGCACCGGCGACGTCGTGGAGGCCGTGCGCCACATGCGCGCGGTCACCTCCGCCATCCGCCGCCTGCGCACGCTGGGCGAGGAGGAGCTGATGCACGCGGCCAAGGAGCTGGGAGCGCCCTACGAGCTGGTGCGCCAGGTGGCGGCCGAGGGCCGACTGCCCGTCCCCAACTTCGCGGCCGGAGGCATCGCCACCCCCGCCGACGCCGCCCTCATGATGTCGCTGGGCGCGGAGGCGGTGTTCGTGGGCTCCGGCATCTTCAAGTCGTCCGACCCCGCGGCGCGGGCGCGGGCCATCGTGAAGGCCACCACGCACCACGCGGATGCCCGGGCGGTGGCGGAGGCCTCGCGCGGCCTCGGCGAGCCCATGCGCGGGGTCGACGTGGCCACCCTCTCCCCCGCCGATCGCCTCCAGGGCCGCGGCTGGTGAGAGCACGCGCGGCCGGCGTCCTCGCCCTGCAGGGGGACTTCGCCGCCCACGCCGGGATCCTGCGCGCCCTGGGGGCGACCGTGCGCGAGGTGCGCCGGTGCGCGGAGCTCGACCTCGTCTCCGCCCTCGTCCTGCCCGGCGGAGAGAGCACGGCCCTGCTGCGCCTCATGTCGGGCGAGCCGTGGCTCGAGGCCCTGCGCGCCTTCCATCGCCGAGGGGGCGCCCTCTTCGGCACCTGCGCGGGAGCGATCCTGCTCGCGCGGGACGTTCGGCCGTCGCAGCCGAGCCTCGGCCTGCTCGATGCCGTCATCGAACGCAACGCCTACGGCCGGCAGTCGGAGTCTTTCGAGGCGGAGCTCGAGGCGCCGACGTTCGATGCGCCGGTCCGGGGCGTGTTCATCCGCGCCCCCCGCCTTACGGCGACAGGCCCGGGGGTCGAGGTCCTCGCGCGCTTGAAGGGCGAGCCCGTGTTCGTCCGCCAGGGCCGCGTGTTCGCGGCCACGTTCCATCCGGAGATGGCGGCCGACGATCGCCTGCACCGTCGCTTCCTGGCCGCCTGAGGGCCGCCGCTCCGTATTATTCGCGTCGTCCCCCGCCCCGCGCTCGTCCGCGGGCAGAATCAGTCAGCCACGGAGGGTGCGATGGGCATGATCCCGATTGGCGACGACAACCTCACCGGAGGCCCGCCGCCTCTCGTGAACTGGGCCCTCATCGCCGCCAACGTGGCCGCCTTCTTCCTGGAGCTGTCGCAACCCTCGGAGAGAGCGCTTCAGTCCTTCATCACCGCCTGGGGAGTCGTGCCTCGCGAGTACTCGAGCGGGCACGACATCGCACCCCTCATACCCCTCCCCTTCTGGTCGACCCTGGTGACGTCGATGTTCCTGCACGGCGGCTGGGCCCATCTCCTCGGGAACATGCTCTACCTCTGGATCTTCGGCGACAACCTGAACAAGTTGATGGGCCACGTGCGGTATTTCCTGTTCTACATGGTGTGCGGCCTGGCCGCCGGCCTCGCCCACATCGCCTTCAACTCGGGCTCGAACGTGCCGAGCGTCGGGGCTTCGGGCGCGATCAGCGGCGTGCTCGGCGGCTACATGCTCCTGTTCCCCCGCAACCGCGTGCGCGTGATGACGCGCGGCGGGATCATGGCCGTGCCCGCCTACGTCATGCTCGGCCTCTGGATCCTCATCCAGTTGGTGAGCGGCATGGGGTCGATGGCCCAGACCGAGCAGACCGCCGGCGTGGCCTTCATGGCCCACATCGGCGGCTTCGTCGCCGGGCTCGTCCTCGTCAAGCTGTTCGCGGCCGGACGCACGCGCACCTCCTACGCCTGACGAAAGCGTCCCGCCGGCGGCGACGCGGCTAGAATCGGCGCCATGCCGGACACCATTCGCGCCGCGGTGATGACGGCGCCCCGCGCCGCGCTGGAGACGCGCCGCCTCCCCGCCCCGCGCGCCGCTCCCGGCGGCGCCGTGCTCGAGACCCTGATGTCCGAGGTCTGCGGAACGGACGTCCACCTCCATCACGGGCACCTCGCCGGCGTGCCCTACCCCATCATCCCCGGCCACGTGAGCTGCGGGCGCGTGCTGGAGACGGGTGGTCCGCTGGCGGACGTGGAGGGCCGGCCGATCACCGCCGGTCAGCTCGTGACGTTCTACGACGTCTTCGGGACCTGCGGCGCCTGCTGGCACTGCCTGGTGGCGCGGGCGGCCACGCGCTGTCCGCACCGGCGCGTCTACGGCATCACGACCGGCGTCGCGGACGGCGTGCTCGGCGGCTGGGCCGAGCAGATCGAGCTGCGGCCGGGCGTTGCCATCGTGCCCCTGCCCGAGGGACTGGACCCGATGGCCTTCATGGGCGGGGGCTGCGGCCTGGTCACGGGCTTCCACGCCGTCGAGCGCGCGCAGGTCGCCCTCGGCGACACCGTCGTCGTCCAGGGCAGCGGGCCGGTGGGGCTCAATGCGGCCGTGTTCGCGTCGCTGGCGGGTGCCCTGTCCGTGCTCGTGGTGGGCGCGCCGGCCGCCCGGCTGAAGGTCGCACGGGAGATGGGCGCGGACGAGGTGCTCGACCTCGCCGACACCCCGGCGGCGGCGGACCGCGTCGCCTGGGTGCGCGCGCGCACGGGAGGCCGGGGCGCCGACGTCGTAATCGAAGCCACGGGCAACCCGCAGGCGGTGCCGGAGGGACTCGAGATGGTCCGCGACGCCGGCCGGTACGTCATCGTCGGCCAGTACACGGATGCCGGTGACACCGTCCTCAACCCGCATCGTCACGTCAACCGGCGCCATGCGACCGTCCTCGGCTGCTGGGGCTACGAGTTCACGCACCTGTACCGGGCGCTGGCCCTGATGGCCCGCCACGACCGCCGCCTGGGCTGGAGCCGCCTGGTCAGCCGCGAATACCCCCTCGAGGGCGCGGGCCAGGCCCTGGCCGCCATGGAGCGCCTCGAGGTCGTCAAGGCGGTGATCAGGCCGTGATCGTCGCAGGACCGGCTCGTGGCGGGAGATGGCATGACTGTTGAAAAGACGGCGACTCCTGGACGCTGGGTGGCGAACCTGCTAGGATCCCGCCACTCGATTCCTGTCGGCATCCCCATCGCCCCCCTGCCTGCCCCGGGTCGTCCGCAAGGCTCCCGTGGCCCAGAGATGGTGAGGCCCGGAAGGAGTTCGCGCGATGAGGAGCCGGGCCATCACCGCCACCCGCGCCACGAACTGATGCCGCTCCCCGAAATGCGACACCGCCCTTCCGGCGTGGGCACGCCGGCAATGCTGGTGGCCTTCCTGCTCGCCGCCTCCCCCCTGGCCGCGCAGACCTACGACCTCTCCTGGTACACGGTGGACGGCGGCGGGGCGACCTTCCTCTCGGGTGGCCCGTACACGCTCGGCGCGACCGCCGGCCAGCCCGATGCCGGTCCCCACATGACGGGCGGCACGTACGGGCTCGACGGCGGCTTCTGGGAGGGCGGCGTCCCCGATGCCGACGTCTCCCTGACCAAGACCGACTCTCCGGACCCGATCGTCGGCCTGCAGACCCTCACCTACACGATCACGGTGACGAACGCCGGACCCGACCCCGCCAGCACCGTGTCCGTCGTCGATACCCTTCCTCCCGGCGTCCTCTTCGTGAGCGCGGGCGGGCCGGGCTGGACCTGCGGCGAGCTCGCCGGCATCGTGACCTGCACGCGGACCGCCCTGCCCGTCGGTGCGATCCGGACCATCACGCTCCAGGTGACGGCACCCGCGGGGGCCGGGCTGCTCACGAACTCGGCGACGGTGACCGCGGCCGAGCGCGATCCCAACGAGGCGAACAACACCGCGAGCGCCCAGACGACGGTGAACCCGGCGCCCGCCGCGGATCTCGCGATCTCGAAGACCGATGGCGGCGTCACCGCCCGCTGGAAGAAGCCGCTGACCTACACGATCATCGTGACCAACAACGGACCGAGCACGGTGACGGGGGCGCACGTGACCGACAACGTGCCCGGCATCCTCAACGGAGTGACCTGGGCCTGCCTCGCCTCGCTGGGCTCGTCCTGCACCGCCTCGGGGTCCGGCAACATCAACGACTCCTCGGTCAACTTGCCCGTGGGCGGCACCGTCACCTACACCGTCGTGGGGACCGTGCCCTACGGCACCGTGGGGCTGATCCCCAATACCGCCGCCGCGGCCGTGCCCGGCGGCATGGTCGACCCCGTCGGTCCGAACAATGCCTCCTCCACCAGCACTCCCGTCACCGACCTCATCTTCGCGGACGGGTTCGAGTCGGGCCTCGGGGCCTGGTCCTCCTCCCAGACGGATAGCGGCGACCTGAGCATCGTCGCTCCCGGGATGGCCAGCACCGCCCATCGCCTGCAAGCGGTCATAAACGACGTGAACGGGCTCTTCGTGCAGGACGACTCGCCCGACAACGAGGACCGCTATCGCGCCCGCTTCTACCTCGATCCCACCGGGTTCGACCCCGGCGAGGCCAGCGGCAACTTCCGCACGCGCGTCTTCATCGGCTTCGAGGAAAGCCCGACGCGGCGCGTCTTCGCGATCGTGCTCAAGCGGCAGGGCAACGCCTACAGCATCCTCGGACGGGCCCGCCGCGACGACAACAGCCAGGCCAACACGGCCTTCTACCCGATCTCGGCCGCACCGCACGCGATCGAGGTCGACTGGATCCGAGCCACCAGCGCGGACGCGAACGACGGCGTGTTCCGGCTCTTCATCGACGGCGTCCTCGAGGAAGAGCTCACGAACGTGGACAGCAGCATCAGCCAGATCGACTTCGCGCGGCTGGGCGCTCTCAGCGTGAAGCCCGGGGCCTCGGGCCAGCTCCACTGGGACGAGTTCGAGTCGCGGCACGAGAACTACATCGGCCCGCTGCCGTAGACCCGGGCGTCCGGCAAGGAGCAGAGGCACGATGCGTCACTCCCGAACCCTGGCTGCCGTCGTCCTGACTCTCGCTCCCGCCGCCTGGGCCCAGTCGCCTTCACCGAAGCCGGCGGCGTCCGCCCCCGCCGCGCCCGCGGCCGCGGCGGCTCCGACCGCGCCCCGCGACGAGAGCCTCCCCGCCAGCGAGGAGACGGCCAAGGCCGCCCTCGAGAAGTCGCCGCGCCACGGCGAGTACGTGGACGTCAAGGGTCCCGACGGCACGCCCATCCGGACCTGGGTCGTCTACCCGGAGCGCAAGGACAAGGCAGGCGTGGTCCTCGTCATCCACGAGATCTTCGGCCTCTCGGACTGGATCCGCGCGGTGGCCGACCAGCTCGCGCGCGAGGGGTTCATCGCAGTGGCGCCCGACCTCCTCTCCGGCCACGGGCCGGGGGGCGGAGGCACGGAGTCCGCGGCCAGCCGCGACGACGTGGTGGCGCTCGTGCGCAAGGTGACGCCGGAGGAGGCGGCCGGCCGCCTCGACGCCGTCCGCGCCTACGCGATCAAGCTCCCCGCCGCCAGCGGCAAGAGCGGGACCATCGGCTTCTGCTGGGGAGGCTCGCGCAGCTTCGCCTACGCGGTCACGCAGCCCGCGCTGGACGCCGCCGTCGTCTACTACGGGACCTCGCCGGAGGCGGCCGACCTGGCGCGCGTGAAGGCCCCCGTCCTCGGGAACTACGCGGGCGACGACGAGCGCGTCAACGCCACCGTGGGGCCGGCGGAGGCGGAGATGAAGAAGCTCGGCAAGCCGTACGAGCCGCATACGTACGCCGGGGCCGGGCACGGCTTCCTGCGCGCGCAGTCCGGGCGCGACGGGGCCAACCTCAAGGCGACCCAGGAGGCCTGGCCGCGGACGGTCGCCTTCCTGCGCGAGCGCCTGAAGTAACCGCCGCCCGCCGTTTTCCCTCACCTCGCCCCGGGAACTCCGGGAATAGCCGCGGAGTCCAACCGGTAGCCCCCGTGAGCCTCCGCCCGGGGGCCACTTCGAGCGAGGTGGTGCCGTGAAGATCTTCCATCGCCCGTCCACGACGTTCCTCGTGCTCGCCGGCGCCATGGCCGCCACGCTCGCCCTGGTGTGCTTTGTCGCCGTCCCGTCGCTGCTGCGCGCCCGCGTCGCCGGTCCCGCGCACTCGCAGTCGCCCTCGACGTACGCGCCGCCGGCCCGGAGCATGGCCCTGGCGCCGACGGCGCCGCCAAAGCAGATGGGCGATGCGATCGGAGTGGAAGGAGGCGTCCCGGGCGGCGTCGCGGGCGGCGTGCTCGGCGGCCTGGGCGTCCAGCCCGCACCCGGGTTCAACACCGAGAACTACGCGCACATCGCCGACAACAAGTTCGTCTCCGTGTCCGACCGGCCCCTGTCGACCTTCTCGATCGACGTCGACACCGCTTCCTACGCGAACGTGCGGCGCTTCCTGCGCGAGGGCCGCCTGCCGCCCCCCGACGCCGTGCGCATCGAGGAGCTCGTCAACTATTTCCGCTTCGACTATCCGGCCCCGGAGACCGAGGCGCCCTTCTCGGTCACCACCGGCGTGGCCGCCTGCCCCTGGAAGCCGGAGCACAAGCTCGTCCACATCGGCCTCCGGGCGCGGAGCATCCCCGACCGCGACCTGCCCGCGCGCAACCTCGTGTTCCTCCTCGACGTGTCGGACTCGATGGACGACCCGCAGAAGCTCCCGCTGGTCAAGGCCTCGATGGCCATGCTGGCCGATCAGCTCACCGAGCGCGACCGCGTCTCCATCGTCGTCTACGCCGGCGCCTCCGGCCTCGTGCTCCCACCCACGCCCGGCGATCGCCGGGGCGAGATCCGGGCCGCCCTGTCCCAGCTGCAGGCCGGAGGGTCGACGGCGGGAGGAGCCGGCCTGAGGCTCGCCTATCACGTCGCGCAGCAGAGCTTCATCGAAGGCGGGGTGAACCGCGTCATCCTGGCCACCGACGGCGACTTCAACGTCGGGGTCACGAGCGACGGCGACCTGACCCGCCTGATCGAGCAGAAGCGCAAGACCGGAGTGTCGCTGTCCGTGCTCGGGTTCGGCATGGGCAACCTCAAGGACTCGCGCATGGAGATGCTGGCGGACAAGGGCAACGGCAACTACGCCTACGTGGACTCCCTGGCGGAGGCGCGCAAGGTGCTGGTGACGGAGGCGGGCTCGACCCTCGTCACGGTGGCCAAGGACGTCAAGCTCCAGGTCGAGTTCAACCCGGCCGCGGTCTCGGCCTACCGGCTCATCGGCTACGAGAACCGGGTGCTCGACGACGCCGACTTTGGCGACGACGCCAAGGACGCAGGCGACATGGGCGCGGGGCATACCGTCACCGCCCTCTACGAGATCGTGCCGGCGGGGGCGCAGGGCGGCGGGCGCGCCGTCGACCCCCTCAAGTACCAGGGGCCGCGCGCACGGTCGGCGGCGGCCTCGGCGGGCGAGCTCCTGACCGTGAAGCTCCGTTACAAG
The DNA here is from genome assembly GCA_041481445.1 of Vicinamibacteria bacterium. Classification (GTDB taxonomy): domain Bacteria; phylum Acidobacteriota; class Vicinamibacteria; order Fen-336; family Fen-336; genus AA29. Next base: position 27,250 of record JBGPBV010000049.1, read on the forward strand.
GCCCCCGACGGCGACACGAGCCGGCTGCTCGCGGTCGCGGTCCGGGAGGGCGACGACGGCGATTCCGAGGACGTGCGCTTCGCGGCCGCGGTGGCCGCGTTCGGGATGCTCCTGCGCGACTCCGAGCACAAGGGCACGGCCACCTACGCCCAGGTGCTCGAGCTTGCGAAGGCCGGCCTCGGACCCGACCCGGGCGGCGCGCGCGCCGAGTTCATCCGCCTGGTCGAGACGGCGCGCGACCTGGCCGGGGCCCGGCCCGCCCACATCGGCGGCTAGGCCGGGACCCGGCCAGGGAAATCCGGCCCTCTGGATTCGGGCCCTTGAATCCCTATGGTCGCCGCCGGCGAGGCGTGCCTTCAACTCCTTCCTCTCCAATCACCACCGAGGACACGTCCTCCTCCGCGGGCCCGGGAACGCGCCTTGCTCCACGCTGACAGTCATGTCCAGTTTCGCGATGTTCAGTTCCTTGAAGGCGATCGCGGCACGGCGGTGGCGTGACTCCGCCGTGGACCGAAAGGAGCGCCGTTTGATGATGACGATGACGATGAGGATCAGATTCAAGAGCCTGATGCCGCTGGCCGCACTACTGCTCGCCGCGGTGCCACTGCTGGCGCAGACGAACCCGACCGGGACCATCTCGGGCAAAGTCCTCGATCCGGACGGACTCGCCGTTCCGGGCGTGACGGTGACCGTCGAATCCCCGGCGTTGCAGGGCACGCGCGCCGCCACCACCTCGACCAACGGCGACTACATCATCCCGTTCCTGCCCGCGGGCGACTACACGGTGACGTTCAACCTCGCCGGGTTCCGGACCGTGAAGCAGACCGCGCGCCTCTCGCCGTCGGAGAGCGTGACCGTGAGCCCCACCCTCGCCTTGAGCACGGTGAGCGAGACGGTCACGGTGGTCGCCGAGGCTCCCGCTGAGTTCAACCAGAAGGCGGAGGTGGCGACCAACCTCAAGGCCGACCTCATCGACAAGCTGCCAACGAGCCGGCGTCTCGTGGACACCGTCAACCTCGCCCCCGGCGTCCAGAACAGCGGCCCCAACGGCGGCCTGTCCATCAACGGCGCGATGTCGTTCGATAGCCTCTACGTCGTCAACGGCGTGGTCGTGAACGAGAACATCCGGGGCCAGGCCCTCAATCTGTTCATCGAGGATGCGCTGCAGGAGACGACGATCTCGACCGCGGCCATCTCCGCGGAGTTCGGACGCTTCCAGGGCGGCGTGGTGCAGGCCATCACGAAGTCGGGCGGCAACGAGTTCTCCGGCTCCTACCGGATGACCCTCGACAACAACGACTGGGCGGCCCTCACCCCGTTCCCGAACGACAAGCGCACGGACAAGCACCTCTACACCCAGGAATTCACGCTGGGCGGGCCCATCTTCAAGGACAAGCTCTGGTTCTTCGGAGCCGCCCGCCTGACCGGCAACCGCGTCACCAACGGCACCACCTTCGCGACCAACCTGAACTTCGACGACGTCCGCAACCAGAAGCGCTTCGAGGGCAAGCTCACCTACGCCCTGAACGCGAACCACACCTTCAAGGGCGCCTACACCAAGATCAAGGACAACGAGGACGGGAACTTCTTCGGCAACATCATGGACTTCGCGAGCCTGGTGAACGGCCGCCAGACGCCCCAGGAGCTGATCTCGGCCAACTACACGGGCATCATCAGCCCGAAGTTCTTCGTCGAGGGGCAGTACTCGCGGCGCCGGTTCACGTTCATCAACTCCGGGTCGCTGTTCACCGATCCCATCAAGGGCACGCTGCTCATCGACCAGTCCCGCAACAACGCCCGCTACAACTCGCCGACCTTCTGCGGGGTGTGCGATCCGGAGAAGCGCGACAACCAGGACATCACGGTGAAGGCCAGCTACTTCGCCTCCACCGGCGGCCTGGGCGCCCACAACCTCACCGGCGGGTTCGACGTCTTCGACGACAAGCGCTTCGCCAACAACCACCAGTCGGGCTCCGACTTCCGCATCCTGACGACCTCCGCGATCATCCAGGGCACCACGATCTTCCCCGTCCTGGACGACCGCACGATCATCCGCTGGACGCCGATCTTCGTGGGCTCGGAGGGCAACCGCTTCCGGACCTACTCCGGGTTCGTCAACGACGCCTGGGCCCTCAACAAGCACTGGAACTTCAACGTCGGCATCCGCTACGACAAGAACAGCGGCGTGGACAGCCAGGGCCACGACGTGGTCAAGGACGCCGCCTTCAGCCCGCGGCTCTCCGCCACCTTCGACCCCAAGGCGAACGGCGAGTGGACGATCAACGCCGCCTACGGGCAGTACGTGGCGGCCATCGCCAACAGCATCGGCGACGCCGGGTCCGCGGGCGGACAGCCGGCCACCATCGACTTCACGTACCTCGGGCCTCCCGTCAACACCGGCAGCCCGGCCAGCCCCGTCGGCACGGAGGCCGCGCTCAACACGCTGTGGAGCTGGTTCAACGCCAACGGCGGGACCAACCGCCCGACGCGCGGCGCCCCCAGCATCCCGGGCTTGAACGTCCACATCAACGACACGCTCAAGTCGCCCAACACGCGCGAGTTCACCCTGGGCGTGACGCGGCGCCTGGGCTCCAAGGGCTCGATGCGCCTCGACGGGATCTTCCGCAAGTACAACGACTTCTACATCACGCGCATCGACCAGACCACGGGCAAGGTCCAGGACCAGTTCGGCCGCAGCTTCGACCTCGGCCTGGTGGAGAACAACAACACCCTCGACCGGAAGTATCGCGGGATGAACTTCCAGGTCGCCTATCGACCCACCACCCGGCTGGGCTTGAGCGGCAACTACACGCTGGGCGAGCTCAAGGGGAACGCCGAGGGCGAGAACGGCGGCAGCGGACCCACCACCGCCGTCAACCAGATCATCCGCTACCCGGAGTACTACCTGCCCTCCTGGAACTTCACGGACGGCGACCTCAACGCGGACGTGCGTCACAAGGTGCGAGCCTGGGCGACCTACGACGTCCCGCTGCCGGCGCAGGTCGGCAACGTCACCCTCGGCGTCCTGCAGTACTTCAACACGGGGACCCCCTACGGGGCGCAGGGCACGGTGGACACGCGGCCGTTCGTGCCCGGCAACCCGCTCACGTACTCCACCCCGCCGGCGACGGTCCTCTACTACTTCACCGCGCGCGACGCGTACCACATGGACAAGCTGTGGCGCACGGACCTGGCGCTCAACTACACCCACAAGCTCGGCTACAAGAAGTCGCAGCTCTTCGTGCGCTTCACCACCGTGAACCTCTTCAACCGACAGGGCCTGACGAACTTCGTGGGCGGGGTCAACAGCGATCTGGACGTCGGCTGCGGCACGGGCGGATGCATCAGCACCACCGTCCAGACCAACGCCAACCTCGCCAGCATGACGCCGTTCAACCCGTTCACCACCCAGCCCGTCGAGGGCGTGAACTGGCGCAAGGCTCCCACGTTCGGCCAACCTACGAGCCGCTTCGCCTACCAGACGCCGCGGACGTATCAGGTCGCGTTCGGGGTGCGCTTCTAGCGGAAGCCGGCCTGTTCACGGCCGGTGATGCAGAGGGGCCCCGGGGCGACCTGTCCCGGGGCCTCCTTTCGCTTCGGGCCCCTACCAGAGACCCAGGAGCTTCCACCACGCGAACCCGACGGTGAGCCAGATCGCGAGGTTGGCCAGCGAGGCGAGGAACCCGACGCGCCACCAGGCCCGCCGCGAAACGTAGCCGCGGCTGAAGACGATCGGCGCGCTGGTGGTGCCGTAGTGGGTCAGCCCCGCGGGCAGGTTCGCGAGGCACAACAGGCTGAACACCGCCAGTTGGGGCGGCACGCCAATCCCCACCAGCAGCACCACGAACGGCGGGAACATCGCGAGCACGTGCGCGGTGATGCTCGCGAAGAGATAGTGGGCGTAGAAGTAGATCACCAGGATCGCCAGCAGCACGGCCAGCCAGGGCAGCCCGGCGAAGAGGACCCCGACGCGGTCCGCGAACAGCTTGATGATGCCGGTGGCCCCGAGCAGCTCGCCCATCCGCAGGAGGCCGCCGTACCACACGAACACGTCCCAGGCCGACTTCTCGGCCACGCACTGCTCCCACTTCAGGGTCTCGGTCACGAGCAGCACGCTCAGGCCGAGGAACGCGACGAACGTGACGTCCAAGCCATGCCAGGCGGATGTCATCCAGAGGAGGCCGACGGCGCCGAAGACCCCGAGCGTGAGCCGCTCGGCCCGGGAGAGCCCACCCATCGCCGCCAGCTCGCGCGCGGCAAAGGCGGCCGCCTCCGGCGTCCGCGTGATCTCCGGGGTCAGCGCGCGATACACCACCCAGGGCACGACCGCGCACGAGGCCAGCCCGGGCACGATGGCGGCAAGCAGCCAGCCCGTCCAGGTCACACGAACCCCGACGAGCTTGAGGGCGAGGTTCGCGCCGAGCACGTTGCTGGCCTGTCCGGTCATGAACATCGCGCAGGCGACGACCGAGCCCTGATACATGGCCGCGATCAGGAACGCGCCGAGCCGGCTCGCCGTCGGCCCCGGCCGCGAGCCCATCAGCTCGGCGATGCTCACCGGCACCGGCAGCACCATGCCCGCGCTGCGCGCGGTGATCGACGGTACCCCCGTGGCCAGGGTGACGTCGGTCATCTGCACGGCATAGGCGAGCCCGAGCGACGTCTGGCCGAACGCGCGGATGAAGAGGAGGGCGATGCGCCGGGCCAGCCCGGAATCGAGGAGGGAGCGGGCGATGAGCATGGCGGCCACGACCAGCCAGACCGAGGGCTCCGCGAACCCGCCGAGCGCCTCGCGCATCGGCGTGCCGTTTGCCACCATGGCCGTCAGCCCGAGCAGCACGAGAGCGGACGCGGGCAGGGACTCGAGGATCATCCCGACGATCACGCACACGAAGATCGCCATCTGCCGCCAGTCGTGCGGGCTGACGGCGGCGGGATGGGGGACGAGGAAGGCGATCGCGGCGAACAGGAGGCCGAGAACGGCCAGACCCCGGACGCGGGACATGGGTGCGCGGATTCTAGGCTTTCCGGATTGACGGTGGCTCGGAGCGGGCGCAGAGTCTCTCGCCAGGTCCCACGTGAGCGGCGCCTTCGACTTCTACGGTCCCCAATACGCCCGCTTCGCGAGCGCCCTCGCCGCCACGCTCCGGCGCGAGGTGTACGGCGAGGACAGCGGGCAGCAGGGCTGGCGCACCGCCCTTGAGCAGGCCGAGATGGCCGCCCTTCTCGGCCTCGGCCCCGACCGCCGCGTCGTCGACGTGGCCTGCGGGGCGGGAGGCCCTTCGCTCGCGCTGGTGGAGCGCACCGGATGCCGGCTCACCGGCCTGGACGCCGAGGCCGCGGGGATCGCCCACGCGCAGGCCCAGGCCTCCGCGCGCGGCCTCGCCGATCGCGCCACCTTCGCCGTGCTCGATTGTGGCGGCCGGTTGCCCTTCGAGGACGGCGCCTTCGATGCCGTGCTCTGCATCGACGCGATGTGTCACCTCCCCGACCGGTTCGCCACGCTGTCCGAGTGGGCGAGGCTGCTCCGTGGGGGAGGCCGGCTCGTCTTCAGCGACCCCGCCGTCCTGACCGGCGCGGTGGCCCGGAGCGATCTCGACGTCCGCGCCTCCGCCGGGTTCTTCCTCTTCGTGCCGCCCGGGCTCAACGAGACGGCCTTGGCCGCGGCCGGCTTCGCCTTGTTGCGCTGCGACGACCGCACCGCCGCCTCCGCCGAGATCGCCGCCCGCTGGCATGAGGCCCGGATCCGCCACGCCGCGGCCTTGCGGCGCGAGGAAGGGCCCGACTGGTTCGAGCAGCGGCAACGCTTCCTCGCGGTCACGGCCGAGCTGGCCCGGAGCCGCCGGCTCTCGCGGTTCCTCTACGTCGCCGAGAAACCTCCGGCCTGACGGCGGGTTCGACCCGAGGTCACCCCTTGGGTCCGGCGGCACGGCGGCGCCAGGCGGCGGCCCGGCCGCGGTCCCCGAGCGCGTCGAGCGTCTTGGCGGCCACGTCGGCGGCCCCCGGTCCCGGATTGGCGGCGGCCATTCGTTCCATCAAGGCATCGCGGTCCGCCGTCCGGCCCTGCAGGTGCAGGAGGACGGCCAGGTTGGCCCAGGCCTGCAGGTGGCGCGGGAAGCGCGCGATCTCGCGCCCGTAGGCCGCTTCCGCCTCCTCGACGCGGCCGAGGCGGGCCAAGGCGTCGGCCCGTTGGAACTCGAGGCCGGGCACGGCGTCGAGCCGCATGGTACCGGCCAGACGTTCCGCCTCCGCCAGCGTCGCCAGCGCGCCTTGAAGGTCGTTCGCCCGGACCTTCACTTCGGCGGCCAGGACGAGCGTGGAGGGCCGCGGGCGCGCGCGGGCCTCCGCCGCCTGCACCTCGGTCGCCGCCCGGGTGAGGTCGCCACTGCGCAGCGCGACCCGCGCGAGCAGCTCGTGCGCCCGAGTGGGACTCTCGGCCAGGGCGCGGCCGCCGGCGGCCCGGGCCTCCTCCAGTCGGCCCTGGCGAAGCCGCGCCTCCCCCAGCGCCACCCACGCGTCTCCGGACGCGCCGGGGCTCGTGGCGGCGGCGGCGAACGCGTCGGCCGCCTCCGCCGGCCGGCTCCCGTCCATCAGTACGCGGCCGAGGGCGAGGCGCGCCTCGACGAACCCGGGGCTCCGCTCCAGCAGGTGCCGCAGCGCGCCTTCCGCGCCCGAGAGATCGCCCCGGGCGGCCAGGCGGCTGGCCGCCTCGAACTCACGGAACAAAGGCAGGCCGTCACGCGGATCGAGCCGAGGCCCGGCCGCCTCTCCCAGGGCCGAGCGCCCGTCGCCGCCGGCATAGCCGAGCGCGGCGAGACGCTCCGCCACCTCCGGCGGCACCGGCTCCGGCGTGGCCAGACGCAGGGGATGTCCGCGCTCCAGCTCCAGGCGGAAGCGCGCGACCACTTCCGGCTCGCGCGTGGAGAGGTCCTCCTTCTCGCCGGGATCCGCGAGCACGTCGTACAGCTCCACGCGCCGCCCCTGGATGAAATGCCAGCGGGCGTCCGCGAGCGACCTGAGCTCGCTCCAGCCCAGGGCCAGCCGCGGGTACAGGGTCTCCGCGTAGACACGCCGCCCGTCCGCACCTCCGACCGCGAGCAGCGAGAGGCCCGGCGCGTCCGGGGGCGCGTCGAGCCCGAGGAGGCCGGTCACGGTGGGGACGATGTCCGCGAGCTGGACCGGCGCCTCCACCGTCTCCCCGGCATGGCGGCCCCCGGGGAGCTTGACCAGCAGCGGCACGCGCAGGGCCTCGGCGTAGAGCAGGATCGAGTGCTGCTCCTCGCCGTGGTCCCCGAGCCCTTCGCCGTGATCGGAGGTGAAGACCACGAGCGCGCGGTCGTAGAGGCCGAGGGTCCGCAAGTGGTCGAGGAACGAGCCGACGATCGCGTCCGCGCTCGCGATCTCGCCGTCGTAGGGCGACGGGTAGCGCGAGCGGAAGGGCTCGGGCGGGTCGTACGGCATGTGCGGCTCGTACAGATGCAGGAAGAAGAAGAAGGGCGCCTGGACGTGGGCGTCGATCCACTCCCGGGCCAGGGCGGCGGTGACGTCCCCGCGCCGCTGGAAGTCCGCGAAGTCGCCGCCCGCCGGGGGGTCGATCCCGTCCTCGTAGAAGTCGAAGGCGGCGGCGAGGCCGGCTTCCGCCCGGAGCACGTACGAGGAGACGGCCGCTCCCGTCGCGTATCCCTGCCCCTTGAGGAGGCGAGGCAGCGTGGGCCGCGCGTCGGCGTGGAACGTGAACCCCGCGTTCGCGCGGACGCCGTGGACGGGCGGCAGCAGGCCCGTGAGCATGGTGACGTGCGAGGGCAGGGTCAGCGGAGCCGGGGCCCACGCGTTCTTGAACTGGATCGCCTCCGCGCGCAGCCGGTCCAGGGCGGGCGTGGCCACCCCGCGGTAGCCCCAGGCGGGCAGGTGGTCGGCGCGCAAGGTGTCGACGGAGATGAGGACGACGGGGGTCCCGGGGGGGACGCGCTCCCTCGTGGATCCACGGCCGCAGCTCGCGTCGAGCAGGGCGGCGAGGAGCACGAGGGAGCGCCCGCGTCCGGCCATGCCCAGCCATCGCCCCATCCTGGGCATGATACCGTTCGTCACTTTGGGAGATGACCTGATGAGCTCGCGCGCACGCGCCCGCGCCTCCGTCCTTCTCGCCGCATGCCTGGCCGCCCCCGCCGCGCGTCCCGCCGCCGCCCAGGGATCCTCGGGCAAGCAGGCTCCCACCCACGAGGCGCTGTGGATGATGAAGCGCGTGGGGGCGCCCGCGGTCTCGCCCGACGGCAAGTGGGTCGTGGTGTCGGTGACCGAGCCGAGCTACGACGAGAAGAAGGAGGTGGCCGATCTGTGGATCGTGCCCGGCGACGGGAGCGCTCCTCCGCGCCGGCTCACCTCCACCAGGGGGAGCGAGAGCGGCATGGCCTGGAGCCGGGACGGCCGCCGGCTCGCCTTCGCGGCCAGGCGCGAGGAGGACGAGGTCGCCCAGATCTACGTGATGGACGTGGCCGGAGGCGGCGAGGCCCACCGCGTCACCTCCGCGCCGCTGGCCGCCCGCGCCCCGCGCTGGAGCCCCGACGGGCGCTCGCTCCTCTACCAGAGCGCCGCCTATCCGGGCGCGGCGGACGCCGACGCCAACCGGAAGATCGCCGCCGAGCGCAAGGACGCCAAGTCCAAGGTCCGGATCTTCGACACCTTCCCCATCCGCCGCTGGGACAAGTGGCTCGACGACACGCAGACGCACGTGTTCGTCGTGCCCGTGGACGCCCCCGACGCCAAGTCGCGTGACCTGCTGGCCGGCACCGCCCTCGTGACCCAGCCCGGGTACGGCGGGCCGGGCGGCGAGGGCTCGGGAGAGGACCTCGCGCCCGCCTGGGCCCCCGACGGGGCCTCGATCGTGTTCGCGGCCACCACCACCCGCACCGCCGCCGCCTACTCGCCCGTGAACACGCACCTCTTCAGCGTGCCCGTGTCCGGCGGGGAGCCGCGCCCGCTCACCAGCGGGAACGCGGGTTACGGCAGCCCGCAGTTCTCGCCCGACGGCCGGCAGGTCTGCTTCCGTGTGAACGACGAGTGGAACAAGATCTACGCGCTCGACCGACTGTCCTGCGCGGCCTGGCCCTGGACCGGGCAGATCACCGCCGTCGCGCCCCGGTTCGACCGCTCGGTGGCCGATTTCTCGATCGCCGCCGACGGGCGCATCTTCCTGACCGCGGAGGACGAGGGGTTCGTCCGGCTCTTCTCCGTCCCCGCCAAGGGGGGCGACGTCACGCCCGTCCTCGACGCGCGCGGCGCCTTCGGGGCCATCGAGGTCCCGGAAGGAGCGAAGCCGCCCGCCGTGTTCGCGAGCTGGGGCAGCGCCACCGCGCCCCCCGAGGTCGTGCGCGTCGATCCCGCGACCCGCAAGCTCACGCCGCTCACGAGCTTCACCACGGAGACGGCGTCGAAGCTGGACTGGGCGCCCCTGCAGGAGTTCTGGTTCACGAACGACCTGGGGCGCAAGGTCCACAGCTTCGTCGTGCTGCCCTCCGGCTTCGACGCCTCGAAGAAATACCCCCTCTTCGTCCTCATCCACGGCGGGCACGCCAACATGTGGCGCGACCAGATCACCCTGCGCTGGAACTACCACCTGCTGGCCAGCCCCGGCTACGTCGTGCTCCTCACGGACTACCGCGGCTCCACGGGCTACGGGGAGGCGTTCACGCTGGACATCCTCGGCGACCCGCTGCGCGGGCCCGACGCGGACGTCGACCGGGCGGCGGACGAGGCCATCAAGCGCTATCCCTGCATCGACGCCACCCGCCAGGCGGCGGGCGGGGCCAGCTACGGCGGCCACCTGACGAACTGGCTGGAGGCCACGACCACGCGCTACAAGTGCCTGGTCAGCCACGCCGGCCTCTCCAGCCTGGAGACGCAGTGGTCGACGAGCGACATCATCCACCCCCGCGAGCTGATGATGGGCGGGCCCTTCTGGGAGGACCCGAAGAAATGGCTGGACCAGAGCCCGGTGGCCTACGCCAGGGACTTCAAGACGCCGATGCTGCTCTCCGTCGGCGAGAACGACTTCCGCGTCCCCATGAACAACACGCTCGAGATGTACTCGGTGCTCCAGCGCATGCGCGTGCCCGTCCGGCTCATGGTGTGGCCGGACGAGAACCACTGGGTGCTCAAGCCGGAGAACAGCCGCGTGTTCTATCGCGAGGTGCAGGAATGGCTGGCGAAGTGGCTCGAGTGAGGACGTCCAGGACGGGGACCCGGTTGCCGGCGCTGCTCGCGGCCGCCCTGGCCGCGGCGCCGCTCGCGCTGGCCCAGGGCACGACGCCTCCCGCGGCCTCCCCCGCGCCAGAGGCCACGCCCCGGCCGGCCTGGATCGACAAGAGCGACGCGAATGCCAAGGTCCTCCTCGACCTGTTCGCGCGCTTCTCTCCGGAGGGCGCGGGCCAGGTCGGAGTGGCGGGCCTGGACGAACAGGTGCTCGACCTCCAGCCCCGTCTCTACGAGCGCAGCCAGGCCGCCATCAAGGAGGGCCTGGCCGAGCTGGAGCGCCGGCGCACCGCCGAGTCCCTTCCGCTCGTCCGCCAGGACCTCGACATCCTCATCGAGTCCGCCAAGGAGCAGATCGAAGGCGACGCCCTCACCCACAAGTACGAAGTCACCTACTTCGACGTGCCCCTGACCATCTTCCGTGGTCTCCGCTCGCTCCTGGACGACCAGGTCCCCCCTTCGCGCCGCGCCGCCGCCCTGGTCCGCCTGAAGAAGTACGCGGGCGACGTGGCCGGCACCACGCCCATCACCGTCCTGGCCGAGCAGCGGATGCGGGAGCGCCTGGGCGAGTCGGGCCTGCTCGGTCCGGCGCGGGCGGAGGTCGAGAAGAACCTCTCCAACACCGGCTTCTACCTCGACGGAATCGAGAAGCTGTTCCAGAAGTACCAGGTCGCCGGGTACGAGCCTTCCCTGGCCAGGCTCAAGACCCAGGTCGCGGCCCACGACGAGTTCGTGAAGCGCGAGATCCTCCCCCGAGCGCGCACGGACTTCCGCCTGCCCCCCGAGCTCTACGCATTCCGCCTCAAGCAGTACGGGGTGGAGATGGCGCCGGAGGCCCTGGCCGATCGTGCCCGCGTCTCCTTCGTCGAGATCCGCAACGAGATGCGCGCGCTGGCCCCCCTGGTCGCGCGCGAGAAGGGCCTCTCTCTCACCGACTACCGCGACGTGATCCGGGCCCTCAAGAAGGACCAGCTCGTGGGCGAGGCCATCCTCCCCCACTACCAGCAGCGCCTGGCCAGCCTGGAGGAGATCGTGCGCCGCGAGGGCGTGGTCTCGCTCCCCAAACGGGAGGCGCAGATCCGGATCGCGAGCGAGGCGGAGAGCGCGGCCATGCCCGCCCCCAACATGCGGCCGCCGCGCCTGCTCGGCAACACCGGCGAGCGCGGCACGTTCCTGCTCCCCCTGCGCGTGCCCACCACGAACAGCCAGGGCGAAACCGAGGTCAAGGGCTTCGACGACTTCACCTTCGGGGCCGCCTCCTGGACCCTCACCGTCCACGAGGCGCGGCCCGGGCACGAGCTGCAGTTCGCCTCCATCGTCGAGAAGGGGGTCTCCGCCGCGCGGGCCGTCTTCGCCTTCAACAGCGTCAACGTCGAGGGCTGGGCGCTCTACATGGAGGCGGAGATGAAGCCGTACGAGCCGCTGGACGGCCAGCTCATCTGCCTGCAGTACCGGCTGATGCGCGCGATGCGCGCGTTCCTGGACCCGGAGCTGCAGCTCGGCCGCGTGCAGCCGGAGGAGGCGGTGAAGCTCCTGATGGAGGAGTGCGTGCTCTCCGAGCCCTTCGCCCGCCAGGAGGTCGAGCGCTACACGTTCCGCTCTCCCGGCCAGGCCACGTCGTACTTCTACGGCTACACGCGGTGGATGCAGCTACGGTCCCAGGCCGAGATGGCCCTGGGCGCGAAGTTCAACCGCCAGCGCTACCACGACTACATCCTGAGCCAGGGCCTGCTCCCGCCCGACGTGCTGGCCAAGGCGGTGATGACCGAGTTCGTGCCGGTCGAGAAGGCGCGCTGACCCCACTCAGAGGGCGCGCGCGAGCAGGGAGAGCGCGATCCCCAGGGCCAGGCGCGCCGCCTCGGGGTCGTGGCGCGGTCCCTCGTCGCGCATGAACGCGTGCTCGGCGTTGACCTCGTGCCAGGAGAAGAGGACGCCGGCCGCGGTCAGGGCCCGGTAGACCGCGGCCCGGCCCTCGGCCGGGATGTGGGGATCCTGGCGGCCCCAGATGAGCGCGATCTCGCCCCTGAGCTCGCCCACGCGGTCCAGGGTGTCCGCGTCCTTGCCCCGGCCCAGCGCCCGCGTGTGGAGGTCGGTCGCGTAGAAGGAAGCGCAGGCGAGGACCTCCGGCAGCAGCGCCGCGCGCAGGGCCAGGTGCCCGCCGATGCAGAACCCCACCGCGCCGATCCGCCCGTTGCAGGAGGCGTGCTCGCCCAGCGCCCTCACCACGACCCGGGCGTCCGCGTCGAAGGTCGAGAGCTTCGTGGCGTACTTGCCGGCCATGCCCTTGTCGCGGCCGGCGTCGTCGTAGGCGAGCACGGTTCCCGCCGGCTCGTGCTCGTGATAGATCTCGGGGGCCATGACCACGTACCCGTGCCCGGCCAGCTGCACGCACAGGCGTGCGATGGGGGCCGTCTGCTGGAAGATCTCGGGATAGAGGACGAGGCCGGGATACTTCCTGGAGGCGCCGGCGGGCGCGGGAGCGTAGACGTGGGTCCGCATGGGGCCGGTGGGGGTCTCGAGGTCACGGTACTCGCTGCGCACGATCATCGCGTTCTCCTCCCGCCGCGGATGATACCGGCGTGAGCGGGCGCGGGAGGCGGCCATGAGAACGATCCGCTTTGGAGTGCTGGGCGCGGCCCGCATCGCGCGGACGAAGGTCATCCCCGGGATGAAGCGGGCGGAGGGGTGCGAGATCGCCGCCATCGCCTCGCGCTCGCTCGACAAGGCGCGCGAGGCCGCCACCCTTCTGGGCATCCCGCGCGCCTACGGCTCCTACGAGGAGCTCCTGGCCGACCCCGGGATCGACGCCGTCTACATCCCCCTCCCCAACCACCTCCACGTGCCCTGGTCGATCAAGGCGGCGGAGGCGGGCAAGCACGTCCTGTGCGAGAAGCCGATCGCCCTCGACGCGGAGGAGGCGCGACGCCTGCTGGCCGTGCGCGACCGGACCGGCCTGCACATCGAGGAGGCCTTCATGGTGCGCACGCACCCGCAGTGGCTGGCCGTGCGCGAGGAGGTGCGGAGCGGACGGCTGGGCGAGCTGCGGGCGATCCAGACGGTGTTCTCGTATTTCAACCGCGACCCCGCCAACGTGCGCAACATCGCGGCCATCGGGGGCGGGGCCCTCATGGACATCGGCTGCTACCCGATCACGCTCTCGCGCTTCCTGTTCGAGGAGGAGCCCACGAGGGTGATCGCCACCCTCGACCGCGACCCCGAGTTCGGGACCGACCGCCTCGTCAGCGCGCTCCTCGAGTTCCCGCGCGGCCAGAGCGCGTTCACCTGCAGCACCCAGCTCGTGCCCGCCCAGCGCATGCAGGTCCTGGGCACGCGCGGGCGCCTCGAGGTGAAGATCCCGGTCAACGCGCCTCCCGACCGCGCCTGCGAGGTCCTCTTCGACGACGGCCAGGACGTGTTCGAGAGCGGCGCCCTTCTCCGCACCTTCGCGGTCTCGGACCAGTACACGATCCAGGCCGAGCACTTCGCCCGCGCCATCCGGGAGGGCACGCCGCCCGCCGTCTCCCTCGAGGACTCGGTCGCGAACATGGAGGTGATCGACGCCCTCGTGCGCTCGGCGCGATCGGGGGCCTGGGAGCGGCCGGGGCGGCCCGAGGCGGGCGCGAGATGAGACGCCGGAGCGGCCCGCGGCTCGCCCTCCTGGCCGTGCTCGCTCTGCCGCCGTACGCGGGCGCGCAGGGCCTCTCGTTCGACGACGTGCTGAAGCTGGGGGCGCGAAAGGCCGACGAGCGCATCAAGTACGGCACCGCCCGCGAGCAGTTCGGCGAGCTCTGGGTGCCGGCGGGGACGGGGCCCCATCCGGTGGCGATCGTGATCCACGGCGGCTGCTGGCAGTCCGAGTACGACGAAGGGCACATCCGGCCCGTCTGCGCGGCCCTGGCCAAGGCGGGGGTCGCCGCCTGGTGCATCGAGTACCGGCGCGTCGGCGACGACGGAGGGGGCTGGCCGGGAACGTTCGAGGACGTCGCGCGGGCCGCCGACCACCTGCGGCAGATCGCGGGGCCCCATCGCCTCGACCTCGCCCGCGTGGTCGCGGTCGGCCACTCCGCGGGCGGGCATCTCGCCCTGTGGCTCGCCGCTCGCGCCAGCCACCCGGCCGCGAACCCGATCGGAGGAGCGCCTCTCCCCCTTCGAGGGGTGGTCGCCCTGGCCCCCATCCCCGACCTCGCGCGCGCGGCGAGCGAGCACGTGTGCGGAGATTCAGTGCCCGCCCTGATGGGCGGCCCCGCTTCCGCGCAATCGGAGCGCTATGCGATCGGGTCGCCCGCGGCCCTCCTGCCCCTCGGCGTCCCGCAGACGATCGTCCAGGGGCGCGCGGACCGGATCGTGCCCTTCGCCCTCGCCGAGAGCTACACGGCGGCCGCGAAGGCCAAGGGCGATGCTGCCACCCTCGTCCTCCTCGACGGCGTGGGGCACTTCGACCTCATCGCTCCGGTCTCGAAGGCCTGGCCGGCGATCGAGCAGGCGGTCCAGGGGCTTGTGAAGTAGCGCA
>JBGPBV010000050.1:0-40841 GCA_041481445.1 Vicinamibacteria bacterium
GCACTTGACCGAAGTGGCCTGCGTGGACGTGCCGCCGGGCGAGAAGCGACCGGAGTTTGGCTGCTTCAACGTCGGCACGGTCACCGGACTTCATTTCAGTCAAACATCCGTCTACTGGCACTTGCGCGCGTTTCCAAGCCGCAAGGCCGCGGAGGCGGCCAGGAGCGCGACCGGAATCGTGGTGGAGGAAGACGGGCGAGTGTGGCTCTCCGAATTCGGTCCCCGAGACCCTGCTCCGCGGGGAGGTGAAGCGATCGCCATCGTCGGACCACTGCCGCTTCCCGCCGCAAAGAGCTACGCTGCGGTTCTCTCTTACGCGGTGATGCGGCCCGGCGACAGTTCGAGGGTGCATACACACCCGGGCCCCGAAGGCTGGTACGTGCTGACGGGAGAGCAGTGCCTGGAGACTCCGGATGGCGCCAGCAGGGGTCGGGCCGGAGGAACCATGACGGTGCGACCGAATATTCCAATGGAACTGAACGTCACCGGTACGACGCTCCGGCGTGCGTTCGCCCTGGTCATCCATGATTCGGCTCAGCAGAGGGGCATACCCTCTGACTGGAAACCGTCCGGAGCCTGTAGTCAGTAACGATCGCTCGCGCCGGTTCAATCCGGCCGCCCCGACCAACCGTCCAGTAAAGCTAGTCCGGCCGCCGCCTGCCGATGACGGTGGGGGCGTCTGCTTGCGGCGCCGATGCTTCCCCTTCCGGGATCACGTCGCTCGCCGGCGGTACTTCGCGGTCGTGCGCCTCCACCACGTTGTCGCGCCCGGCCGCGCCCGCGAAGCTCGCGGCGAGCGACGCGATGGCCGGTCGCTGGCGTGGGTCCTTACGCAGCGCCGACATCACGATGCGATCGATCTCGGGCGCGATCTCCGGATCCGCTTCACACAAGGGCGGGGGCTCGCGGTGGAGGTGCATCATGACGATGGCCATCAGGTCGGAATCCGGGCCCGAGAACGGGAGTCGCCCCGCGAGCATCTGATAGAGCAGCACCCCCACGCTGTACACGTCGGAAGCGCTGTCGATCGCCTCCCCGCGGAATCGCTCCGGCGCCATGTAGGCGGGGGTGCCCAGGATGCCCCCCTCGACGGTGAGGTTCCCGGCCCGGGCGTCCTCGTCCGCCATCTTCGCGATCCCGAAGTCGAGCACCTTCACCGTCTCGCCGTGCGAGGTGCGTTGCAGGAAGACGTTCGCGGGCTTGACGTCCCGATGCACGATCCCCGCCGCGTGCGCCTCGGCCAGCGCCGCGCAGAGCGGGGTGAGGATCTCCGCGCAGCGCGGCGCCGCGAAGCGGCCGACCCGGTTCATCTCGTCCTGCAGGCTCTGGCCCTCCAGCAGCTCCATCACCAGGAACGCGGCACCGCCGGCGGTCACGCCGAAGTCGGTCACCGCGACCGCGTTGGGGTGTTTCACCCGGCAGGCGGCGATCCCCTCGCGTTGGAAGCGCGCCAGCGCCTCCGGGCTGTTTCGGGCCGCGGTCAGAAGGACCTTGACCGCGACCTCGTGCGCGAGGTCCACGTGGCGGGCACGATAGACCGAGCCGAACGAGCCGGAGCCGATCAGCGATCCCAGGCGGTACTTGCCGGCCAGGAGCGTGCCCGGGCCCGTCTCCGCGTCCGCTGACACTCCCGCGCCCGGCGCGGATACCGGCCGCAGGCGAAGTTGGGCTTCCACGCGCGCGAGCACGACGGGGAAGTCGAGCGGCTTGACGACGTAGTCGTTTGCCCCCGCCTCCAGCGCCTCCACGACGTCCGCGCTGTCCGTGCGAGCGGTGGCCATCAGGATCGGCAGCTGCAGGCCGGTGCGGGTCTTGCGGACCTCGCGGAGCACGTCCAGGCCCGACATCCCCGGCATCTCGATGTCGAGCAGGATGAGGTCGATCGGCTGGGCCGCGATGAGGTCGAGGGCGCTCGCGCCGTCGCAGGCCGTGAGCACGCGATATCCCTTCTTCTCGAGGCGGCGACTGAGCATGTCGCGGTTCGCCTCGTTGTCGTCGACGACGAGCAGCGTGGGAGCTCCGGCACTGAGGGAGGTCGGCACCATATGTTCGATTCACCCGGTGTGGGACGAATGAGGCTATACCCCTGTCCGGGGACGGTCAATGGCGACGCCGCGGCCATCTCACGGCCTCGCGGTTGTCGCGAACAACGCTGGAGGCTCAGGACAATCGAGGCTCTCATGAGTGCGGATGACAGGGGCGATTGAACCTGACGCCACGGGCCTCGATTATCATCAAGCGCGCCACGCGCCTCTCGTCCCCGATGACCTGCGCGAAAGGCCACCCCATGCACCAGCTACGACGGATCTGTGCCCTCTCCGGCCTGAGCCTGCTGCCCGCGACGTGCCTGTGGGCCCAGGCGCCGTCGCCACCGGCGCCGGCGGCGGCATCGGCCGCGCCGGCGAACCCGTTCCTGCTCAGCCCCGAGGAGCGCGCGCGCCTGGATCAGCTCTCGCGCGAAGATCACGCCGACATGATGAGGCAGCTGGGCATCACGAAGCTCCGACCGGGCGCCAACGGCCGCGCGGCCGCCGGCGAGCCGGGCGCGGCGAACTACGATCCCGAGAAGGCCAACCCCTACCCGGACTGGCCGGATGCCCTGACCCTGAGGGACGGAGGCAAGGTCACGAGCGCCGAGATGTGGTGGCAGAAGCGGCGTCCGGAGATCGCCCTCGACTTCGAGCGCGAGGTCTACGGCCGTGTGCCCGCCGACGTGCCGAAGGTCGCGTGGACGGTGGCCGAGACCACGGAGACGGCGGTCGGGGGCCGGCCGGTCGTGGCCCGGCGAGTGATCGGCCACGTCGACAATTCCGCGCATCCCGCCATCAGCGTGGACATCGCGATGGCCGTGGTCGTGCCCGTGAATGCCAAAGGGCCGGTGCCTGTCCTGATGATGTTCGGCGGGGGCCACATGCCCGGCGAGCCGCTGCCGCGATTCCCCGGCGTCCAGGAGCCCGCCGCCCCGCCTTCCACCGAGCAGCTCATCGCCGCCGGCTGGGGTTACGTCTCGCTCAACACCGCCAGCATCCAGGCCGACAACGGCGCCGGTCTCACCGCGGGCATCATCGGGCTCACCAACAAGGGCAAGCGCCGGACGCCCGAGCAGTGGGGATCGCTGCGCGCGTGGGCCTGGGGCGCGGCCCGCGCGCTCGACTACCTGGAGACGCTGCCGGCGGTCGACGCCAGGCGCGTGGGGATCGAAGGGGTCTCGCGCTACGGCAAGGCCGCCCTGGTCGGCATGTCCTTCGAGCCCCGTTTCGCGGTCGTCCTGGTGGGATCGTCCGGCGAAGGCGGCGCCAAGCCGCACCGCCGGAACTTCGGGGAGGCGGTCGAGAACCTCACCGGGTCGGGCGAGTACCACTGGATGGCGGGTAATTTCCTCAAGTACGGCGCGGCCGAGGCGTCGTTCGGGAGCAAGAACGCAAGCGACATTCCCGTTGACGCCCACGAGCTCATCGCCCTCTGTGCGCCGCGTCCGACCTTCATCAGCTACGGCATCCCGGAGAAGGGCGACGCGAACTGGCTCGACCAGCAAGGGAGCTACATGGCCACGGTGGCGGCGGGCCCGGTCTTCCGGCTGCTCGGGTCACGCGACATCGGCGTGATGGAGGACTACCGGGTCGCGAAGAGACCTCCCGTCAACACGAGCCTTCTCGACGGCGAGCTTGCCTGGCGCCAGCACGACGGCGGGCACGAGGATCGTTCGAACATGAGCTTCTTCATCGCCTGGGCGAACCGGCGGCTTCACTACGCTCGATGATTCGTCGAACCATGCCTGGCGCAGGGCGAGGCCGGAGGAGAGTGGCGAAATGCTGAAGTCACGAATCGTGGTTGCGCTGTTGACGGCCGGCCTGGGATCCGTCGTCCTGGCCGGCCAGAGCACGTCGTCCGCCGTGTTGCTCGTTCTTTCGAAGTCCGACCAGACGGTGTCGGTCGTCGATCCCGCGACCCTGAAAGTCCTGGCTCGCATGCCCTCCGGACCGGACCCGCACGAGATCGTCGCGGACGCCGATGGGAAGGTGGCCTACATCTCGAACTACGGTGGCGC
The DNA here is from genome assembly GCA_041481445.1 of Vicinamibacteria bacterium. GTDB lineage: Bacteria > Acidobacteriota > Vicinamibacteria > Fen-336 > Fen-336 > AA29. Next base: position 4,049 of record JBGPBV010000050.1, read on the forward strand.
GGGCGGCGCCTACAACACGATTTCGGTCGTCGATCTCCTCGATGACAAGGCTCTGACGCCCATCGACCTCGGCGCGTTGCGCGGAGCCCACGGACTCGCCTTCGCGGGCGGCAAGGTCTGGTTCACCGCGGAAACCAACAAGGTGATCGGCAGCTATGATCCCGCAACCAAACGAGTGGACTGGGTGCTGGGCACGGGCCAGAACCGGACGCACATGATCGTCCTCTCCGAAGACCTGAAGCGGATCGTCACTTCCAACGTGAGCTCGGCGACGATGAGCATCATCGACAAGATCGCGAGACAAGGGCCGATGGGTCCGCAGGACGACTGGGACCAGACCGTGGTCCCGGTCGGCAGAGGTGCCGAGGGCTTCGACGTTACGCCTGATGGCAAGTACATCTGGGCTGCCAATGCGCAGGATGGCACGATCTCCGTTCTCGACGCCGCGGAAAAGAAGGTCGTCGACACGTTGAACGTCAACGTCCGCAGCGCGAACCGGCTCAAGTTCACGCCGGATGGCTCTCTCGTGTTCGTTTCGACATTGAATGGCCCGGAGCTGGTGATCGTGGATGCCAAGACCCGCCGCGAGGTGAAGCGTTTGCGCATCGGACGCGGCGCCGCGGGAATCCAGATGCAGCCCGACGGTGCCCGTGCCTACGTGGCCTGCACGCCAGACGACTCTGTCGCCGTCATCGATCTCAAATCCCTGGAAGTCGCCGGTCACATCGAGGCCGGCAAACATCCTGACGGCCTCGCCTGGGTCGTCCGGCGATGAAGTCACACGCAGAAGGTATTCGAAGGCAACGCCCGGAAGGTCTATTCGCGGTGGAGGCCGATTACGTGAACTTGGCGACGACCAGGGTCAGGTCGTCCCGGGGCGGCGCTGCCCCGAGAAAGGCGCTGACCGAGGTCAGGATCGCGTCGCGGACGGCGTCCGGGTTCCCGGCGCCTGCCGTGGCCAGGAACTCACGCAGTCGGCTCTCACCGTACTCCTCACCGGCCGCATTGGCCGCCTCGGTCAGGCCGTCCGAGTAGAGGACGAGCACGTCTCCGGGGCACACCTCGACCCGGGCCTGCTCGTAGCGCGCCGCGGGAAGGACGCCGAGCACCGGGCCGCCGCCGGCGTCGAGACGCACGATCGCAGGTCCCTGGCCCCCGTCGCGGATCAGGAGCGGCGGATAGTGCCCCGCGTTGACGTAGCACAGTCGGCGCGTGAGCGGCTCGTAGTAGCACCACAGCATGGTGGCGTAGCGCGCCCCCGAGGCCTTCTCGCACAGCAGGAGATTCAGTCGCCCAGACTCCCGCTCGTGCGCGGACGTCGATTCCGACCATGCGCTGGAGCGGACGGCGCCGTGCATGACGCCCGTGACCAGCGCGGCGGGCACGCCCTTGCCGGAGACGTCGCCCACCACGATGGCAATGCGGCCGTCACCGATGCGGAACGCGTCGTAGAAGTCGCCGCTCACCTGCTCCGCCGGCCGGTAGGCGGCCGCCACCACCAGGGGCTCCAAGGCCTCCGTCCCCGACGGGAGCAGCTCGGTCTGCACTTCGCGAGCGATCTCCACCTGCTGCTCGAGGCGCCGGCCGCGCGCGTAGGAACGGAAGCCGAGGCCCGCGATCAGGACGGTCGCGAGCAATGCCAGCGCTCCGCTGCCGTTGATGGCGAGGTTCCGGCGGATGGGCCAGATGACGGAAGGGTCCCGAACGACGAGGGGCAGGGCGATCTCCACCACCAACAGCGAGCGCCGCGCGGTCGAGGGGCCCGAGGCCAAGGTCGTCGGAGGCGGAAGGACGGCCAGGCCGGACGAGTAGAGCGGAAAGACCTCCACCACGACCTCGCCCCCGGAAGCGGGAACGATCTTGTAGAGAGCCTGGCGGTTGCGGAAACGGGTGCTCTCCTCTTCGTTCGAGAACAGCCGAGCTCCCGGACTCCCTCGACGCGCCAGCACACCGCCATCCGGCCTCCGAAGCTCGATCCACCGCGGGTCGTCGGGCGCGCTGTCCGTCGCGTCCACCAGGAGCTCGAGCGGCGAGAGATCCGGCGCCGGCGAGCGTCGGAGCCTCTGCTCGAGAGCCACCACCTGCTGGCTCAGTTCCTGGCGCACCTGCTGAACGGCGAGGATACGCCAGACGAAGAGGTAGTCCCGGATCGAATTCACCAGCAGCAGGAGGGCCAGGACCGCGCCCGCAATCAGCCAGACCGTCACCCAGGCATAGGTTCGCGCGAGGTTTCGCCTGCGGGCCGGGGACGAACGCCCAATCAGTCTCAGGTGCCTCTCCTCGCTCGACGCTGCGACAGAGTACACGAGCTTGGAACGCCGGCCGGGAGCCGACGGCCAGCCGTCAACGTGCCAGCAAGGCGATCCGGGCCGCTCCCGCGAGCTGCAGGGCCGCGGCGGCGGCGAAGCCCCAGCCGGGCGCGGTCATCGCGGCCCAGAGCGTCCCGACGAGCGCGCTGGACACCATGTCACCGATCCCATTCGTGGCCGCCAGCAGCCCCATCCCCGCCCCGCGGCGATCCCGAGGGAGCAACGACGCCGCGTAGGATTTCTCGGCCACCTCCTCGCACGCGATGTAGGTCCCCGAGCAGACGAAGAGGATGAAGAGCCAGGCCGGCGTCGGGGGCGCGAGGGCGAACCCCAGGGTGGTCGCGGCCGCGAACAGATAGCCGGCCACCACGACCCGCCGGTGGCCGACCGTATCGGCGAGAGAGCCGATGGGGAACGACGCCACCGAGCTCACGGCGTTGTGGAGGACGTAGAGCGCCACTGCCGCCGAGGCCCCGCGCAGGGAAAAGAGGGAGCCGGCGAGGTGCTCGGTCGCGTAGAGGATCAGGAGCGTCCGCGAGAAATCGCCGCATCCGAAGAGCAGGATCCCGGTGAGGTACTGGCGAAACGGCCGGCCGGTCGCCGCCAGCTCCCGCCACGGCGCGAAGGCCGCCCTGCGCGGTGAATGGGGCGTCTCAACGACGAGGAAGGTGATCGCGAGGAAGGCGAGCAAGCCGGGAAGGACCGAGACCAGCATGAGATGTCGTGGCAGTACGCCGGCGGCAAGGAGGGCCATGGCGGTGAGAGGACCCAGAACGGCACCGGCGGCATCTCCCGCGCGCTCGAGTCCAAAGGCCCGTCCGTGCGCTTCCGGCGGCGCGCCCTCCGCCATGAGCACGTCGCGCGCGGGGCTCCGGCTTCCTCGCCCGAGCCAGGCCAGACCCCGGCACGCCATGACCTGCCACGCGCTCGTGCAGAGGCCGATGGCCGCCGTCCCGAGCCCAGTGACGAGGTAGCCGGTAGCGGCGAGTGGCTTCCGGCGAGGAAGGCGATCGGCCATCACGCCGCCCCACAGCTTGGCCAGGGCCGAGAGGCCGTCCGCGCTCCCCTCGATCCATCCGAGGGCAGCCGAACCGGCGCCGAGGCTCAGCAGGAACGCGGGCAGCACGGCCGTGGCCAGCTCGTGCGACACGTCCGACAGCAGGCTCGCGAGCGATATGCCCAGCGTCGTCCGGTTCAGCCACTCCGGCGCGGGATCATCCCGCATCGCCGGGTGACACGTACTTGATGACGCGCACGGCCTCCAGGGTGACGAGGCCCTCGGTGACCAGCTCGTCGACGACGGGCAGGAACGAGCGGATCCTCTCCTCGGCGTCCACGATCTCGATCACCACGGGCAGGTCGGTCGACAGCTCCAGGAGACCCGCCGTGTGCATCCGGGAGTGCCGGCCAAACCCCATCGGTCCCTTGAGCACGGTCGCCCCGGCGAGGTGCGCCTCCCGCGCCCGCAGCACGATCGCCTCGTAGAGGGGACGGTCCCGGCCCTTCTCGCGGTCGCTCTCCCCGATGAAGACGCGAAGCAGGACGCCCTCTTCCGGGATCTTCATCGTCTTCACCTCCCAGGCGGTGCTGGCCTCCTTGGTCGCCACCACGTCGCAGCGAGCGACGACGTCCTTGGGCTCGAGGTCCTTCTCGCCGCCGCGATACAGGGCGACGTGAGCCCTCTCGAGGGTGATCGTCCCTTCCTTGAACACCGGCTCCACATGGGCCAGGAGCTTCGCCACGTGATTGGGCCCGTCCACGACCTCGACGATGACCGGGACTTCCTGCGACAGCGCCCACGGGTTCTCGTGAAGCACGGAGCCGTCCGGGCGCAGGCCCATGAAGCCCTTCAGGAGGGTGGCGCCCTGCAGGCCGTCGCGGTGCGCCGTCTCGACGATCCACTGGTAGAGCGGCTCCGTACCGTGTCGCGCCAGGTTCGTGATGTGGAACCGGCAGAGGACCTGTTCGGCTTCGACCTTCACGGGCGGCCTCCGGCTAGAACCATGACCGGCCCGCGACGAGGCCGAGGCGCACGGCGACGAGGCCGGCGAACAGGCTCAAGAACATGTTCGTGACCGCGGCGAGCCACAGGCCATCCTCGAAGAGCGCGTGCGTCTCGAACTCGAAGGTCGAGAACGTCGTGAAACCTCCGCAGAACCCCACCCCCAGGGCCAGCCTCATCGCATCCGAATGCGCCAGGGAGCGGCTGGCCAGGAACCCGCCGATGAGGCCGAGGATGAACGACCCGGACACGTTGATCATGAAGGTCCCGAGCGGAAACCGGGCGTCGATCAGCGTGCCGGCCCAGCGCCCGATGATGTAGCGCGCGTTGCCTCCGATGAACGAGCCCGCGCCCACGAGGAGATAAGGGAGGAAGCGCTCCATCACTGCGGCCTCACGACGAGGACGGAGCAGGTCGCGTGGGAGACGATCCGGTGCGACGTGGTCCCGAACAGCCACTCCCGCACCACCGAGTGTCCCCGGTGGCCGACCACGACGAGATCGCTGCGCGTGTCCACCGCCAGCCGGAGGATCTGCTCGGCGGCGTGACCGACGAGGACGCGCGTCTCCAGGTCGAGGCCGCGCGACTTGGCCCTCGTCTTCAGGCCCTCGAAAAGCCGCTCGTAGTGCTCGGTCGCCGCTTCCAGCGTGGCCTCGGTCTCGACGCGCGTCGGAGGCTCCGGTGGAGTCGCGACGGAGACGACCTGCAGCCGGGCTCCGCATACGCCGGCCAGGTCGAGCGCCGTCTCGAAGGCCTCGTCCGCCTCCCTGGAGCCGTCATGTCCGGCAAGGATGCGCTTCGGTATCATCGAGCTCCTTCCGCTTCTTGTCGCTTCCCGATCACCGTGCGGCTTCCTGCGCCGCCGTGGACGCAGCGCGGGGTGGCGCGGCCTCGGGTGCCGCCTCCGGCCTCGGCAGCAAGTATCGGGGCAGGAAGAACGCGTTGGCAACGAGGGTCGGCAGGACCGCGCTGCCGATGACGGCGGCGATGAGGAACGAGTACTGCGGCTGGTCGATGACGCCGTGGGTGAGCCCGAAGAGGGCCGAGATGCTGCCGAAGGTCAGCCCGGTCGACATGAGCAGCGTCGTGTACGCCGCTTCCTGCCGCGGGTAACGGAAGAGGCGCGTGACCGGCCAGACCCCGACCGTCTTCGTGGCGAGCTTCGCGAAGAGAAGGCCAAGGACGCTCCCCGGCGCGGCCACCAGCGCGGGCACCGACACGAAGGATCCGGCGCGGATGAAGTAGAAGGGCGTGAGCAGCCCGAAGGTGACCGTGCGCAGGCGGCGAACCAGCGCGTGATCCTTCCCCACCGTGCCTGCCAGCACCATCCCGATGAGGTACGCGGGCAGGACGGCCTCGCTCCCGGCCCACGCGGCCAGGGCACCCATGCCGAACAGCGCGAGCAGGATGAACTTGGCCTCCAGCTCGGAGGGCCGTCCTCCGTACCGCCGGAAGAAACGGGGGGTGATCCAGGGGAGGGCGCTGAGCACGACGATGGAGACGCCGACGAAGGTCACCGTCTTCCAGGTGAACGGCGCGAAGATCAGCCCGAGAGCGATGACCGTCCCGAGATCATTGACGAAGCAGGCCGCGAGCACCGCCTTGCCGAAGTGGGTGCTGTTGAGGCCCAGCTCCAGCATCACGGCGTAGACGACGGCCACGGACGTCGTGGAGAGCGCGACGCCGGCGAGCCAGCTCGCCCGCGGTGCCCAGTGGAGACCGTAGAGCGCGAACGCGGTGCAGCCCAGGAACGGAGCGAAGAAGCCCACCAGGCCGATCGCGGTCGTCTCCCTCCATTTGGCGCGGAACACCGCCGGATCCAGCTCGGCGCCCGCGAGGAAGGTCAGGATGATGGCCCCGGTTCCCGAGAGGAACGTGATCCACGGCTCGCTCGTACCCAGGAGGGCTCGCCCGATGAACGCGCCGATCAGGAGCTGGGCGACCGTCCCCACGACGATCTCGGAGAGCGCGGTGGCAACCCTGAGCCAGATGGACAGGAGGGTCGCCACCAAGGCAAGGCCGAGCCATAGGGCGGCCAAGGCCCAGACGCCGGTCATGCGCCTTCCCGTGGACCGCGACGAGCCGGACCGTCCGCGGCGAATGGATCGGGATCGTCTGGTGAGGAATGCCGGGCGGTGGGGGGCGTCTGCGTCATGAACCGGAGCCTCCTACAGCGCTCATCGAGCATGCCGTAGGAGTCATCAGCCTCGGTCTCCCGAGGCGGTTCAGGCGGACTCCATCGCCCTGCGGAAAGTATGGATCCGTCGGCGCGGCGCCGTCAATTCCGCCGACGGTCAGAACTCAGCGCGCGGCGGTCGAGGCGTGCACCGCACATGGCTCATCCACGTACCTCTTGCCACTCGCTACAATGCGGGTATGACGTCGCGCTCGAGATCATGGGCCTGCCGCTGCGGCGGGCATCTCGTTCTCAGGTTCGAGAGCGAACCCGGTGAGCAGCGATCCCAGGACGCGCAGTTCGTCTGCCCACGATGCGGCAGGAGCCATTCAGTGCCGCCTATTCTTGGAGAGCAAATCCGGCCAGACAGCGTCAGGGTAATCCTGTCGTCCTGACGTCGATCACAGGTGGCCGTCCTTCAGCGGCAGGAGAACGAGTTGGTTCGCTGAATGGTCGACGCGAATGGCGATCTCTTCGCCGATGCATTCGTCCTCCCAGGCGACGCCCTGCGCCGAGCCGCTGCCGTCGAGCAGATGAACCCGCGTGCTCGGATCGAACCAGACCTCACCGGGCGCTGGCCGAGACGCTCCGGCCAAGGCTTCGACGCGAGCCAAGTAGTCCGCGGGCGACGACGTCGAGAACACGGCCTGGTACAACCGCCCATCGGCGAACGAGAGCTGCAGGCGGCCGGCATGGCCGAGGTGTTCGAATCGGTCGAGTTGGACACGCAGCTCTTTGACCAGGCCACGGGGTGGTTGGGGTGCAACATCGACCGTGATCGGGCCGGGCAGGTGCGTCCTGATCTCGGCGAGTGTCTGGTGGCTGCGCAGGTCGCCGATCATGCGGCTCGGAGGGCCGTCGCATCGCGGGTGCTCGCAGCCGGCGGCGGAGCAGACGAAGAGGATGGCCGAGATCAGCGCGCGGCCAGCGCCCCTAGACACTCAGCCGCCGCGCCGTTACGACCTGCTCATGCTCAGGGGCGTCGTGCGGGTCCATCCCCGGTTCTCGCCCCGAACCCAGGCGCGGTAGAGCCGCACGGTCTTGGGCGACCACGATGACGGCGCTCTGTGGGCGCCCGTGCTTGCGATAGGCCCAGGCCGCGGACACCGCGCAACCAGCGAACACCACGGGACTGAACACGGCCAGGAGGCGCATGACGACAGTGATCAGCGTGATCGTCTCAACGCCGACCCAGAACCATCCCGACACCGCCTGGACCATCACGGCGAAGACCAACAAGCCAGAGACCGCCACCCGGTCCCCCGCCGCCGCCAACGGCCACGCCCAGACGACGCTGTAGACGACGGCGAAAAGGGGAGTGAGGACGAAGAGACCGCCCCCCAGCGCGACGGCCACCGTTATGGGTCCGGCGTCGTCGACGAGGATCCAGCCGAGGACTTCGGCTGTTATTGAGGCCAGCCAAACACCGAGCAGCTCCCGCAATGAAGGCCGCCTGGTCACCCGTGCCTCCTCCGGGCGCAAACGCGAAACGCCTCTCCAAGCTAAGGGTACCCGCAATACTGAACGAATGTCCAGTATTACTTAACCAAATCCACAAGGACTAGGCCGAACACGACGCCCAGACCCTATGGGATGGGTACTCACGGGACCTCCCTTTGGTCTCGCGCTCGCGCGCCCGTATCGATTCAACGCGGCGGTCGACAGATCGCTAGGACGGAGCGGCGGACGGCATGCCGTAGAGCCGCCCCGCGGTATGACAGGTGAGCAGGTACGCCATTGGGAACGCGAGCGAGAGGTTCCGCACCTCGTCGAGCGTTCCGAACAGCACGAAGAGCGGGACGAGCACGGCCATCATGGCCACGAACGCGACACGCAGGCGGTACGGCTTCTCTCGCCAGAACAAGAACGTCGCCGCGCCGAACAGGACGATGCTGACGACGTTGAATGGGCCTGGAAACGGCAAGAGCGGCCCGTACGGATCCCAGAACCGGATCCAAGGCTCGGGCGACAACAAGAACCGGACGTTGTCCCAGAGCTGGAACTCCGCGTTCGCCCCTGGATTGGAAGCGAACGTGAGTCGCACCCAGGACAGGATCGGGACGCCGATGAGGGTGTGCAACGACACGTGCATGCCCAGCCGGCCACGAGCCATTTGCCCGCGATGCAGCGCGAGGAAGTACACGACCAGCAGCACGGCGCTTTCCTTGTTGAGACACGCGAGCGCGAAGCACGGGTAATAGAGCAGCCAGCGCCGCTCGAGGAGAAGGGCGACCGCCACCGTGGCGAGGAGCAGCTCCGGGAAGTCGTAGAGGTATCCGCCACGGGAGAACGACATCGGAAGGACGAGGAGGGCGGCGATGGGCGCCCAGTCCGCAAACGAATCCGGAAAGCTCGCGACACGCGTCAGGCGACGCATGGCCACGAGCAGGAGGAACACCACCGCCCAGAGGATCTCGTAGGCAACGTACTGCGATGGCAAGGGATTCGGGCCCCACGCGAACCGCCGGTGCGCCGACAGCGAGGGGTGGTCCTCTACCGGCCGGGCCAGGTCCCATTCCACGATCTCCTCGAGGCGCGCCGCCGGGAGAAGGCTGGTCACGCCGTTGACGATGGCCGGCGTGAGGGCACGGAACACGAAGGGCCGATGCGCTCCTTGTGTGATGAGCGCCTTGAAACCGTACCGAGGCGACCGTGCACGAAAGCCCCAGCGGTTCATGAACGTGTTGAGGACCATCGCGGCGACGACGACGTAAAGCGCGGTCCGGAAGACGGAGAGCCAGAGTCGGCGTCGGGCGGGCAGGACACCACGCGCGGGCTCCCGCGTCCGCGAGGATTCGTCTTCGACTGGGGAGGGAAACGAAGCCAGAACCACTCGAATCGAGTCTAAAGCGTGGCTGGTCGGAATGTCCAGTAATACTTAACAGACAGGTCGAGATGGATGTTTCGGAGTCACCATCAAGACTATTTCCCGGCGCTCCGGCCGAGGGCAGTCAGCCAGCCCGACTGCCACCCCATGGTGTCTGTCCGCACCAGGCCGGCGGCATCCAGCTCCTGAAGTACCCTGGCGGCGGCATCGGCATCGCCTTCGAGCGCCTTCGTCGCGATGCGCTTCAGGGGCAGCGGAGAAGAGGGATGTTCGTTGTCGAAGAGCACAAGCGCCCGAAGCACCTGCTGTGCTGTCTCGCTGCGCGCTCCCGGCTCGGGCCGCGGCCTCGACTTGCCCATCGACGGCCGGGTGGACACCAGAAGGATTCGTGCGGGCCGCTTGCCGACGTTACGCCAAAGGCGCAGCTCTCCGGGAAGGATCGTCGCCGTGTCTCCCTCACCCAAGGTGTGCTCTTCCGGTCCGAGCGTCAGATGTACCTGGCCCTCGAGGACCAGACCAAATTCCTCCGCGGCGTGCCCGTATGGATGCTTTCCGCTACGGCCGCCTCCTTCGAGCGTGATCATCACCGCCTCGAGGGCCTCCCCCGCTTCGTGGAGGCTCTCGATGACGGCGTGCGACCAGCCGCTGGCGAGCATCCGTCGCTCGGAGGCCCTGAGGACGTGTCCGCCGCGTCCCGGCGCCGCCGCCGCGAAGAACTCCCCCAGTGTGACACCGAGCGCGTGCGCGATCCGCTCCATGGAGCTGATGGACGGCGAGGCCTGCCCGTTCTCGACCTGGGACATGAAGCTGGCGGAGAAGTCCGTCCGCGCCGCAAGGTCCCGCAGGGACAACCCCTGCCGTGTCCTGAGGCGCCGGACGTGATCGCCAACCGCTTGTTGCTTTAGGGGCCCTGCCATCGTGGCGTCGGACGGGACCGGACTCTACACCAAAGCGCAATCCGCGGGGTCCGCGAGGCCCCTAAGTCGCGTCCTTCGCCTTGGGCTCCAACGCACCGGACCGGCGGATGGCCCATAGCAGCAGCGGCGGTGTCGCCATCGTGGTCGCCACCACCATGAACACGGCGGCCGCGTACGAATCCTTGTCCACGACGGGCTGGCCGCCGAGGATCAGTTGTGCGCCGATCCCCGCGAAGATGAGCCCGACCTCCCCCCGCGGCATCATGCCGAGCCCGACGGCCAGGCCGGGGACTCCTTTCGGCACAACGAAAGAGCACGCAAGCTTTCCGGCAATGGCGGCGACCGTGAGCAGGGCCGCCAGGCCCAGAGCAGGCGCTCGTCCGAACGCGGAAACATCCACCAGCATGCCCATCCGGATGAAGAAGATGGGTACGAGAAGCGCGACGAGGGGCTCCAGGGTCTCATGCAGGGGGCGTTCCCGGCGCCTCACGGGGGACTCGAAATGGACTTCCTCCAGGACAAGTCCGGCCGCGAATGCGCCCACGATCGGGGCCAGCCCCGCGAGGACGGCAACGTAGGAGAAGGCGAAGCACAATCCCAGCGCCATGGCTTGCACGGCACCCGCGCTTCGGAACGCCAGGGCGGTCTTGAACAGCCGGGGAGAGGCCATCGATCCGAACACGAGTGCGCCCACGAGGAACGCCATCGCCTTCAGCACGATCATGGCCACGGCGCCGGCGCTCATGGCCGTCCCCGTGACGGAGGCGGTGATGATCCCGCCGATCACCGCCAGCACGATCAGGCCCACGACGTCGTCGATGACGGCCGCACCCAGGATGATGCGTGCGAACCGCGTCTGGAGGGCGTCGACGTCCCTGAGGACACGGGCGGTGATCCCGACGCTCGTGGCGGTGAGCATGGCGCCGAGGAAGACGTGCAGCATCCAGGACTGCTCGGGCCGGGTCAATGCACCCACGCCATATCCCAGGATCATGGGGGTGACGACGCCGACCACGGCGACCAGAGCCGCCGGCGCCCCGACGGTCATCATCTGGGCGGGGGTGGACTCGAGGCCCACGCGGAACAGGAGCAGGATCGCGCCCAATTCCGCGAGCAGCCCGAAGGTCTCGTTCCGAGCGAGGTCGCGGACGTCGGGCCCGTGCAGGAGCACGAGGTTGCCGAGAAGGATCCCCATCACAAGCTCACCGAGGACGGAGGGCTGACCGAGCCGCTCCATGAGCTCGCCGGCCAGCTTCGCGCCGACGGTGACGAGAGCGAGGGCGAGCAGCAGCTTGGCGACATCGTGGCCGCCGGCGGCGGCGAGCGCGGCTACGATCATGGCTGAGAGCTCTCCCCCACGACCCTATCTTCGCTGCGTCCAGCCTGAGGATCGAAATGCGCAACCGTACCGCTTCCTCGGGACGGTCGTGGGAAGATGGCGACGATGAGCGGCCCGCTGCACCGTTTCTTCTCCGCGGACCACCGGCGTCTCGACGCGCTTCTGAGGCGCTCGGTCTCCAGGCCCGGCGAGGTCGATCTCGAACCGTTCGGGCAGTTCCGGGCGGGAATCCTCAAGCACATCGGCATGGAGGAGAGGGTCCTCTTTCCGGCCGCGCGGCAGGCCCGGGGCGAGCCCCTCGCCCTGGCCGCTCGCCTGCGCGTGGACCACGGCGCGATCGCCGCCCTCCTCGTGCCCACTCCGACGCCGGCGCTGGTGGCGGAGATCCTCTCCGTCCTCGGCCCCCACAATCGGCGCGAGGAGGAGCCGGGAGGGGTCTACGACGCGTGCGACGAGGCGGTGGGCCCGGCCGAGGCCGAGCGCCTCGTGCAGGAGCTTCGAGGGTTCCCCGAAGTGCCGCTCAAGGCCTACAACGACGGACCGGCGGTCCTGGCCCACATCGAGGCGACCCTCGAGCTGGCGCGGCGACAGTGGCGCGAGCAAGAGCACGGTTCCTAGCGCGCCCATGCCCGACCGTCCACCGGATGCGCCCGCGTACCGGCAGCCCGTCCCGGAGCTGCTCGCCTCTCTCGCCACGGATGCGCTGCGCGGGCTGAGCGAGGAAGAGGCACGGTCGCGCCTCTCTCGCCACGGGCCCAACGAGCTGGCCGCCGAGAAGCCGGTGCCTCTCTGGAGGAAGCTCCTCGCCCAGTTCCAGGACGTGCTCGTCGTCCTCCTGCTGATCGCGACCGCCGTCTCCCTGGTCCTCTGGCTCTACGAGCGCGACACGGCCCTGCCCTACGAGGCCATCGCCATCGGCGCCGTCGTCCTGCTCAACGCGATCATGGGCTTCCTCCAGGAGTCACGCGCAGAGTCGGCGGTGGCGGCGCTGAAGAAGATGGCGGCGGCCCAGGCCCATGTCGTCCGGGACGGGGAGCGGCGCAGCATCGGGGCCGGCCAGGTCGTGCCCGGCGACGTCATCGTCCTCGAGGAAGGCGACACGATACCCGCCGATGCGCGCGTCATCCATTCGACGGCCCTGCGGACGGCGGAGGCGGCCCTGACCGGCGAGAGCCTGCCCGTCTCCAAGGACACCGAGCCGATCGCCGGAGAGGCCGGCCTCGGCGATCGCCACAACATGGTCTTCACCGGCACCGCGGTGACCTACGGCCGCGGCCGCGCCGTGGTGGTGGCCACGGGGATGCGCACGGAGATGGGCCGCATCGCCGGGATGCTGCGGGACGTACCCAGGGACACGACACCGCTGCAGAAGGAGCTGGACCGCGTCGGACGGTTGCTCGGCGTCACCGTGGTCGCCATCGCGGTCGCGATGATCGCCACCATCATCGTGGTCGAGCACGTGCGCGGTTTCTCGGCCCTGGTCGACGTGCTCATCCTGGGGGTGGCGCTCGCGGTGGCCGCCGTCCCCGAGGGTCTCCCGGCCGTGGTGACCGCCGTCCTGTCCATCGGCGTCCAGCGCATGGCGCGCCGCCACGCCATCGTCCGGCACCTGCGCGCCGTCGAGACCCTGGGCTCCGCCGACGTCATCGCCTCCGACAAGACGGGCACGCTCACCCGGAACGAGATGACGGTGACGGTCGTGGCCACGGCCAGCGGCCGCGTGGCCCTGGGGGGCTCCGGATACGCGCCGGTGGGCGAGGTCACGCGGGAGGGAGGCGGCACCGTGGACGGGCCCTTGCGCGTCGAGCTCGAACGCGCGCTGGCCGTCGCCGACCGCGCGAACAACAGCGTGATCAACGAGAAGGACGGGCGCTGGACCGTGCAGGGTGACCCCACGGAGGGCGCGCTCGTCGTGGCCGCGCGCAAGATCGGATTGAGCGCGGACGCGCTGTCCGCCCGCCTCCCCCGCCTCGGCGAAGTCCCCTTCTCGTCGGAGCGCAAGCTCATGACCACGGTGCACGCCGACGCCGAGCGGAAGGAGCGCGTCCTCGTCTTCACCAAGGGCGCGCCCGGCGTGCTCCTCTCTCGCTGCTCGCAGGAGCTGGTCGGCGAGACGGGCCGGCCCCTGGACGAGGCGCGCCGGGCGCAGATCCTGGAGGTGAACGAGGAGCTGGCCGGCCGCGCGCTGCGCATGCTCGCCAGCGCCTACCGGTCGGTCCCCATCGAGGACTTCGATCGCGACGACGTCGACGAGAGCGTCGAGCAGGACCTCATGTTCGCCGGGCTCCTCGGCATGATCGACCCTCCGCGCGACGAGGCCCGGGACGCGGTGGCCAAGGCGAAGGGAGCGGGGATACGCCCGCTCATCATCACCGGCGATCACCCGAAGACGGCGGGAGTGATCGCGGCCGACCTGGGCATCGCCCCCGACGGCCGCGCGGTCACCGGCGCCCAGATCGAGGCGATGTCCGAGGACGCGCTCGCGGAGTCGGTCCGGCATTCTTCCGTCTTCGCCCGCGTCGATCCCGAGCACAAGCTGCGGATCGTGAAGGCACTGCAGCGGCAGGGGATGGTCGTGGCCATGACCGGGGACGGCGTGAACGACGCGCCCGCCCTCAAGACCGCCGACATCGGCATCGCCATGGGCATCACCGGCACCGACGTGTCCAAGGAGGCCGCGGACATGGTGCTGACCGACGACAACTTCGCGTCGATCGTGGCCGCCGTCGAGGAAGGGCGGGCGATCTTCACGAACATCCGCCGGTTCCTGCGCTACCTGCTGTCGTCGAACATCGGCGAGGTGATGACGATGTTCTTCGGGGTGATCCTGGCCAAGGCGATCGGCCTCCACTCGGAGGACAGCCCGGTCGTGCTGCCGCTCCTGGCCACGCAGCTCCTCTGGATCAACCTCGTGACGGACGGAGCGCCCGCCCTCGCCCTCGGCGTCGATCCCGCCGACGAGCGCCTCATGCACCAGCCGCCTCGCCCCAAGGGCGAGGGAGTGATCACGCGCCAGATGTGGGTGGGCATCGTGTTCGTGGGCGCGGTGATGGCGGGGGCGACGCTCTTCGTGCTGGACGCGTCGCTGCCCGGAGGGTTCGTCCCGGGATCGGGCGACATGAGATACGCGCAGACGATGGCCTTCACCACGCTGGTGCTGGGGCAGCTCTTCAACGTGTTCAACGCTCGCTCGGACGAACGGAGCGCGTTTGCGGACCTCTTCGTCAACGGCTGGCTGTGGGCGGCGGTGGGAATGTCCGTCGTCCTGCACGTCGGAGTGCTCTACCTGCCCTTCCTCCAGAAGGCGTTCTCGACCGCCGCCTTGAGCGGGGGCGACTGGCTGCGGTGCCTGGCCGCGGCGAGCACGGTGCTGTGGCTGAGGGAAGCCAGCAAGCTCGTCGCTCGTGGACGCAGGAGCGGGCGGCCCTGACTCGAGATGGATCTACTCCGAGCGAGGTGTAGCGTGGAGATTGATCGTGACTGATAGCGTCCGCGGTCTGCATCATGAACGGCATCGAAGTGGGCGGGTGGGCTGGCTCCGCGCCGCGGTTCTGGGCGCGAACGACGGGATCGTGTCCACGGCCAGCCTGGTAGTGGGGGTCGCCGCGGCGGCGGTGGGCCGCCACGAAGTCCTGGTCGCGGGCGTGGCCGGCCTCGTCTCCGGCGCCCTGTCCATGGCGGCCGGCGAATACGTGTCCGTCAGCTCCCAGGCGGACACCGAGCGGGCCGACCTCGCGGTCGAGCGCGCCGAGCTCGCGGCGGAGCCGGCCGCGGAAGAGGCCGAGCTCGCCGCCATCTATGTGCGGCGGGGCCTCGAGCCGCCGCTCGCGCGGACGGTCGCGCAGCAGTTGACGGCCCATGATGCGCTGGGGGCTCACGCCCGTGACGAGCTCGGCCTGTCCGAGACACTCGGAGCCCGTCCATTGCAGGCCGCCCTCGCCTCCGCCACGACCTTTGCCGTCGGAGCCGCCCTGCCGATCCTGACCGCGATGTGGGCGCGGCCCTCCCGGCTCGCCGTCGCCGTCTCCGGCGTGTCCCTGGTCTGCCTCGCCGGGCTCGGCGCGATCGCCGCTCGGGCCGGAGGCGCCTCCGCGCGGATCGGCGCCGTTCGGGTCGCGTTCTGGGGCGCTTTGGCCATGGCGGCCACCGCCGGCGTCGGGTCGCTCTTCGGTACCACGGCGCCCTGACCCGGCGCCGCCTCAGGACCGCTTCTTCCGACTCCATGTGCGCGTCGATCTGCCGCCGATCGTCCGCAGGATTTGCCGCGCCGCGAAACGACCCGCACGATTCCTGCGCGACCCGACCGCTCATATCCACCGAACACGACGACCGCGCCGTCCTTCCGGCCGCGGCGCCATGGGCGTGTCGCCGCCGAGGCCCGGGAACGCGCATTGCTTCGTTCCGGTGTGTGCGAACCCGGAGGTGATCCGTGATCCAGATTCGCCGGATCCTCTGCCCGGTCGACTTCTCGCCGTTCTCCCGGCGCGCCCTCGACCATGCGGCCGTCCTCTCGCGCTGGTACGAAGCCGAGCTCGTCGTGCTGCACGTCAGCCCGCTGAGCCCGACGGTGTTCGGTCTGGAGCCGGCTCCGAGCCAGACGATGCTGGCTCCCTTCGACCGCGAAGCGGTGGGCCGGGAGCTGTCGGCCTTCGTCGGGGAGACGGCGGAGAGCCGACCGGCGCCTCAGCTTCGCGTGCTGGCGGGGCCGACCGTCGGCACCATCCTGGCCCTGGCCGCCGAGACCGCCACCGACCTCGTCGTCCTCGGCACTCACGGACGAACCGGCTTCGAGCGGTTCATGCTCGGCTCGGTCACGGAGAAGATCGTCCGCAAGGCGCCCTGTCCCGTTCTCACCGTCCCTCCCCGCGCGGAAGGCGCGCCCGAACGCCCCCTGTTCCGTCGCATCCTGTGTGGCGTGGACTTCTCGGACGCCTCCCGCCGCGCGGTCGAGTCCGCGTTGTCCTTCGCGCAGGAAGCGAAGGCCCAGGTCACCCTCCTCCACGTCGTGGAGTGGCTTCCGGACGGGTCCTTCTCGAAGTATCCCCAGTTCGACGTCGACCACTATCGCCGCACGCTGCTGGCGGACGGCCGCGCGAAGATCGAGGAGCTCGTGCCGGCGGACGCGCGCAACTGGTGCGACCCCGCCACGATGCTGGTCTCCGGAAAGCCCTATCGCGAGATCCTGCGCATCGCGGGCGAGGAACGGTCGGACCTGATCGTGCTCGGCGTGCACGGCCGCGGCCCCGTCGACCGCATGCTCTTCGGGTCCACCACGCAGGCAATCGTGCGCCAGGCCGCCTGCCCCGTCCTCACGATCCGGCCGTGACGTGAAACCCTGGGAAACGATGGCGATCATCTGCGGTACGGACTTCTCCGCGCAGGGGTCGACCGCGGTGCGAGCGGCGGCCGCCCTGGCCGGCCGCCTACGCCAGCCCCTCTGGCTGGTGCACGTTCTCGACGATGCGATCGAGGCCCTCGACACGCGGGCCAGGGACCTGCTCGTGTCGGCGGCGGAGAGCCGCTTGCGCGCGGAGGCGCGGCACCTGGGCGTGGCGGTGCGACGGCACGCGCGGACGAAGGTTCTCGTCGGCCGGCCGGCCGAGGCGCTGTCGTCGCTCCCGGACGCTGGCGAGCCTGCCCTCGTCGTGGTGTCCTCGCAGGGCCACGGCTCCTCGCCCCTCTATCGCCTCGGAGGGACCTCCGAGCGCCTGGCCGCCACGTCCGCCACGCCGGTGCTCGTGGTGCGCGAGGCGGAGCCGTTCGAGGCATGGTCGCGCCGCGCTCGCCGGCTCCGGGTGGTGGTCGGCGTGGATTTCACGCCCGGCTGCGAAACGGCCATCGACTGGGTCAAGACGCTGCGACGCGCCGCTCCGTGCGACGTGACGGTGGCCCACGTGTATTACGCCGACCAGGCCCACCGCCGGTACGGGCTGCACGCCGCTTCCCTGCTCTCGGTGAACCCCGAGCTCGAGCGCCTGCTGCGGCGCGACCTCGCCTCGCTCGTCGGGAAGATGCCGGGAAGGGGCAAGGTCGCGTTCCGCCCCGCGCTCGGCATGGGGCGCCTCGCCGATCAACTGATCGAGGTGGCGGAGAGCGAACGCGCCGACCTCATCGTGGTCGGCACGCACCATCACCGGGGGGTCGGCCGGCTGGCCTCCGTGGCCAGCGGCGCCCTCCACATGGGTCGAACCGCGGTGGCCGTGGTGCCGAACGCGGAGAGGCACGCGCGGCGCTCGAGCACGCTGCCGAGCGTCGAGCGCGTCCTCATCCCCACCGACTTCTCCGACGCCGCGAACGCCGCCGTCCGGCACGGCTATGGGTTGCTCGGACACCGTGGGGGCGAGGTCCACCTCCTGCACGTCGCCGCCCCTGCTCGCGGCCGGCGGCGCGCCGAGTTGGAACCGGCGGTGGTGGCTCGCCTGCGAGCGCTGGTCCCGGCCACCCCTCTCCATCGCGAGTTGGTCACGCGCACGCACGTCGCCTACGGACCGGTCGCCCCGACCATCCGTGACGTCGCGGAGCGGCTGGGCGTCGACGTGATCTGCATGGGGTCACACGGAAGGACCGGCGTGGCCAGAGCGCTGCTGGGGTCGGTGGCGGCCGCCGTCCTCAAGGAGACTCGCCACCCGGTCCTGGTCGTACGGTCACCGCGGTAGCCCGCTTCAGGGTGACCGACCCGGCCCGGAAGTGCGCGGTCAGGACGCCCGGGCGTGCGCTCTCGGCCGAGGCTCGATGGTCACGGCGAAGCCATCCGGCCGGCGGCCGATCCGCCGCGCCACGAGGACACCGAGATCGGAGAGGCTTCCCCGCTCGAGACCGAAGACCAGCGCGAGGCAGCCGCGGCCGTGGAGACGCCTCAGGGACGCCTCGGCATCGGCGGCCGTCTTCCCGAGGCGCCGCGCTTCCCGTCGGGCCAGGAACCGAAGCCACTCACGGGAGCTGCCGCCGCTGTCGCCCAGTGCGGTGAGGATCGCTCGATCGAGGTCATCGTAGGCGCGTGTCGCCATGTGGGCCTCCGTCGCGCCAATGGGAGAGCAAGGCCCCTGCCACCGAGCATCCGCACGTTGGGTGGGAGCATTCCCGCGCTCTCCGCGCAGACCTTGCGCGGCCGGGATCCGAGGGCCGCTCGTATTTCGGTGACGGAGGCCTAGGCCTCGGGGGTCGCGGCGGCCCCGCCCTCCCTGTTTGCGACCCGGTTCCGGCCGAGGGTCTTCGCCTGGTAGAGCGCGGCGTCTCCCGCGTGCATCAAGGCCGCCGCGTCCGGACAGTCGTCGCCGAGCGTGGCGACGCCCACCGAGATGGTGATCCCGACGGCGTTCTCGGCGACCAGGGCGCGGACGCGCTCGGCCAGAGCAAGGGCGGCGCTGGCCGCGGTGTTCGGCGCAATGAGCGCGAACTCGTCACCGCCGATGCGCGCGGCCAGGTCCGTCTGCCGCGCGTCCGCCCGCAGGGCGTCGGCGACGGCGCGGAGGGCGAGGTCCCCCGCGTGATGGCCGCTCCTGTCGTTGATCGCCTTGAGCCGATCGACGTCCGCGATCAACAGCGACAGCGGCGTTCCGTAGCGCCGCGCCCGCGCCACCTCGTCGGCAAGGCGCTCCTCGAGCGCGCGGAGGTTGCTGAGCCCGGTCAGCGGGTCGGTGCGAGAGAGGCCCAGGAGCGCGTCGGCCTGCCGCCCAAGGAGATGACCGCAGGCCACGAAGACGACGAGCGTGGAGAGCGTGGTGTAGAGGAAGGTGGCGAGGTCCTGCCGGACGATGTCCGCGATCTTGGGGGCGTCCACCCCACCGACCATGAGCCACCGCACGACGAGCAGGCCCAGAGGTGCACCGGCGGCCAGCACGACCGCGACGAGCGGGTAGGTCCACCGGCGTGGCGCGGTGCGCAGCCGCGGCAACGGCGAAGGCAGGCGAAGGAACCTCGATGGCACCATGGCCCCTGGGGCGGCGGGGGGCAACTCTCGTGCCGCCCCGTCCGGAAAGCCGGGTACCGTCCGTTCCCTGGCCGAAAGACGGTCGTGGCCGATGTCGGTGGCTGGCACAGGGATTGGACCGAGGTCCATCATGCCGATGGCGGAGGCGCGGCGGCGACCGACCGCGGGAGGGATGCGATGAAGGAATTGTCCGCTTCGGACCGGCCGCAGTTCCGGGCCCTGACACGACGCGAATGCCGAGCCGTCCTTGCCCGGAATTCCGTCGGCCGCATCGCCTTCGTCCAAGGGAACCGGGTCGACATCGTCCCTCTCCATTACGTCTTCGCGGGCGGCATGGTCTACGGCCGGACCGCGCGGCACACGCGCCTGGCCAGGGCGGGCCGGAATTTCTCCGATTCCTGGCCGGCCGCCTTCGAGGTCGACGAGGTCGAGGGCCTGTTCCGATGGCGCAGCGTCGTGGTCCACGGAAACTTCCACGCCGCCGTTCACGGCGACCCGGAGTGGGAGCGCAACCACGCCGACTGGGAGAAGGCGGCCCAACGGTTCCGGACGCTCCTGCCCGACGCGTTCACGGACAAGGATCCGACGGGGTTCCGGGACGTCGTGATCCGGGTCGACGTGGCCGAGATCAGCGGGCGGGAGGCCAGGCCGGTCGTTCGTCCTCGGAGGGCCCGCGGGCGGATCAGGTGATCCTCTCGGCCGCGCGGACGGTCAGCACCGGACAGGGCGCCTGGCGGAGGACGTGCGACGTCGTCGAGCCGACGAACAGGCGCTCCAGCGCGCTGCGCCCGTGGATCCCCATCACGATGAGGTTCGCGGCCAGGGTCGCGGCGACGTTCAGGATCTCGCGGTACGGCTTCCCGCCGACGACCATCTCCGCCACCCGACCGCCCTCCGCGGAGTGGCGTGCGGCCGTGTTCCTCAACTGGTGAGCCGCATCCTCCTTGAGACCCTCATGGAACGTCGCCCAGTCGATGTGGGCCTGGCGCGCGGCCGCTTCGTAGTGCGAAAGGTTCTCCAGCACGTGCAGCAGGGTCACACGAGCGTTCGCGGCGCGCGCGATGGCAAAGGCGGCGGCGACGATCGGGTCGGACTCCCACAGCTCGACGGGGCACAAGATCTCTTGCGGCAGCGCGGCCGGCGCCACGGTCCCTTCCGGGGGCCGGGGAACGGTGAGCACGGCGCACTGCGCGTGGTGCACCACCCGATTGGCCACCGAGCCCAGGACCAACCGGTCGAATCCCCGGCGGCCGTGCGTTCCCGTCACGATGAGGTCGGCCCCCGTCGCACGCGCCTGCCGGAGGATCTCCTCGCAGGGATCTCCTTCCACCAGGAGGAGCTTCGGCGTCAGGCCGCCGGAGCGGGCGGGCTGGGCGGCCGCCTCGAGCTCGCCGAGAAGGCGCGTTCGCGTGGCCGCGTCCAGGGGAAGGCCCGACGGAAAATAGGGCGTGTCTCCGGCCAGGGGCAGGAGGAACGGGTAGACGTGGAGGAGCGTGAGCTCCGCCTGGCTCCACCGGGCGAGCGCGACCGCGTGGTCGATCGCGCGGCACGAGCACTCCGAGAAGTCCGTGGGGCAGAGGATGCTCCGGATCCTCACGAGTCCTCCTCGCCGGGCGCGGATCGGACGATGAGGACGGGCGCCTTCGCCTCGCGCAAGACGTGGCTCGACGTCGAGCCCAGGCCTTGACCGTTGCCCCCCAGGACGATGACGCCGGTGTGCTGCGCCTCCGCCAGGCGCAGGATCTCGCGGTGGGGCCGGCCCGCCAGTACGACTTCCGTGACCGGGCACCCCGGAGGGCCGCCGGCCAGCGCCGCCGCGTGGAGCCTCTGGTACACCTCCGCTTCCCAGATCGCCCGCATCCGGGGACCACCCACGCCATCCCAGACGTGGAGCAGGGACACGATCGAGCCGGTCGACCGCCCAAGAGTCAGCGCGTAGGTCAGGGTGCGCGCCGACGGTTCCGCGAGCTGGATCGCGCAGAGGATCCGGCCCGAGACGGGGCCGGGCGGCATCGACCGCGGGACGGTCCGCGGGACGGCAAGGACGGGACAGGGCGCCGTGCGCAAGACGCGATCCGTCACGGACCCGAGCACCCAGCGCTCCACGGCCGACCGCCCGTGCGTCCCCATCACGATGAGGTCGCTCTCCCACTCCTTCGCCAGGTCGAGGATGTGGCCCACGCTCTCTCCGCTCCTGATGCACAGGCGGACGTCGAGGCCGGCATCGCGCGCGGGCCGGAGGAACTCCTCGAGGTCCTCGGCAATCGCGGACTGGACGCAGGAATCGGTCGTTACCGGAGCCGCGCCGGCCGTCGCGTCGCCTTCGCTCCGGAAGACGACCGGCACCACGAACAGGGCCGTGATCTCCGCCTTGAACGGCGTGGCGAGGGCGACGGCGCGCTCGACGGCGGCGCGCGAGAAATCCGAGAAGTCGACCGGGCAGAGGATGCGCCGAATCGGCAGGAAGGTGCGCTCTTCCTTCGACGGCGTCCCCTTCGGGCGAATCGCCGGGCTTGGCGGGCTCGACGTGGCGTCTTCGACCCGGCCGGGGGTGGGACTGATCGTGGCGCTCGGCATCTCTGGCCTCCCGCTACGATTCCGCGTGCAATCGAAGTGCCGCGGCGCCGCCGTGCTGTCGGAGGTGTTTCGTCCGCCGCTCGCGCAAGGATCGCACCCGTCGTACGCCAGGGGCGCAATCGGTTCGGGCCGTCGAGGCCGCGCGCCCGAACTGGCCCTCTTACTGGTCTCGGTGCCAGATCGCCAGCAGCCGTCCGTCCGCGTCCGACCAGTGGTACGCGACGGCGCCGCGGAACGCCTTCTCCAGCTCGCGTGCGATCCGGTGAGCCAGCTTCTGCGACGTGGTCAGGACCTCGAGGGTGGCGCCGCGTGCGGTCATGCGAACGAGCCGGCGCTCCGGCTGCGTGAAGGCGGCGCGGGTCGCGACGTTGCGGATCCGGCGCAGCAGCTCGGCGGCATGGCCCTGGACGTAGGTTCCCTCCAGGACCACGCGCCCGAAGGCCTGGCCGTTGACGGCCTGCCTGCAGGCGGGACAGGTCCCCGCGAATGCGCCCTTGGCCACCGCCGTCCGCAGCCGGCGCGAGGACCGGCGCCACGTCTTGCGCGCGAACACCACGCCGCAGCCGTCGCACACGGTCTGGTCGTGCACCGCCGCCGCCTTGTGCGCAACCGCCGGCCCCTTGTCGCTCCGCGAGCCGGCGCGCTCCAGGGCTCGGACGAGGGCCTTGCTCGTTCGATTCGTGTTCGCGGCGCTCGGCCGGCTGGACGTTGACGATGCGTTCGCCCGCCGCCGCCGTACCACGGCTCGCCTCACGCTTTTCCTGTCGTTCATGTTCTCCCTCGGACAGGCCGGCCCTCGAAGCCGTACTGGGGTCTGCTGAGCAATTCGGATACCGTGGTCAGAAGCGCTCGGACCGGTGAAATCGCCCGCCGCGCCGGCAAGGGCTGCGGAGCGAGAGCCCCGGCCTCGCAGGAATTGCCGCACCCCGCTCCCGGACGCGGATCGGACCTACAATCCGCCGACAGCCAAGGGGGGAACGATGGACAGGCGTGCGAAAGGCCGGATACGAGCGTGGGTGGGAGCGGCCGTGCTCCTGGCCGTGGCCGGGCCCGGGACGAGCCCCGCCGACGCCGGCAAGCGCGTCGGCATGGTGGGGGCGGTCTGTCCCGCGGAGGCCTCGAACAAGCAGATCGACGCCGACGGGGTCAAGGACGTGTGCGCGGCCCGGGAGCCCCCGAGCTGCGTTGCCCCGAAGCGGCTGGTCACGGACGCCTCCGGGCAGAGCGACCGCTGCCTGGCGGAGGGTGCACCCACGACGGGAGCGGGCGACAAGCCCTCGTGCCCGCCCGCGCTCGAGCTCAAGGTCAGGGCGGGCGAGGATTCCTGCGAGCGGGTGGCCAAGCCCGTGTGCCCGTCGGGGTTCCACTTGAGCCAGCGGGCCAAGGAAGACGTCTGCGAGCACTGACGTTCCCGGCCGGCGGATGCCGCCTAGTGCTTCGGTCCGATCACCGGGCCGTCGCCGACCACGAAATAGCCGGCGGGGGCATGGCCCGTCGCCGTGCAGTAGGCGCGCGCGGCCTGGGCCTGCGCGTTCACCGCCGCCAGCGAGGACGGGCTGAAGCTCCTGGGCACGACCACCGTGAGGCAGGCGTGGCTCGCGTTGGCGGAGGCGTCGTGCGCGGTCACGATGATCAGGTAGACGCGCCCGTCCCGATGCTCGTTGCGCTCCGCGCGCAGCCGCAAGGTGCCCGCGGCCACGTTCTTGGCGTCCGGTGAGAAGACGTCGTCGCAGTCGTGGTGACCGTGGTGCCCGTCGTGGTCGTCGTCACCGTCGTGATCGCCGTGCCCGCCCGGCCTGACCCCGGAGCTCCGATCGTCCCACTGGTGCCCGTGGTGGCCGCCCGGCCCGCAGTCCACGTCGTCCTCGTCGCTGAACACGGCGATGCCGGTGGTCACCGCGCTCGCGTTGTCGGTCGTGGAGACGGACAGGCCGACCTTCTCGAGGTCGTGGTCCGGCGGCCAGAGCAGCCCCTTGACCACGCTGGCGTGGATGACCGGCGCCTCGGTGTCCGCCACGGCGATGGTGACCGCGGCCACGTTCGAGTCCACGGTGCCGTCGTTCGCCCTGTAGGTGAAGCCGTCCGCCCCCGCGAAGTGCGGGACGGGGGTGTAGGTGATCGATCCGGTGGGGCCCAGGACGAGGAGGCCGTGGCTCACGCCGCTGGACAGGAGGGCCGCCAGCACGTCGCCGTCCACGTCGGTGTCGTTGCCGAGCACGCCGGGCGCGGCCACGCTCAGCACGCTGTCCTGGTTGACGGAGTAGCTGTTGGGGGCGGCCACGGGGGCGTCGTTGACGTTGGTCACGGTCACGCTGACCGTGCCCACGCTCGTCCCTCCGTGCCCGTCGGAGGCGGTGTAGGTGAAGGAGTCGGACCCGAAGAAGTTGGCGGCCGGGGTGTAGCGCACGGCGGTGCCGTCGTTCGCCACCGACCCGTGCGCGCCCTGGGTCACCGCGGAGACGGACAGCGTGTCGCCGTCGGCGTCGGTGTCGTTGGCGAGGACGTTGATGACGTTCGCTCCGCTGTCCTCGGCGATGGTCGCGGAGTCGTTCACCGCGTGCGGCGCGTCCTCGACGTTGGTCACGGTCACGCTCACGCTCGCCGTGTCGGTTCCGCCCTGGCCGTCGGAGATCGTGTAGGTGAAGGAGTCGCTGCCGAAGAAGTCGGCCTGCGGCGTGTAGGACACGCTGGCGCCCCCGCCGTTGATCACCACCGCGCCGTGCGCACCCTGGGTCACGGCGGTGACGGTCAGTGGATCGCTGTCCGGGTCGCTGTCGTTGGCCAGGACGTCCACGGAAGCGGAGGTGTCCTCGGCCAGGGTGACGCTGTCGTCGACGGCTTCCGGGTCGGAGTTGCCGGACACGCAGGTGCCCTGCAGCTCGAAGGCGCCCACGTCCGCCCCGTCGCCTCCGATCGCGTTGGGGACGGCAGCCAGGTTGCACGGCCGCGTCAGGCCGCGCTGGTCGGTGGTCGTGCCGCTGCTGTGCCCCTTGTCGACGGCGACGCTCGGGCTCACGAGGGCGTGCGTGGGCGTGTCGCCGCCGTTGTTCTGGAGCGGCCCGAGGTTGAGGGCGGCGGCGCTGACCCCGAGCTGGTCGCCGGTCGTGGGCGGGATGGTCGGGTTGCCGGCGGAAGTGCCGAGGTTCCCGATCACGTTGTAGCCCAGGCTGGTGAAGGTCCCGTCCAGGTTGGGCAGATCGACCCCGCCGTTGCCGGCCACGATCGTGTTGCGCAGGGTCACCGGCCCCAGGGCACGGATCCCGCCCGTGAGGTTGGAGAATCCGCTCGCGTTGCCGGTGATGGTCGTGCTCGTGAAGCTGGCGGAGCCCGTCTCCACCACCACGGCGCCAGCATGGTCCGAGGCGGTGTTCCCGCTGATGGTGCTGTTGACCACGCTCAGGGTGCCCCCGCCGGAGGTGGCGATCGCGCCGCCGTCGCCGCTGGCGGCATGGCAGCCCGAGATCGTCACGCCGCTCAGGTTCAGGGTCGCGTTGTCCACCCTGATGCAGCCGGCTCCGCCCAGACCCGACCCGTTGCGCAGGGTGAGGTTGGTCATCGTCACCGAGATACCGGGATGCGCGTTGCCGGGGTTGATGTCGAAGATGCGGTCGAGGCCGGCGCCGTCGATCACCACTCCGCCCGGGGGGCCGGTGATGGTGAGGGAGTCCGTGATGTCGAGGTCGCCGGTGAGGGCGGCGTCCTCGCCCGCGCCGGACAGGGTGAGGTTGATGGTGAAGTTCGAGAGGAAGACGATCTCGTCCGCCCCGCTGCCCGCCGGGCACTGCGGGTAGGTGGCGGCGTCGTCGTTGGCGTTGATGATGGCCTTGCGCAGCGTGCAGTGGTTGATGGTGGGGGCGCCGGCCAGGCTGTCCTGCGGCCCCTCCACCTGGATCTGCGTCGCCCGCGCCTCCGGCGCCGACGCGCACACCGCGACGATCCCGGCCAGCGGAAGGATCCGCCGCCACCGGGGACACGAAGGCGATCCGAGAGAGCGACGCAGGCGCATGTGGAGCTCCTCGACGGTTGAATTCCTGTACGGGCGGAGGGGTGGCGTATTGTACCCCACCGGGAGCGGGCCGCAGGGGTAGAGTACGCACGATGATCCTGGCCTGGGCGGGACTCCTCGGCCTGGCCGCCTCCACGGCGGCCGCGACGGTGCGCCTCACGAAGGAGCGCGTGGCCCAGCTGGGCGAGACCGAAGCGATCAAGCACTGACGGCGACGATGGCGAGGCTCCTCCGGATCGCCGCCCCACCGGCTCCTGCCCTCGTCCTCGCGGGGGCGCTGCTCGCCGGATGCCGGAAGGCCGAGGGGCCGGCCTCCACGGCGGCCGCGCCGCCGCCCGCGCGCCCGCCGATCCTGCTCGTGACGCTGGACACGACCCGGGCCGACGCCATCGGGCCCGAGGCCGAGGGCGTCGAGACGCCCGCCTTCGACGCCCTCGCGCGCCGCGGCCGGCGATTCCGGCAGGCCTATGCGGCGGTGCCGGAGACGCTGCCCTCGCACGGCTCGATGATGACGGGCCTCTATCCCGCCGGCCACGGCCTCCACGAGAACGGCCGCACCCTCGCGCCCGGCTTCCGCGTCCTGGCCGAGCGGCTCCGCCAGGCCGGGTACCGGACGGAGGCCTTCGTGTCCTCGTTCGCGCTCGCCCGCCGCTTCGGCCTCGCCCGCGGGTTCGACCTCTACGACGACGAGCGGCCCGAGGGACGCGCCGAGCGGACGTCGCGCGAGACGACCGACCGCGTGCTCGCGGAGCTCGCCCAGGCAAGGGCGGCGCCCCTCTTCCTCTGGGTCCACTACTACGACCCTCACGCGCCCTACACGCCGCCCGAGCCCTTCGCGAGCCGCTACCGCCGGAAGCCGTACCTCGGCGAGGTCGCGGCGATGGACGAGCAACTGGGCCGGCTGGTCCAAGCCTTCGAGGGCCACGCGGCCGGGAAGGGCGCGATCGTGATCGTCGCCGACCACGGCGAAGGGCTCGGCGACCACGGCGAGCCCCAGCACGGCAACCTCCTCTACCAGGCCACGATGCACGTGCCCCTGCTGCTCGTGGGGCCGGGAGTGGCGCCGGGCGTGACCGACACGCCGGTCAGCACGCGCCGCGTCTTCCACACGATCCTCGACTGGGCCGGTGTCGGAGAGGCGGACAGCCTTCGAAGGGTCCGGCCGGAGGTCGTGTTCGGCGAGGCGATGAAGCCGTTCCTCGAGTACGGATGGCAGCCGCAGGTGATGGCCGTCGAAGGCGGGAGCAAGGTCATCCGGGCGGGAGCGACGGCCGAGGTGTACGACGTCGGGGCCGACCCCGCGGAAACACGCGACCTGGGCGCGACTGCCATCCTGTCGCGTCCGCTCCGCGATGCCCTCCGCGAGTATCCGATCCCGTCCGTCCAGGCGGCGAGGGCCCCCGACACCCTCGGGGACGAGGAGCGCCGGAAGCTGGCCAGCCTGGGCTACGTCGGTGCGGGAGCGGCTCCCGTCGTGCGCGCGGACGCCCCGCGTCCGGTTTCCATGGTCCGGCTCTTCGACCTCCTCGAGCGGGCGTCGGGCCTGTTCGTGCGCGAGGAGTACGGCCAGGTCGTTCCGCTCCTGGAGACGATCCTGGCCACGGACCCGCACAACCTCGACGCCGTCCTGCGCCTGGCCACGGCGCACTCGGCGCTCGGGCACGAGACGCAGGCCGACCGCCTGTTCGAGAGGGCGGCCGAGCTCTCTCCGGGCTCGCCGGACGTACGGCTCTACCGCGCGCTCCACTACGCGCGGACCCGCGAGTGGGAGCGCGCCGCCCCCCTCCTCGATCAGGTCCTCGCGGAGTCGCCGGAGCGCCTGCCCGCGCTGGAAGCGCTGGCCGCGATCCGCGAGCGGCAGGGACGGGCGGCGGACGCGGCCTCGCTGCTCCAGCGGGTCTACGCCCTGCGCCGCCCGTCCGGCGCCGAGCTCGTCCGGCTGGCCCAGCTCGAGATGGGCGCGGAGCAGACCGCCGCCGCCATCGACGCCTTCGAGAAGGCGCGGCAGGAGCAGGGGCGCGGCTTCACGCACGACCTCGAGCTGGGAGTGCTGTACCTGGACGCGCGGCGGCTCGAGGAGGCCAGGGCCGCCCTCGACCGCGTCCCGCCGTCACATCCCGCCTACCCGATGGCGCTCTTCAAGCGCGCGCAGGCGAGCGTGCTCCTCCAGGAGCCCGAACGGGCCGAGCGCATCGAGGCCGCGCGTCGCCATGCCGATGCCACCACGCGGCCCCTCATCGCGCGCGAGCGGCTCTTCCGCTAGGGCCTCAGAACTGCAGCCGGGCCGCCACCTGGGCGCGCCGCGGATCGAAGTAGAGGCGCGGCGTCCCGAACGCGGAGTTGTGCACCCGGGGCTCGAAGCTGTACCCCGTCTGCTTGTTGAAGACGTTGAACACGTCGCCCGCGAGCTGGAGGTTGATCCCCTTCGTCAGCTTGATGTTCTGCGTGTAGTTGAGGTCGAGCTGCCAGTGCGAAGGCGACCGCCGCGATCCCGCCTTCTCCGCGTAACGGTTGGTCTCGGTGGTGGAGGTGGTGAGGGCACGGTAGGGCTCGTAGTTCCAGGCCTCCCAGGGCTGCCCGGACTGGGCCACGAAGTAGGCGCCCGCGCTGCCCTTCCAGGAGAACGACCGGGTGCCGTAGACCTTGAACAGGTGCGGGCGGTCGCCGCGGAGGGTGCCGTCCTTGAAGTCCCAGAGCTGGCGGCCGGCCCCGTCGGCGATGTTGGACGACCCGATGAAGATGTTGAGGTCGTTGTCGGTGGTGGAGTTGTCCTGGTCGAAGTTGCCGTAGTAGCGGCTCCAGGTGTACGAGCCGTGGACCATCGTCTTGCTGTCGCGCCACTCCGTCTCCACCGTGGCCTCGTAGTACTTCGAGTACGCGCCGTCGAGCTCGGCGATCACGTAGGTCGATCCGCTGCCGATCTGGGCCCGCTGGGCGGCCAGGTTCGGGATGTAGAGCTCGCGGGGGATGTCCGCGGGCGGGTTGAACAGCAGGCGCGCGTCGTTGTTGGTGTCCTCCCAGAAGTGGCTGCCGCTGCGGTAGCGGCCGTAGAGGCGGCCCGACCAGTGGGGGCTGAACTCACGCGAGGTGCCGAGCAGGTACTCGTCCACCCGCCGCGGCGTGAGGTCGGGCTGGAACAGCTTGCCCGAGGAGGCGGCCACCGGATCGGTCGCGAAGAGCAGGCCGCTCTGGTCGAAGTAGGCGTTGATCGAGGTCGCGATGTTGCGGTCCCAGGAGGCGGCGCGGGGCAGCGAGCTGGCGGCGGGGCTGTAGCGGGCGAAGCTCGCGTAGGCGGTGCCCTTGACGCTGTAGGCCCAGGTCGCGCCCACCCGCGGCTGGATCATCTTCTTGAAGGGGATCTCGTACATCTTGTACTTGTTGCCGGGAGCCAGGGTGTAGCCGGACAGCGTGGAGGAGTCCTCCCTCAGGCCCTGGCCGAAGAGCGTGTCGTTGCTGGCGAGCAGGCCGAGGTTGAACGACCAGTCGCTCACCTTGACGATGTCGTTGAGCTCGATGCTCTGCGACTGGTACTCGGAGTGGATGGTGGGGACGGCGCCCGTCGTCTGCTGCTGGAAGGTCGTCTCGTAGAAGATCGGCCGGCCCTGGAAGCTCACGCGCCCCCCGGGGACGGTGACGGTGCCCCAGCCGTTCGAGCTGCGCGTCAGGTCCTCGGAATCGCGGTAGCGCTGGTAGCCGACGTGGATCTCGTGGGTGACGCGGGAGCCGAGGTTGAGGTTGTAGCCGATCTGCCCGGCGTCGCGGAAGAAGTCGTCGTTGTCGAACTGGGTGGCGAAGCCCACGGTGCCGCCGCCCGTCGGCGTGCCGCTGAGCACGTAGCCGTAGCGGTTGATGAGGGGCTGCACGAACGCGTTGTAGGCGGTCTGCCCACTGATCGGCACCGGCACGACGAGGAGGCCCTGGGTGTCCAGGGAGTTGATGTCGAGCCTGGTCCCGGGCGCGGTCGAGATGGCCACGTTCGCCACGTTGTCGGGCCGTCCCTGCGTCCGGTTCGTGAAGTGCGTGTACTTGAAGCTGGCGTAGCTCTTCGAGTTGATGACCCAGGAGCCCTCGGCGGTGCCGATCTTCAGGCGGGCCTCGCTACCGCTGCCGGTGGTGCCGGCGGCGTTGGCCAGGAACAGGTCGCTCTTGTCCACGCGCTTGCTGTCCCGGTAGCTGAGGTTGAACAGGAGGGAATGGGTCGGGGTGAGGGTGAGCTTGCCGAAGCCCTCGTTGCGCGTGCTCTCGTAGTCGGGGAGATCCCCGTAGAGGTTGGCCCGGTTCGCGCGCGACTTCTTCGGCCGGTAGTACGAGCCGTAGAAGTAGGCGCGGTCCTTCACGATGGGGCCGCCCAGGTTCGCGTCGAGCCAGCTCCGGTCCTGCTCGTAGCGCGAGAGCACGCCCGAGGCGAGGTCGGAGGCCATGCCCGCGCTCTGGAGCTGGAAGTTGACCTGCCCGTGGTAGGCGCTCGTCCCCGATCGGCTCACCGAGTCCATCAGGAAGCCGCCCGAGCGGTCGAAGTCGACGGCCTTGGCCGCGCCGCGCACGACCGTGACCTGGGCGATGTCGTGGGAGGCGGGCTCGGCGGAGAGCGTTCCAAACAGCGGCAAGGTGACGTTCACGCCGTCGAACTGGTACACGTTGTCCTGGCCGCTGCCCCCCGCGCTCGGGCCCCGCGTCTGGTCCTGCGTGAACTGCACGCCGGGGATGAGCTTCTGCAGGTCGCGGTAGTCCTGTCCGACCGGCAGCCCGTGGATCGTCTCCTCGGAGAGGCCGGTGACGATGGTGGCGGAGGTCTTGTCGATCAACGAGACTTCGGCCGTCACCGTGACCACCTCCTCGACGCCGGAGACGCCGAGGGTGGCGTCGGCCACCGTGTCCTCCGAGAGCTGGACGGTGGCCTTCCGCGTCACCGTCTGCATGCCGGCGAGGGTGAACTTGACCGTGTAGCTGCCGGGGGGCAGGGCGGGCAGCCGATACTCCCCGTTCCCGCCGGTGACGGTGACGCGGGGGCCGGGCAGCACGTCCGAGCGCGCCTCGACCGTCACTCCCGGCAGCACGGCGCCGTCGGTCGCCATCACCTTGCCCTTGATCGCGCCCGTCTGCTGGGCGAGGAGCGGAGACGAAAGCATCGCGAGGATGAGAAGAACGAACGACGCACGGCTCACGCGCGAACGGGCCATCCAAGACCTCCAGGAGATTGGACGGATCATACCGCCGGAGGCGTGAACTGGGCGAGGTCGTGGATGCCCAGCGTCCTCTCGAGAGAGGCGACCTTCTCGACCATGCCCTCGAAACCTGCCTTCCCGAACTTGCGGTGCTCCTCGTCCTCGAACGCCTCCCCCAGCGCGGCGTACTCATGCGCGGAGACGAGCCTCCGGAAGGCCGGGAACAGGACCGTGTCCTCGCGGGCCTCGTGCGGCTCGTACATCCGCGTGAACTGCTCGAGGGCGGCCGAGAGCTGCTTCTTGTCGTCGGCCGTCTTGAGTCCTCCCCGGGCCAGGTCCAGGACCCTTTCCGTCACGCCGCGGCCGGCCCGGTGCTGCGCTTCCAGGACGTCGACGAGGTCCACGAGCGTGTGGTGCGCGCGGAACCGGGGAAAGAGGTGCTTCTCCTCCAGGGCCTCGTGGTACTCCTCGATGAACGAGCGGATGATCGTCGCCCCGCCCGCGACGACGTCGGGCGGGAACTCGGCGCCGCTGGCGACACGGCGGCGCACCTCGTCGTAGACCAGCATCACGCGCTTGAGCACGCCGTGCTCGCGCATCAGGTCCTCCGTTGGAGTGACCTCGTCCTCCCCCTCTTCTTCCTTGGGCTTCGGGGCCGGGGTCCGGCGCGGCGGGGCCGGAGAGGCCGAGGGAAGGAGAAGAACGGGAGAGGCGGCGAAAAGGAACGCGCGGCGATCGAAGACGGTCATGATGCCCCCCAACATGTCAGGGTCCACGGTACTCCTCCCACGTGCGCGGAGGGATGTTTGTCGTCGCATCATCGGGAGCGTAAAGTGAATGTCGCACGGACCCCCTCCCCGGAAGGAGACAGATGTCCCGCCATCAGGCCTCCAAGTCCATGGGTCGTCGACTGCGTCCGCTCGTGCTTCCGGCCGTGCTCCTGGCCGGAGCGGCTCCGGCGGCGGTGGCCGACACCCTGACCGTGACCGACTGCGGGGACTCCACTCCCGGGGGCGGCGGGCCCGGCCAGCTCCGGCGGCTCATGAACGACGCGGGTGCCGGGGACGTGATCATGATCCCGGCCTGCACCATCGCCCTCACCGGTGGCGGCGGAGAGGACGCGAACGATCGGGGCGACCTCGACGTCACGAAGAACCTGACGCTCCAGGGCACGGGCGACGGCACGGTCATCACCGGCAGCGGGACCCTGAGCGATCGGCTCCTCCATGTCCTGCCCGGTGTGACCGCCACCCTGACCAATCTCGTGATCAGCGGGGGCAACGCGTTCACGAACGGTGTCGGGATCGACAACGCGGGGGAGCTGCACCTCACGTCCGTGACGGTGCAGCAGAACACCGCCATTGACGGAGGCGGGATCTACAACGAGGCGACCGGTACCCTCTTCGTCAACGATTCCACGCTGAGCGGCAACCATGCCGCGCTGGGTAGCGGAGGGGCGCTCTACAACAGCGGGACGGCCAGCATCGACCACAGCTCGATCGTCCAGAACACGGCGACGGGAGGCGGAGGAGGCATCCTCAACAAGGGCATCCTCTTCGTCAGCTTCAGCACCGTCGCGGGGAACGCGGGCGGGAACGGCGTGGGCGGAGGCATCTCGAACTACTCGGACACCTCCGGCACGCCGACGCCGGGCTTCGCCACCGTCACCGCCAGCACGATCAGCGGGAACAGCGTGCAGTACGGAGGCGGCGGGATCATCAACAGCGCCACCATGATCGTCGAGAACACCACGATCAGCGGGAACTCGACCGGGTTCACGGGCGTCTCCGGCGGAGGCGTCTACAACTCCTTCGCCGGCAGCGCGTCTCCGGTGCTGACGCTGAGACGTGTCACCCTCAAGGACAACACCATGGTCGGCGGCCCCAGCGCCATCTACAAGGGATCCGGGGCCGACCTGCGGCTCGAGGGGACGATCGTCTCCGGCGGATGCTCCGGGAGCGCCACCATCACGTCCTTCGGCCACAACCTGGACGAGGGGACGAGCTGCGGCCTGGCCGGATCGGGCGACCTCACGGGCGTGGGGAACGCCAAGCTGGGGCCGCTCGCCCAGGGCACGGGGCCGACCGCGACCCACGTCCCGCTCTTCGACAGCCCGGCGATCGACGTCGGGGGGACCGTCTGCGTGACCCCGACCGACCAGCGTGGGGTCGCCCGACCGCAGGGCGCCGAATGCGACATCGGCGCCGTCGAGTGGACGGACGTCATCTTCCAGGACGGCTTCAACTCCGGGAACATGTCGGCCTGGTCGTTGAGCTCGAGCGGCGGCGGCAACCTCTCCGTGACCCCCGGTGCCGCCCTGGCCAGCACCGCCTTCGGCCTTCAGGCGGCGGTGAGCGACACCACCGGCCTCTACGTCGAGGACCGCTCGCCCTCGGCCGAGAACCGGTACCGCGCGCGGTTCTACATCGACCCCGACGACTACGATCCCGGCGAGCTGCAGGGGCACTTCCGCACGCGCGTCTTCATCATGTTCGACGACGCGGGGACGCGCCGCCTGTCCGCGGTCGTGCTCAAGCGCCAGCTCGGGAACTACTCGATCATGCAGCGCTGCCGGCGCGACGACGACTCGCAGTACGACAGCGGGTTCTTCCCGATCTCGAACGCGCCCCACTGGGTCCTGGTCGAGTGGCGGCAGGCGAGCGGCCCCTCTTCCGCCGACGGCTTCTGCGAGCTGGGCGTGGACGGCGCGACCCTGAGCACGCTGACCGACGTGCAGAACAACGTCAGCACGCTGGGGATGGTCCGGCTGGGCACCATGAACGTGAAGGCGGGCGCCACGGGCACGCCCTACTTCGACGAGTTCGTGTCGACGCGGATCGGCGCGATCCCGCCGCTCCCGTGAGCGTCCGGATGCGTCTCTTCGCGCTCTCGGCCGTTCTCCTCGTGGGTGCGGCTCCGGCGGCCGTCGCGGGTACCCTCATCGTGAGCGACTGCGGGGACACGACCCCCGGCGGCGGCGGGCCGGGCCAGCTCCGCCGCCTGATCAACGACGCCAATCCCGGCGACCTCATCCTCGTCCCCGCCTGCACGATCGCGCTCACCGGAAGCAGCGGGGACGACGCGAACGACACCGGTGACCTCGACATAACCAAGAACCTCACGATCCAGGGCACCGGAGCGACCACAGTCATCACCCGGGATCCGGGCCTGGCCGACCGCCTCGTCCACGTGCAGGCGGGCGTGATCGTCACCTTGAGCGACCTGACGATCAACGGAGGGGGCGGCGCTCCCGTCAACGGCGCGGGCATCCTCAACCAGGGCGAGCTGCACCTTGCGGGAGTCACCGTGAGCGCCGGCACCGGCCAGGACGGCGGTGGCCTCTACAACGACCCCGGGGCCACGCTCGTCCTCACCGACTCCACCGTGCAGGGCAACCACGCCTCCGGAGGCAACGGCGGAGGGATCTACAACAAGGGGACGGTGTCGCTCACGCGCACGGGCGTGGTCCAGAACGACTCCACGTTCGCGGGGGCCGGGATCAGCAACTGGGGCGGGACCCTCACCCTCACCGACAGCACCGTCTCGGGCAACCAGACCAGCGGGCAGACCACGGGGGGCGGGATCGCGAGCTACACCGGGGGGTCGGTGACCATCACCGGAAGCACGGTGTCCGGCAACACCACCTGGATGGCGGGCGGCGGGATCTACACGGAGAGCGCCACCACCATCGAGAACAGCACGATCAGCGGCAACCACCTGAGCCACCTGACCGGCGCCGACGCCTCAGGAGGGGGCGGCCTCTACGTCCAGCTCCCGGGGACGGCCAGCCTGATCCGGGTGACCGTCGCCTCGAACACCATCGACAGCGGCTCGGGCAGCGGCCTCTTCAACAACGGCGGCTTCACCGGCCTCACCCTGAAGGCCACCCTCGTCGCCGGCAACGACTGCGCGGGCGGGGCCCCGCCCGTCTCCCACAACCGCAACCTCGACGAGGGCAACACCTGCGGCTTCGCCGGCACCGGCGACCTCACGAACGTCGGCGACGCCAGGCTCGGTGCCCTCCTCAACAACGGCGGCCCCACCCTGACCCACATGCCGCGCACCGACAGCGCGGCCGTGGACGCCGGCGGAGCCACCTGCGCGGGCGCGCCCACCGACCAGCGCGGCGTGAGCCGCCCGCAGGGCACGGCCTGCGACATCGGCGCGGTCGAGGTGACGGACCTCATCTTCCAGGACGGCTTCGAGTCGGGAAGCACGGCGGCCTGGTCGCTCACCGTCGACGACGGGGGCGACCTCTCCGTCACTCCCGCCGCCGCCCTCGCCGGCAGCTTGCAGGGCCTGCAGGCGGTGGTGAACGACACCGCCGGCATGTACGTCGAGGACCTCTCCCCCACCAACGAGACCCGCTACCGCGCGCGGTTCTACTTCGACACGAACAGCTACGACCCCGGCGAGTCCCTGAGCCACTTCCGCACGCGGCTCTTCGTCATGTTCGACGACGCCGGCACCCGGCGCCTCTCCGCCATCGTCCTCAAGCGCCAGGGCGGCAGCTACTCCGTCCTCCAGCGCTGCCGCCTCGACGACAACTCGCAGGCGCAGGCGAACAACGGCAACAACGGGTTCATCCCGATATCGAGCGGGCTGCACGAGATCGCGGTGGAGTGGCGGCGGGCCACCGGCCCCGCCTCGAACGACGGCTTCTGCCAGCTCACGATCGACGACGGGGCGGCGACGGCGACCCTGCCCGCCATCCAGAACAACGTGAGCCTGCTCGGGATCGTTCGCCTGGGCACGCAGAACGTCAAGGCGGGAGCCTCGGGCACGCCGTACTTCGACGAGTTCGTGTCGAAGCGGATCGGGGCGATCCCACCGATCAATTGACCGCACTGTGCGCCCCGTCCGCCCCATTGTGGCGGCTTGGAGCGCCGGCGGACGCGGTTTGCGCCGCCGGCGCCGTGGCACGTCCGTTGCTGCCTGGCCCTCGGGTGGCCCCGAGCCGCCCAAGGGAGGAACGAGGATGAGACCCATTGCCTTACCGCTGGTCGTGACCCTGGCCGCCGCCGGCCTCGCCGGCGTGCACGCGCCGGCCGTCCTGGCCTACGCGAATCCGTCCACTGCCGCGAAGCCGTCGTCCACCCGCGTCGCGGGCGAGGTGGTGTCCACGGAAGGGAACAAGCTCGTGCTGAAGACCGCATCCGGCGAGGAGGAGACGTTCACCGTCGCCGGCAAGGCCGCCACCCAGATGAGCACCTTCAAGACCGGCGACCGCGTCGTGGTGAAGGCCCGCAACACCGAGGCCCTTTCGATCAGCGCGGAAGGGAAGTCGAAGTCCACGACGAAGTCGAAGTAACCTTTCTTCATCCCGGGGGGCCGCTTGGCCCCCCGCCTCGCCTCTTCGACGACGCCCTCAGTGCCCGTGTTCGGCGGGCGCCATCCCAAGCTCGGCATCGGCGTCGCGCACCGACCCCGCGAGCAGCGCCGCCACCACGCTGAGGACGACCGGCACCCCCAGCGCCACGCGCAGCGTGACGAGGTCGGCGAGAAGGCCGATCACGGGCGGGCCCGCCACCAGGGCCACGTAGCC
>JBGPBV010000051.1:0-40587 GCA_041481445.1 Vicinamibacteria bacterium
CGAGGGACACGATGCCGGCCAGCCGGCGGTCCGCGCCGACCACGACCAGCCGGCGGACCTGGTGATGCTTCATCAGGCGAGCGGCCTCCTTCACGTCGTCGTCCTCCGACACACTCAGGACCTCGCGCGTCATCACGTCTTCCGCCCGCGTGCTGCGGGGGTCGCGTCCCTCCGCCGTCGCGCGCACGACGATGTCGCGGTCCGTCACGATCCCGGTGAGCCGGTCCCCTTCGCAGACGGGCATGGAGCCGACGTTCAACGCCCTCATCTTCTCCGCCGCTTCCTGGAGGGTCGTTTCCGGCCGGATGCTCTCGACGGCGCTCGTCATGACATCCTTGACTTTCATGGACCTACCTCCTGCTCTCGGAACTCCCGGCCTATACTGGTTGCGGGACGAGCGCTGGACTGCCGATCCTCCAACGTTCGACATATTCTAGCCCATATCAGGAATAAATATCAGTGATGTCGAAGTTACTGACATCAGTCCCGGGCATGGCGAACGTGGCCGGCTCCATCCGCCGCGTCCGGTCGGAGGCGGAGGAGCAGGCGCGGATGGCGGCGGAAGTGCGCGCGGGCCTCTCCTCGCGTCCCCTGCCTTCGCTCCCGTCGAAATACTTCTACGACGAGCGGGGTGGCCGCCTGTTCGACGAGATCACCCGGCTGCCGGAGTACTACCTCACCCGCACCGAGGAGGCGCTGCTGCCGGCCGTGGCGCGCGAGGCCGTCGCCCGCGTGCGGCCGGTCGAGCTGGTCGAGCTCGGATCCGGCCTGGGCGGGAAGGTGCGGATCGTCCTGGACGCGATGGCGGACGCGGGCACGCTCGCCGCCTGCACCCTGCTCGACATCAGCGAAGAGGCCCTGGCCGAGGGCATGCGGCGGCTCCGCGCGGAGAGGCCGGGCGTGACGATGGTGGGTGTGGTGGGCGATTTCCTGGCCGACCTCGGCGAGGTGGGACGGGGACCCAACTGCCGCCTGCTGGCCTTCCTCGGCAGCACCATCGGCAACGTCCATCCGCGAGACGTGCCCGGGTTCTTCCGATCGGCGGCGGCCATCCTCTCTCCCGGCGACGGGCTGCTGCTCGGCCTCGACCTCGTCAAGGACCGTGCGCGCCTGGAAGCCGCCTACGACGACGCGCAGGGCGTGACCGCCGAGTTCAACCGGAACATCCTGCGCGTCATGAACGCACGGCTGGGAGCGGACTTCGATCCCGCCGCGTTCGAGCACGTGGCCTTCTACGACGCCGAGCGGTCGTGGATCGAGATGCGGCTGCGCGCGCGCAAGGCCTGCCGGGTGCGCGTCCCGGGCGCCGAGGTCGAGCTGTCGCTTCCGGCGGGCGGCGAGATCCGCACCGAGATCAGCTGCAAGTACACGCAACAGACGCTGGAGGCGATGCTGCCCGGGACCGGCCTCGCCCTCGACGCCTGGTGGACCGATCCCGGCTCGTTGTTCGCGCTCGCCCTGCTCCGGAGAAGGCCCGCGCCGGAGGCCTACGGGCGGACGCCGGATCGGGTGGCGGGCGATCCGGCCTCGACGGGCTCGCCGGCCGGGGGCTCGCGCAGGAGAGCCATGTCGCGTCCGAGACGCTCGAGCCGCTCGTCGGTCAGGTAGATCCTCGCCTGCGCGAACAGCACGGTCTCCTCGTCCTCGATGTGCCGCTCGACGCTCTCCTGCAGGACGCGCATCTTGTCGCCGTAGCCGTCGTCGTCGGGGTCGAGCTGGTCCAGCTCGCCCAGCAGGCCGTCCACGAGGTGATGCTCCTCGAGCGCGTCGCGCACGGCCTCGCGCGCGGGCTCCGCGCGGACCCTCATCACCGCCGGATAGAACACCTGCTCTTCGATCCACGAGTGGGCCTGCAGCTCGTGGCGGATGGTGCGATAGAGGCTCTTCCGCACCTCGGCATCGTCCCGGGCCGCGGCGAAGGCCTGGAAGAGCCGTCGCACTTCGTCGTGGTCCTTCTTCAACATCGCGGTCGCGTCCATTGCGGCTACCCCCGGGGAACGTCGCGTCTCGCCCGCACTTCCTTGACATAATCTAGGCCACAGCAGTATAAATGTCAATGAAAGTCAACATCATTGATTTGCATCCCAGACTCCTGCCGGCCTCGCTGATCCCCACTTCCTGGAAAGCCTGATGGCTCGCCGCGGCCGCATTCTCGTCGTCGTCGCTCTCCTTCTCACCCTCGTCCTCGTCCTCGTCCTGCTCGGGTTCCTTCCCCAGGACGTCCTGCGGCGGTACGTCGAGAAGCGGCTCCAGGGCGGCCTCGGCGCCGGCAGCTCGATCGGCCGCATGCACACGGTCCCCGGGCGGCTCCGCACCGACGTCGAGGACCTCGTCATCCAGGGACAGACCTATCGGCTAGTCGTTCCCAGGGCGCGGATCTCCCTCGCCCCCAGGTTCCTGTTCGGGGAGGCCCTCTCGTTCGTGTCGATCGAGCTCGACTCGCCGCGCTTCGAGATCGCGCCGAGCGGCGCGGAGACCACGCCGTCAGACCTGCTCAAGCAGAGCCTCGTCATCCACCGCCTGGTCGTCACGAACGGGACCGTCGTCTCTCACCTCGGGCCCCACGACGAGCTGACCCTCGGCGGCGTCTCGCTGGACGGCGCCGTCGGCGAGGGCGCGCTGGACGTCGCGGCCACGGGCGGCACCTGGAAGCGTGACACCACCGTGGCCCTGGGGCCGGTCCGCGGCCGCCTGCGGATCTCCTCGCGGCTCGACATCGCGATCGACACGCTGCAGGCGGACGTCCTCCACTCGCACGCCCAGGTCTCGGGGACCCTCGGGCGCGTCGGCGCCATCGACCCCGACCTGCGGCTGGAGGCCCGCATCGACCTGCGTGACCTGCGATCGCTGGGCCTCGACGCCGACGTGAGCGGCCGCGTCACCGCGGCCG
Organism: Vicinamibacteria bacterium; assembly: GCA_041481445.1. GTDB lineage: Bacteria > Acidobacteriota > Vicinamibacteria > Fen-336 > Fen-336 > AA29. Next base: position 2,891 of record JBGPBV010000051.1, read on the forward strand.
GCCGCCTGACCGGGACGGGCGAGGCTCTCAGCCTCGAGGCCAAGGTCGAGGGCGGCACGATCAAGATCTCGAGCCTGCCCGTCGACCGCCTCGACGCGCACCTGGTCCACAAGGGCCTTCTCGCGAGCGGCCGCTCGGACGTGACGCTGGAGGCGGCGCTCCTCGGCGGGCGCACCGAAGGCCAGGTGCGACTTCGCGGCGGCCGCGCCGACACCGACCTTTCGTTCACCGGCATCGACGTGGCCCGGCTGCGCGAGCAGGGGCTCGCCCCGAGCTGGCCGAGCGCGGGCCGGCTCGGGGGGACGCTGAGCGCGTCCGGCGACTGGCGCTCGCAGCTCCAGGTGAAGGCCCATGTCGAGACGGCGGGGGCGGCCGCGGGTGGCCTGGCCGTGCAGGCGCGCCTCGACGCCTCCGGCGGCGTGCGCATCCCGGCCCGGACCGTCGACCTCGCGTTCGAGCTGAAGCTCGACACGAGGACGTCGGCGGGCGAGCCGCCGCGCCTGCGGGGGGCGGACCTCGTGGCCCGCGGCCGCGCGCAGGGGGTCTTCCCCCCCGCGATCGATGCGACCGTGGCGGGGTCGCTCCAGGTGGACACCGCCACGGGACGCGAGGCCGTCCCGCTCGGCGGGCACGTGCGCTACGCGAGCGGCGTGCTGACCGGCACTGCGGAGGCGCGCGGTCTGGGCGGGACCCTCACCGCGTCCGGCGAGGTGCAGGGCCCGCTCATCCGGCGTCTCGAGGTCCAGGGCTCATCCGTACAGCTCGGCCTCCTCCGGCCGGAGGCCGCGGGCGCCGCCGACGTCCATCTCACCGCGTCCGGCCCCATCGACCGCCTCACCGGCGTCGCGACCGTCGACGTCCCCGACCTCCAGTGGAACAGCCAGCCCGTCGGGCCGCTGGCCGCGCGGCTCGAGGGCGCGATGGGCCGCGGGCAGTTCACGGTGGCCGCGCCCGAGCTGCGCGTGACCGGCGAAGGGACGGTCGATCGCCACTCGCTCCAGGGGGCGTTCACGCTCGACCAGACGCCGATCGAGCGCGTCGCCGCGCTCGTCCCGCTGGCGACGCCGGCCACGGGCGTGACGTCGGGAAGGATCGACCTCACGGTCCCGCTGGCCGATCCCCGGGCCGCGGTCGTCGACGCGCGGCTCGACACGCTCGACCTCGCGACCGGCCAGGTCAGCGTGCGCGCGAGCAAGCCGGTGGTCGCCCACCTTGCCAACCGGACCCTGGAGCTCACGACCGTCCAGGTCGAGGGCAACGGTGTCACCGCCTCCGTCTCCGGCCGCGTCGGCCTGGATGCGACCGCCCCCATCGACGCCCACGTGGTCTTCGACGCCGACCTCGCGCGCACGCCCCATGCGGCCGATCTCAGCCTCACCGGCAAGGCGCACGGCGACGTCACCCTGACCGGCACCCGGGAGCGTCCGCGCGCGTCCGGGGAGGTCGCGCTCAGCGGCATCAACGCCCAGCGGTCGGGCCAGACGATCGCCACCCTCGAGGACGGCCGCCTGGCCCTGCACGGCGACGTCGCCGTCGTCGAGAACGTCCGCGGCAGCGTCGCCGGGGGCTCCGTCGAGCTGACGGGAACGATCCCGGTGGCCGCCCTCCTGCCCGCCGCGCGCGCCGAGGGTCTCGGCCTCACCCCCGGCGTGGAGGCCGAGATCGACTTGGCCTGGTCGAACGTGCAGGCGGCGTCGCTGCTCGAGCTGCTGCGGCCGGGGCCCTCGGCCGTCCAGGCCACCCTGACCGGCAACGCGCGACTCGCGGGCACCGCCGGCACCTGGCGCGACGCGCACGGAGAGCTGACGCTCACGCCCACGAACGTCCGGGTCCAGGACATCGACCTCCAGATCGCACCCTTGACCGCCCGCCTGGAGGCCGGGCAGGTCACGACCGGCGGGCTCGTCATCGCCACCGCGGGCAGCCAGTTCCGCGTCGAAGGCGGGGCCGACCTGCGCACCGGCACCTTCCAGGCCACCGGCCGCGGCGCGCTCGAGCTGCGGACGCTCTCGCCGCTGCTGGAAGAGGCCTCCCTCACCGGCCTGGCCGACGTCGACGTGACCGCGGGCGGAGCCTTCCGCAACCCGCGCGCCCAGGGCACCATCCGCGTCCGCGACGCCACCCTGCGCGCGCGCGACATCCGCCAGCCGCTCACCGCCATCAACCTGCTCGTAACCGTCGACGAGCACGCCATCCGCCTCACCGAGGGCACGGCCACCCTGGGCGGCGGACCGGTGACGATGGAGGGGACGGCGCGGCTGGCCGGTCTGGTCGTCGACGACGTCGACGTCGCCGTCAAGGCCACGGAGGTGGGCCTGCGCTACCCCGTGGGCGGTACGGGCGGCCGCGTCCGCCAGATCCTGGCCGATCTCAAGGCGCGCGTGAACGCCGACCTGAGCCTGACCGGCAAGCCCGGCGACTTCCTGCTCGCGGGCTCGGTGGCGGTCGAGCGCAGCCTCTACGACACGGACATCTTCCTGGAGGACGCGCTGCTGGCGCCGACGGTGCCGCCCGGCATCGCGCCGCGCTCGACGCTGCTCCAGTCGGTGGCGTTGAACCTGGCCGTGGTCACCACGAACCCGTTCATCGTCCGGAACAACCTCGCGCAGATCGAGGCCGAGGGCGGGCTGTCGGTGCGCGGCGACATGGCCGACCCCGCCCCCTTCGGCCGCTTCGACATCCTGCCCGGCGGCAAGATCTTCATCCAGACCCGCGAGTTCGCGGTGGAGGACGGCTACCTCACCTACAACGGGACGACGGACCCCGACGTCAACGTTCGCGCCACTACCGTGATCAAGGACCCCAACCAGGACGTCGAGGTGACCGTGGTCGTGACCGGCACCATGCCCGAGGTCTCGCTCGACCTCAGCTCCACGCCCACGCTGTCCCAGCAGGAGATCGCGAGCCTGGTCGCCACCGGCCGGTCCGACGTCGCCCTGGCCAGCAGCGCCTGGGTGGTGGGCGAGCAGGCGGGCGCGCTGCTGCTCGGCCGCTTCACGCGCGTGGTGTCCCGGCAGCTCCTCGACCTCGGCCTCGACCAGGTGGACATCCAGCCGGAGCTGCTCGCCCGCGAGGGCAACCCGTCGGCCCGGTTCACGTTCGCCAAGCAGCTCACCCCCGCCTTCCGCCTCATCTATTCCGTGGGCCTGAGCAACCCCGAGGAGCAGTACTACGAGGGCCAGTACGGGATCCGCATCGGCCAGCAGATCACGTTCAAGCTGCAGCGGCGCTTCGACGGCACGTACCAGTTCGGCGCCGGCCAGCGCCTGAGCTTCGGCGGCCCGCCGCGGCAGGTGGCGACGTCGGCGACGGTCACGCCGACGGAGCTTTCGGACGTGCGCCTGGAGGGCGAGCTGACCGAGTTCCCCGACCTCCTCCGCGCGGCGAAGGCCCGTCCGGGCAAGAAGGTCACGTACTGGGACCTCCTCGACGACGCCGACCGGCTCCGCCAGCGTCTGGTGGACCAGGGCTACCTGGAGTCGGTGGTGGACGCGCGGCTCGACGACGACGTCGCCGTGTTCACCGGCGTGGCCGGGGTGCGCCACCGGTGGAGGGTGGCGGGGATGGACAACCCGCCCGACATCGACCGGCTCATGAAGGGCGCCCTCTTCGAGGAGGAGGGGACCGAGAGGGCGCGCGCGGCCATCCTCGACGAGCTGCACCGCCGCGGCTACCTGCGCGCGGACGTGGTGGTCACGGAATCGATGGAGGGCGGCTACCACACGATGGTGCTCGAGGCCCGGCCCGGACAGGTGCTGCGCGCCGACGTGAGCTTCCCGGGCGCGACGCTCGTGTCCCAGGCCGCGCTCCTGGACGCCGCCGGCGGCACCCCGACGCTGCTCACGCGGCCGCGCGACGCGGAGGAGGGGGTGCGCCTCGCCTACCGCAAGGTGCAGCGCCTGACCGCAAAGATCGGGCCGACCCGCATCGTCGATGAGCCGGGGGTCGTGCACATCGTGATGCCCGTCGCGGAGGGACCCGAAGCGAAGGTGGCGGCCGTCCGTTTCGACGGGGCCACCCTCGCCCCGGACGAGCTGCTGCGCATCGCCGCCCTCCCTACCGGCACGCAGTACGACCCCGATGCCGTGGACCAGGCCGTGCTGCGCCTGCGCGACCGCTACCTCACGCTGGGCCACCCGGCGGTGCGCGTGAACCCGCGCGTCGAGCCGGACGGGCCGGACCTCGACGTCGTGTTCGACGTACGCGAGGGGGCGGTGCAGACGATCGGCGCCATCGAGATCCACGGCCTCAAGCGGACGCGCGAGCGGCTGGTGCGCGCGCAATTGAGGGGGCTGCGGCGGGGCCGGCCTCTCGACCCCCGCAAGCTGGCCAGCGCCGAGCGCCGGCTGCGCGACCTCGGCGTGTTCCGCCGGGCGGTGGTCACGGCCTCGCAGGATCCGGTGGCGTCGATCACGGTGGAGCTGGAGGAGGGCGCTCCCTACAACGTCGCCTACGACGTGCGCTACAACCCCCAGGACGCGCTCAGCGCCTCCGTGGACGGCCAGGTGCAGAACCTGTTCGGCCGCGCGGCCATGCTGGGCCTCCGCGTCCAGGCCGGCCGCTACATCCAGGAGGAGCGGGCGTCGCTGCACGTCCCCACCATCTGGCACCTGGGCGACCTGACGCTCTCCGTCTACGACCTGCGGCAGACGATCCGGACGACCTTCGGGGTGCCCGAGGGAACGCCGCCCCCGGTGGAGTCGGACCACCGCGTCGAGCAGGGAGTGCAGCTCCAGCAGGCCGTTCACCGGTTCCATCCCTACGACATCCTCTACGGCTACCGCTTCCGGCGGCTGACCTGCCCCGGGGAAGGGCTGCCCCCGGTCTCGCACACCATCCGGGGCATCGCCGACCCCTGCGACCCGAGCAGCCTGGAGCGGGCGGCCACCCTCGGCCCGGAGCCGATCTCGCTCGACGTCGGCGCCATCGACACCTCGGTCGTGCGCGACACGCGCGACAGCGTGCTCAACGCGACCCGCGGCTCGTTCCTGAGCCTCAACCTGTCCGTGGCCCCCCGCGCTCTCGGCTCCGACTTCGACTACGTCCGGGAGCTCCTCCAGGGCGCGCTCCACATCGGGATCGGGCGCACCATGACCTGGTCGCAGCGCGTCATGGTCGGGGCCATCTTCACCTTCGGCGACGACCGGCTGCCCGTGAACGACCTCTTCCGGGCGGGCGGGGCCAACACGGTCCGCGGTTTCGGCACGGATGCCCTCGGCCCGCAGACCGACGCCGGGGAGGCCCTGGGCGGCGGAGCCACCCTCGTGTTCAACGAGGAGCTGCGCTACCAGCACCCGACCGGGCTCGGGGCGGCCGTGTTCTACGACGCCGGCAACGTCTACGAGCGGGCCCGGGACTTCGACTTCTCGCTGCGGCACTCCCTCGGTGCCGGCCTGCGCTACACGTCCGGTTTCGGGCTGCTCCGCCTCGACGTGGCGTTCCCCCTCAACCGCCGGCCGGAGGACAAGTCCTACCAGCTCTGGTTCACGTTCGGCCAGACGTTCTAGGCGGTCTTGTATTCGTTGAGGCGGTTGTAGAGCGTCTTGAGGCTGATGCCGAGGACCTCGGCCGCCTTCTTCTTGTCGCCCTCGCAGTCCTCGAGGGTGGCCAGGATCAGCCGCCGCTCCGCCTCTCCGAGCGACGTGCCCACCTTCACGTTGAGGCTCGAGCCCGAGCTCTCCTGGACGCCGAGGGGCAGCGCGTCGAGCCCGATGTGCTCGTCGGCCAGGATGAACGCGCGATGGACGAGGTTCTTCAGCTCGCGCACGTTGCCCGGCCAGTTGTGGCTCTTGAGGCGGTTGACGGCGGGCCGGGTGAACTCCTTGCCGGTGTCGTGCTCCTTGTTGAGGAGGGCCAGGAAGTGCTCGGCCAGGAGCTCGACGTCCTCGCGGCGGTCGCGCAGCGGCGGCAGGCTCACCGGGAACACGTTCAGCCGGTAGTGGAGGTCCTCGCGCAGCTTGCCCCGCGCGACGGCCTCCTCGGGCCGGCGGTTGGTGGCGGCGACGACCCGGACGTCGACGCCAAAGGCCTCGTTGCCGCCGATGCGCGTCACCTTGCCCGTCTCCAGCACCCGGAGCAGCTTCACCTGCAGCTCGGGCGGCATCTCGGTGATCTCGTCCAGGAAGAGCGTCCCCCGGTTGGCGCGCTCGAAGTAGCCCTTGTGCATCCGGTCGGCGCCGGTGAAGCTCCCCCGCTCGTGGCCGAAGAGCTCGCTCTCGATGAGGTTGGGGGAGACCGCGCCGCAGTTGATGGGCAGGAACGGCTCCTTGTGGCGCCGGCTGAGGCCGTGGATCGTCTCCGCCACCAGCTCCTTCCCCGTGCCCGTCTCGCCGAGCAGGAGGACGGTGGCGTCGGTGGGGGCCACCTTCGAGACGAGGTCGTAGATGCGCTGCATGGACGGCGAGGCCCCGATGAGCGGGCCGAAGCGGCCGAGCTTGCGCAGCTCGCCGCGCAGGGAGCCGATCTGCTCCTTCAGCTCGCGCGTGCGCACGACATTGGCGAGCACCGCCCGCACGCGCGCCAGGTCCACCGGCTTCACGAGGTAGTCGCTGGCGCCCTTGCGCATCGCCTCCACCGCGGTATCCACGCTGGCCTGCCCGGTGATGAGGACGATCTCGGAAGCCGGGCTGGCCTCGAGGTCGCGGAAGAGGTCGATCCCGCTGCCGTCGGGGAGATGGAGGTCGACGAGAAGGACGTCCGGCATCGTGCGGCCGATCTCGGCGCGCGCCTCCTTGAGGGTGTGCGCGGACTTCGTGCTGAAGCCCTCGCGGCCGACCACCTCGGCCAGCCCCGTCACGAAGCTCACGTCGTCGTCCACGAGCAGTGCGTGCGGCATCCATTCTCCGATCGGCCCCTCCACGGAGATCTCTCCCCGAGGCGGGCGGGCACGGTGGCTCTCGTCGATCGTGGGCGGGCGGTGCAAGAAGCAGGCCACGGACACGTTCGCGCGACGCGATTCAACCAGCGCTGGCGGCGTGCATCGTGTGGCGAGCACTCGCGCGAGAACGAGCCGCGCGTCCGTCGCTGGCATGCTCGAATGTACAGTTTACAACCCTCCAGACGCACGCGCGGAATCGCGCCTGCACCACAGACATTTCCGCGTGGCACGTGGCTTGCTCCGGTCCTCCGTGCCGCGCTGAAAAAGGAGAGTCGCGATGCTTTGGACGATTTTCGTGATCCTGCTGGTCCTGTGGCTCCTGGGTATGGTGAGCGGCTCGACGATGGGCGGGTTCATCCACCTCCTGCTCATCCTGGCCGTCGTCGTCGTCCTGATCCGGATCATCCAGGGTCGGAGTCCGGTTTGAGCCGCGGGAGCATGAATCCATGAGAACACTCGCGCTCGCCGTGTTCGTCGGCGGGGTGGCTCTCGCGGCCCAGTCGCCGAAGACCTACACCCCATCCGTTCCTCCACGGGCGGACGAGCAGACGATCCTCAACGCGCGCGTGGTCGCCGTCGACGCGGCGGGCAGCCGCCTGACCGTCCGCGGCGTGGACGTGAGGGCCGACGGTGGCCGCGACGAGACCTTCACCGTGGCCGCGCCGGCGAGCGCGAGCCTGGCCGGGCTCAAGCCCGGCGCCGAGGTGCTCCTCGTCCTGCGGGGCACGAGCGTGGTCGAAGTCCGGCCGGCGGCGGCCTCCACGACTGCCGGCGCGGCCGCGACGCGGACGACGGCGCCGAAGAAGCCCCGGCCCGCGGTCACGCCGGCCGCGGTGTCCGTCCCCGTCACTCCCGCACCCGTCCCGGTGGCGACTCCGTTCCGCGCACCCAACCCGGTGCCGACTCCACGGCCGGTGTCGACGCCGATCCCGGTCGGACCGCCGCCCGCCGTGGGCATGCCCCGACCGGTGGTGCTGCCGTCGGAGGGACCGTCTCCGGTGACGTCGCCGGCGTCGACGCCGTCACCGGTGACGTCGCCGACCTCCTAGGCCCGTCGGCTCCCTCCGGCCGGCGGGCTCAGCGCGGCGCGGTGTCCTGGCGCGCGGCGGCCACGAGCATCGCGACCGCCCCGATGAGGCGCGTCGGGTCGACCGGCTTCGGGATGTGCTCGTCGTATCCGGCGCGGATGGCCTTGGCGCGGTCCTCGAGGGTCGCGTACGCGGTGAGGGCGGCGGCGGGGATGCGCCCGCCTCCCTCCGCCGGCCGGCCGCGCACGTGGCGGATGAGCGCGTAGCCGTCCTCGCCCGGCATCGCGATGTCGCTCAGCAGCACGTCCGGCCGCTCGCGGTCGAGCACGTCCAGGGCCTCAATGGCCCCGCCCACCGAGATCACGCGCGCGCCCGCCTGGGCGAGCAGGACGGACATGGCTTCGCGGGCGTCCTCCTCGTCGTCGACCACCAGTACGGCGATCCCTTCCAGGGTGGGCGTGCGCGCGGGCCCTTCCTCGGCGGCGATGGTGGACGAGCCGGAAGAGACCAGGAAGGGGAGGGTCACGACGAACGTGCTGCCCCGCCCTTCGCCCTCGCTGGAGGCCTCGATGGCCCCCCCGTGGAGCTCCACGATCTGGCGCGCGATGGCCAGGCCGAGGCCGAGGCCCTTCTGCTTGCGGGTGGAGGTGGTGTCGGCCTGGCGGAAACGCTCGAAGATGAAGGGCAGGAATTCGGGGCTGATCCCGCTGCCGGTGTCCGTCACCATGATGCGCACGATCGAGGCCGCGCGCTCCAGCCGCACCGCGATGCGCCCGCCCTCGGGAGTGAACTTCACGGCGTTGGCGAGCAGGTTGGCCACCACCTGCTGGAGGCGGCCGGGGTCGCCGGAGACCGGAGGCAGGGGGCCGGTCAGCGCCCGCTCGAGCTGGATCCCCTTGGCCTGGGCGGCGGGGGCGGCGGCGTCGAGGGCGGCCTCGATCACCGGGCGCACGTCGAGCGGCCGCGTCTCGAAGGTGAGCTTGCCGGCGATGATCCGCGAGACGTCGAGCAGGTCGTCGATGAGCTGGGCCAGGGTCTTGGTGCTGCGCTCGATCATCCCCGTCGCCCGGGAGACCGCCGCCGAGTCCAGCTCTTCCGACTTCAGCAGCTGCGCCCAGATCAGGATGGCGCCCAGCGGCGTGCGCAGCTCGTGCGAGATCATGGCGATGAACTCGTCCTTGGCCCGGTTCGACGCCTCGGCGTCCGCACGCGCGGAGGTCTCCACGCGCAGCGCTTCCGCGAGGGCGCGCGCCCGCCGCCCCTGGGCGTCGACGCGCGCGCAGAGCTCGCGCGCGGGCACGGGCTCGAGGAGGTACTCGTCGGCGTCCGCCTCGAGGGCCTCGACCACGCCGTCGGCGCCCCGCGTCGTGGTGACGACCGTGGCCACTCCGCGCGTGCGCGGGTCGGCGCGAAGGGCGGGGATCAGGAAGGGGGCCACGGCCGCGTCCGCGAGCACGACGTCGGGTAATGCCTCGAGGACAGAGGCCAGCGCCGAGGCGGCGTCCCGTACGACCTTGACCTCGCGCCCCTGGCGAAGGGCGGCCTCCGCGCGCCGGCGCGCGCCGTCCCCCGGCACGGCCACCAGGACACGGACCGGGCGGTCGGGCAGGGGGACGTAGCCGCGCCGGGCGGAAGGACCGGTCGCGCGATCGTGGCTCGGCTCGGGCATCGGACGCGACGACACCTTTGTATCACGGTCACCCGGCCGCACGCGGGCGTGGACCCGCGAACCCGAGCGCGACGCGGGGACGGAGGACGGCCGGACGAGCCCGATCAGGAACGGGCGCGCGCGGTCTTGGCGGGCTTGGCCGCGCGCAACGATCGCGCGCTCGCCTCGGGACCGGCGGCCGTCACCGGGGGCCGGGGCCCGGCCGCGGAGCTCTCCGGGCGCCGGGGGGCGTCCCACGAATGCGGTGCCTTCTCCGCGCTCGGGCGGCGCTCGCGGGGACCGGCGGGCGGCCCGTCCTCGAAGAAGCGCGACGGCCGCGCGTGGCGCCGCGCCTCCGTCTCCTCCGCCTGCTCCTGGCAGTCGCGGCAGTGGCTCGCGAACGGAAGGGCCTTGAGCCGCGCCTCCGAGATCGCCTCGTCGCACTCCGTGCAGGCACCGTAGGTGCCCTCTTCCAGCCGCAGCAGGGCGTCGTCGATCTTGCGGAGCGTCTGGGACTCCATCTCCATCAACGCGAAGTCCATGCCGAGCACGAACTCCTCGACACTCTGCTCCTCGGCGTCCTTCACCTGGGTGACGGCGGCGGGGAGCACCTCGCGGAGGGACCGCAGCTTGTTCCGGATCTCGGCCTGGCGCTCGGTCAACATGGCGCTGAGGACTCCGTAACGGTGGTCTTCCGTAGTCAGCTTGCGAGTCATCGTGGCCCTCCGTGGCTCTGGTCGCGGCCCGTCGCCTGCCTGCCGCCGCCGCACCGCATCGCCGCAGCTCGGTTGAGCAGGTGGTAGCAATCCGTGTGCCGCGGGGGGTCAGAGGAATGCCGGAACCCCCTATGTCGTTGTGGACGCGGCCACGGCGTCCACCGGGACGACCGGGGTCGGCTTACGTCGTGCGTCGGGTTTGAAACTATTTCAGTAAACGGAGGCGGGTCACGGCGGCCACGACGACGATGTCGGCAGGGCTGACAGGTGGCAGGCGCACGGGCTACTGGGAGCCGAGCACGCGCGGCTGGTCGCTCCTCAGCCGCGCAGGCCGCGGTAGACGTCCACGATCATCCGCAGGCTGCGCAGGGCCGAGATCCAGCCGGCCACGCGGCTGGCCGGCGGAAGCAGCACCTCCTCCACCACGCGCTCCATCTCCACCAGGCGTGCCACCGCCGTCGTGACGAGGGCGTCGAGGCGCCGCGCCTGCTGCTCGGTCAGCTCGGAGGCGGCCGAGAGGTTGTGCGTGGCGCGCGTGACGTCCTCGATCAGGGGGTGGAGGTCGCGGACCAGGCGAGCCTGGAACGCGTCCAGGCGCCGGCCCATGGCGAGCAGCTCGCGGCCCAGGAGGAGCAGGAACAGCGCCTGGGCGAGAGAGCCGAAGGCGATGACGCCCAGGAGCACGAGGGCGGCGGTGCTCAAGCCTGAAGCGGGCATGACGGGCGGACAGTGTGTCTCACCACCGCGCGGAAATCCAGCCTGACGAAGACACGTGGCGCGCCGCCCGCAGATACCCTGCCCTCATGCCTGGTCTTCTTCGTTCGAAACAAATATATGCGACATTCATCATAACTGTCAACATATGTCAGACATTCTGACTGACCTCTTTCCGACTCTGACCGCCGCACGCTTACCCGCTTGAAATTACTGGTAACACCGCCTGGAAAGTCGGGAGGAAGACTTGACACAATCTAGGCTATCGCGCTATAAATTAGAGACATAAGTCAGGTCGAGCACCCATGGAATCCAACGAGGCCGTCGGCCAGCGCATCGCGAAGGCCCGGGAGTTCCTGGGCCTGACCCAGGCCGTCGTGGCCGAGAAGCTCGGGCTCGCGCGCACGACGCAGGTCGCGATCGAGCAGGGGCGCCGGCCGGTGTCGGTCGCGGAGCTCTACAAGTACTCCGAGGTGCTGTCGCGGCCGCTCGACTACTTCCTCGGCCTCGGCGTGTGGGGGAAGGCGGACTTCCGCCCCCATTTCCGCCTGATGGCGGAGAAGCTCGACGCCTCGGTGGTCGGGCCGCCGCGCCGTCCGGGTCGCCCCAAGGGCGCTCCGGAGGCCTCGCCCGAGAAGCTCCTCCTGATGAACTTCGAGTCGCTGTGCCGGAACTACCTGGAGCTCGAGGAGACCAACGGCCTGCCCCGCAGCGCGATGCCGGAGCTGCCGGTGCCGCGCCTGTTCTCCGTCCCCGAAGCCGAGCAGCTCGCGGCCACCGTGCGCGCCCACCTCGACATCGGCCCCGACGCGCCGATCCGCGACCTGCGCGTGCGGCTCGAGGACACCTTCGCGATCCGCGTGTACGTGCTCCCCCAGCGCGGACGCCTGAGCGCGGGCGCGTTCCATCATCCGGCCATCGGCGGGTCCGTGCTCCTCGCCGAGCGCCCCATACCGCGCATGCGCTTCACCCTCTCGCGCGCGCTGGGCCACCTGCTCGCGAGCCGCGAGGAGGCGATGGTCGACCTGCAGGAGGCGAAGAAGAAGGCGCTCATCGAGACCTTCTCCAGCGCCTTCGCGGCCGCGCTCCTCATGCCCGGCCGCGGCCTGCGCGAGCGCTTCGGGGCCGTGCACAACGAGGCGGGCGAGGTCAGCGACATCGCGATCCTGTTCCTGGCCCGCACGTTCGGGGTCACCCTCAAGGCGCTGCGCGTGCGCCTGGAGGCGCTCAAGCTCGTCTCCACCGCCACCCTCAAGCGCATCGACGAGGCCATCCGCCAGGCGGGGGCGGGCGCGCGCCCGGAGGCGAGCGGGACCGTCCAGCAGGAGCTGCCCGACCAGCCGCGCTGGGAGATGCTGCCCGAGCGGTACGTGTTCCTCGCCATGCGCGCGTACCGCAAGGAGCTGATCAGCCGCGCGCGCCTCGCCGAGTGCCTGTGCACGACGGAGAACGACACCGCCGTCCGCCTGCTCCGCTACGTGGCCAGCGTGGCCGAGCTGACCCAGGAAGACGAGCCCGAGACCTCCCGCACGTCCTGAGGGCGGCCCGCTTCGGCTAGAATCGCGCGTCGCGCCTGCGACTGCAATTTCCTGGATGCGCCGACCTGCCGCCTCCCGATCCGGCCGTCGCGTGCCCGCGCGGCGCGGCCCTCGGCGCACGCCCACGCGCCCTCGCCTCGTCCGCTTGCGCATGCCCAGCCGCCGTGACGCCGTCGCGCCCACCATCGACCGCATCCTCGAGGCGGTGGCGCCGGCCGGCCTCGACGGCGACCGGCTGACCGACCTCGCGGTCGCGCTGGCGGAGGCGCTCTCCAACGCCGCCGTCCACGGGCACCGCCTCGACGCGAAGCGCCGCGTCGCGGTGGCGGTGGCCGTCTCGCCCGGCTGCGTCGTGGTCGAGGTCTCGGACTCGGGCCGCGGCTTCGACTCGCGGGTCGTCTCCGATCCCACCGACCCCGAGCGCCAGCTGGCCACGGGCGGACGCGGCATCTTCCTCATGCGCAGCCTGGTGGACGAGGTCTCCTACAACCCCGCCGGCAACCGCGTCCGCCTGACCGTCCGCCAGGACCCCGACGGCGACGGAGGCCGCTGACCCTGCGCGGCCTGGCCGCGAACCTCGCGCTGAGCGCGGCGACGGTGGTGGTGACGCTGGGCTCGCTCGAGGGCGTCTGCCGCCTGTTCGACCACGAGGGTCCGGCCCGGCCGGTGGCCAGCTACATCACGGTCTGGGACGACGGCGAGTTCTACACCGTCAAGTCCGCCGCCACCGGCTGGCCCCCCTGGGAGGACTACAACCACGACGGGATGCGCGACCGCGAGCACGCGCTCGAGCGGCGGCCGGGCCTCCGGCGCGTGATGGTGCTCGGGGACAGCGTGACCCTCGGCTACGGGCTCCGGCCGGAGGAGGCCTTCCCCCAGGTCCTGCAGGACCTCCTGGATGCGCGCGGGCTGTCGGCCGAGGTCTTCAACGTCGCCTTCAGCGGCTGGTCGACGCGGCAGGAGCGCATCGCCTACGAGCGGATCGGCCGCAAGTACCGCCCGGACGACGTCGTGGTCGCGGTGTGCCTCAACGACATCCCCGAGATCCACAACAACCTCGCACGCCCGCCGCGCCTCCTCCGGGACCTGTACGCCCATTCCGCGCTGGTACGGCGCCTGGTGGGCGCGCGGCGGCGCGAGATCCACGACGTCGAGGAGCTGCTGAGCGCCCCCGACTCCCCGAGCGTGCGCGAAGCGTACGACCGGTTCTTCGGCGAGCTGCGACAGCTTCGAGCCGAGGTCGAGGCGGACGGCGGACGCCTCGCGGTGGCCGTCCTCCCGTTCCGGATGCAGCTCGAGGAGGTCCCGCGGCCGGGGGAGAGCGCGCCCGCGGCGCAGGCCCGCATCGGCGCGTTCTGCGCGGCGGAGAAGCTCCCCTTCCTCGACCTGCTGCCGTACCTGCGGGCGATGGGGACGGGCGCCTTCCTCGACTACGACCACCTCAGCGCGTCCGGCGCCCGGCGCGTGGCCGAGGTCCTGGCCGAGTCCGCGGCGCTGGAGCCGGCCCGCGGCAGCGGAGGTGCCGGTGGCCCGGCCGCACCCGTCGAGACCGGAGGCGGCACCGCGCTTCCGACCGCGGCCTTGATCGAGCGGCTGCGCGACCACGACGGGTCCGTGCGTGCCGCCGCCGCGCGCGCCCTCGGCAACGCGGGCGCCGGCGGCGCCTCCGCCATCCCCGCGCTGGCCGCCGCCCTCACCGACATGGACCCACGCGTGCGGGCGGCCGCCGCCTGGGCCCTGGGCGGGTTCGGTCCGGCCGCCGCCGGCGCGCGGCTTCGCATCGCGGCCGCGCTCGCGGACCGCGACGCGCCGGTCCGCGCGGGAGCCGCGCACGCGCTCGGAGCCATCGGAGCCGCCGCCCGTGCCGAGGCCGCCGCCCTCGTGCCGCGCCTGGCCGACCCGTCCGAGGCGGTGCGCTGGCGCGCGGAAGACGCGCTGGCCCGCATCGCCCCCGATCCCGCGGCCACGCTTCCCCTGCTTCGCCCGCTGCTCGCGGATCCGAGCGGGGCCGGGCGGGCGGGCGCGGCCGCGGTGACCGCGCGCATGGGACCGGCGGGGCGGGCGGCGGTGCCCGAGCTCGTGGCCGCGCTCGCGGACTCACGCGCCGAAGTCCGATGGAAGTCGGCCTGGGCCCTCGGCGAGATCGGCCCGGAGGCGCGGGCGGCGGTGCCGTCGCTGATCGCGCTCGTGCCCGATCCCGACGCCGGATGGCACGCCATCGACGCCCTGGGCGCCATCGGCGCCGAGGCGCGGGCGGCCGTGCCCGCCCTTCGTTCCGCGCTCGCCGACCCGAGGGGCAACGTGCGCTGGCGCGCCGCCCTGGCCCTGGGGCAGATGGGACCCGTGGCGGGCGCGGCCGGGCCCGAGCTGCGGGCGCTAATGGACGACCCCGCCGACAACGTCCGGCTGGCCGCCGTCCGCGCCATCGCACGCACGTCGGTGGACGCGTCGGCGGCCGCTCCCGCCCTCGCCCGCGCGCTCGCCAGGGACACGGACAGCCGCGTGCGCGCCGCCGCCGCCCTCGGCCTCGGCCATCTCCAGGGCGCGGGCGACCAGGCGCGGGACGCGCTGATCGCCGGGGCGCGGGATCCCGACGCGATCGTGCGCGCGTCCGCGGTCCGGTCCCTGGCGCGTCTCCCTCCGTCGGAGGCAGGCGCGGCCGCCCTCGCGCGGGCCCGGCAGGACCCCGATGCCGGCGTGCGGGCCGAAGCGGGCGCGGCCGGCCGTCGGCACTGAGGAAGAAGGGCCGCCGCCGCCGTTGACGATGGGTGCGACCCTCGGTTATGCTTGCGTGTTTTCCTGGTCTCCGATGTGGTCTACATGATGAGGTGCGATGAACAAGCGTTCGTTGGCGCTGATCGGCGCGGTTTCCCTCCTGTCGGCGTGCGGCATGTCGACGCCGGCCTCCCCCACACCCTCACCGGCTCCGGTCGCGAGCCCCACGCCGACGCCGGCCCCGGCTCCCACACCGACTCCCTTCCCGTCGCCGACGCCCCCGTGCCCGACCGATCCGTGCGAGGTGCCGGTCACCAACACGAACCCCGCAACGAGGCTCACCATGCGCATCTACGTGATCGAGGACCCCGGGGGGGGTTACATCGGCAACGTCAACCCCAACGAGGACATCCCCGTGGGCTACACCGCGCGGCTCGACGTCACCTCCAAGGACCTCGACAACCGCGAGACGGTGGGCCAGGGAGACGTGCAGTTCCTGTTCAGTGACACGAGCTTCGTCAAGGTGACGGGCAATCACACGAACCAGCGGCGGGTCCAGGGGCTCAGCGCGGGTGAAGTCGACTGCTGGGCGGTCCAGGACGGCGTCCGATCCAACACGATCACGCTGAAGTTCCAATGAAAACAGACCGTAGCGAGTGGAGAGTTCCGATGAAGATGTTCCATGGCATCCTGGTGGCGGGCCTGGGCGCCGCCGTCCTTTCCTGCGGAGGCGGCGGCTCGCCCAGCGCGCCCGCCCCCGCGGCCACCCCCACGCCGGTCGCGGTGGCCACGCCGACGCCTCCGGCTCCCACGCCGGAGCCGACGCCGCCCTGCCCGACCGATCCCTGCGAGCTGCCGGTGGAGCGCGACACCAAGCCCGTCCGCATCACGCTGCGGCTGTTCGTGGTGGAGAACCCCTCCGGCGGCGTGTTCCAGTACCAGGAGAACGCCGACGGCGCCCCGATCATCCCGATGAACTACAAGTTCCGTCTCGACATCATCGCCAAGGACAAGAAGAACCGGGAGACCCAGGGCACCGGGAACGTGAACTGGCACTGGGACGACAACATGATCGACGTCGAGAACATGGAGAACATCTACCACCCGACGCTGCGGGCCACCAAGGGTGGACAGTGGTGCGCCTCGGCGGAGCTCGACGAGATCACGTCGAACGAGCTCTGCCTGGAGTTCCGGTACTAGTCTAGGACCTCTTCGGTCCGCGCTCGCCGTCGTTGCCGTCCGAGTGCGTGTGGGCCGGCGCGTGCCCGTGCGTGTTGTGGGCATGCGTCGGCCGCGAAGAGGGCTGCGGCGGCCGGCGCCATTCGTCGATGAGGGAGGCGACCAGGCCCGTCCACCCGGTCTGGTGCGACGCCCCCAGTCCTTCCCCGGTATCGCCGTCGAAGTACTCGTGGAAGAGGATGAGGTCCCGCCAGTGCGGGTCCTCCTGGAACTTCTTGCGCGTGCCGTAGACCGGCCGCCGGCCGTCCGGACCGCGCGTGAAGATGCGGATCAGGCGATTGGCGAGGTCCTCCGCCACCTCGAACAGCGTCCGGAGCGGCCCCTCGTGCCCGTCCGCGGGCACCTTCAGCGTGGGACCGAAGGCGGTGCCGAGCTTGCGCAGCGACTCGATCATCAGGAAGGTCGTGGGGAACCAGACCGGCCCCCGCCAGTTCGAGTTGCCGCCCTTGATCTTGGAATCGGACTCCGCGGGCTCGTAGCCGACGGCGCGGTCCCCGAACACGAAGGGCCGGAGGGCGTGGTAGCGCGAGAGGCTGCGCAGCCCCCAGGGGGAGAGGAACTCGTCGGGGTCCAGGATGCGCCGCAGCAGGCCCTTGATCTGGGCCTCGTTGACCACCGCGCAGACGTGGGCCCCTCCCGAGTCGTTCATGACGGGATGGCACACGTCCTCCACGATGTGCTTCTTGTTCTCGAGGAACCAGAACAGGTTCGACCGGAACTCGTGGAAGCCCTCCATCCAGGCGTCCTCCAGCCGCTCGATCGCGTAGAGGGGGACGAGGCCCACCAGCGAGCGCACGCGGAACTTCTCGAAGCTGCCGTCGGGGTAGCTGAGCACGTCGTAGAAGAACCCGTCCTCCTCGTCCCAGAGCTGGTAGCGGCGGCCGCCCATCCTCTTCATGGCCGCGCCCACGTAGATGTAGTGCTGGAAGAACTTGGTGGCCAGGGCCTCGTAGGCGTGGTTCTCGCGCGCCAGCTCCAGGGCGATGCGCATCAGGTTCAGGCAGAACATGCCCATCCAGCCCGTGGCGTCGGACTGCTCGAGGACGGCCCCCGCGGGCAGCTTCTCGCTGCGGTCGATGACGGTGATGTTGTCGAGGCCGAGGAACCCGCCCTCGAACACGTTGTTGCCCGCCCGGTCCACCTTGTTGACCCACCAGGCGAAGTTGATCAGGAGCTTGTGGAAGCACTTCTCCAGGAACTCGCGGTCGGCCTTCCCGTTGCGGATGCGGTCCATGTTGTAGATGCGCCAGACCGCCCAGGCGTGCACGGGAGGGTTGAGGTCGGAGTACTCCCACTCGTAGGCGGGGAGCTGGCCGGACGGGTGCTGGAACTGCTCGAACAGCAGCAGCCAGAGCTGCTCCTTGGCGAAGGCCTGGTCGACCAGCGCGAGGGGGGCGCAGTGGAAGGCGAGGTCCCAGGCCGCGAACCAGGGGTACTCCCACTTGTCCGGCATGGAGAGGATCCGCATCGAGTTGAGGTGCCGCCAGTGCGTGTTGCGGATCTCGACGCGCGACCGCGGCGGGGGCCAGGCCGGGTTGTCGCCCTCCAGCCAGAGGTTCACGTCGAAGAGGTAGATCTGCTTCGACCAGAGCATCCCGGCCAGGGCCTGGCGCTGGACCAGCTTCTCGTCCGCGGTGGCGCGCGCGGGATGGATCCCCGCGTAGAAGGCGTCCGCCTCCGCCTGGCGCTCGGCCACGATGCCGTCCACCTCGCCGAGCGGATCCGCGGCCGGCGCGTCGCCGGACAGGCGGAAGCGGAACACGGCCGATCCTCCGGCGGGGACGATCGTGCGGTACCGCACGCAGGCCTTGGTGCCCCGGCGGGCGGGATCGACCGCTCCCGTCTCCCCGTCGACCACGTAACGATGGAACGCGTCCTTCACGTACGGCTTGCGGCTCGGGACCCCGGGCCCCCAGAGCACCTCGTTGTGGCTCTCGTTGCCCGTGAAGAGCGGCTCGCCGCCGGCGGGGACGGCCAGGCGCCGCGGACCCAGGCGGTACAGGAACGGCAGGTTGCGCAGGGGCTGGCCCTCGGAGTCGTCGGCCACGAGGACGTCGTCGCGGCCCGCGTCCTCCATGGAGATGACCGGCTCGGCCTGGGTCTTCGTCCCCCAGGCCCAGGTGTTCCGGAACCACAGGTGTGGCAGGACCTGGAGGGGCGCCGGCTCCGGGCCGCGATTGTGGACGGTCACGCGGACGGCGACGTCCTCCGGCGTCGCCTTCGCGTACTCGACGAAGACGTCGAAGTAGCGGTCGGCGTCGAAGATCCCGGTGTCCAGCAGCTCGAACTCGGGACCGCGGCCCCCGCGCCGCTGGTTCTCGTAGACCAGGCGCTCGTACGGATAGGCCGCCTGGGGGTACTTGTAGAGCCACTTCATGTAGGAGTGGGTCGGGGTCGAATCCAGGTAGAAGTAGTACTCCTTGACGTCCTCCCCGTGGTTGCCCTCGGCGGGCACCAGCCCGAACAGCCGCTCCTTCAGGATGCGGTCCTGCTCGTTCCACAGCGCGAGGGCGAAGCAGAGGATCTGGTAGCGGTCGCAGATGGCGGCCAGGCCGTCCTCGCCCCAACGGTAGGCGCGGGCCCGCGCGTGGTCGTGCGGGAAGTAGCTCCAGGCGTTCCCGTCCGCGCTGTAGTCCTCGCGGACCGTGCCCCAGGAGCGCTCGGCGGCGTAGGGCCCCCAGCGGCGCCAGGCGGCCAGGGTGCCGTGCCGGCCGGCCATCCGCTCCTGCTCGCGATTCGGGGCGTCCATGACGGCGGACTCTATAGCTTTTATCTCAGGGGGGGAACGCTGCGCATGACTACGAATGGGCTCCGGCTCCCCCCCTGAAACCCCCCGTCGCTCTCCGCCGCCAAACACCGGCGGCGGAGAGCTCGCTGGTCTCAGACGGCGCCGGTCGGATCAGCTCCAGCGGAACAGCTTGAGGCCGACCGCGAACGTCACGGCGGTCCAGGCGGCGAGGATCGCGAGGGGGAGGGGCAGGGCCGAGAGCCGCGCGCCCTCCAGGATCACCGCCCGCAGGACGTCGTTGAGCGCGGTCAGCGGCAGCACCCGGATGACCGGCTGAAGGGCCTGGGGAAAGCGGTCGGCGGAGAAGAAGATCCCGGAGAGCACGAACATCGGCATCATCACGACGTTCATCAGCCCCGTGACCGTCTCCATGCGGCGGGCCCGCGACCCCACGAGCAGGCCCAGCCCCCCGAAGCAGAGCGCGCCCAGGGCCCCCACCGCGAAGATCGCGGGCAGCCCGCCGCGGACCGGCACCCCGAAGACGAGGTGGCCGAAGCCCAGCACGAACGAGACCTCGATGACCATGAACACGAGGCGCATGGTCAGGTGCGCGGCCAGGAAGTCCGCCCGGCGCATGGGCGCGGCCACCAGCCGCTTGAGGAGCCGCTTCATCCGCATGTCGACGAGGTTGAAGCCCACTCCCCACATCCCGCCGCTCATGAGGTTCATCCCCACGATCCCGGGGATCAGGAAGTCGATGTAGCGCCCGCCCGGCTCGCGCACCTCCGAGACCGACACCGGCACCGGATCGCGGCGGCCGGCCGCGCGCTGCACGGCGTCGTCCGCCCGCGCGCGGGCGATCGCGGACTCGGAGCGCGAGGGATCGAGCCGGTACTCGACGGCGCCGTCGGCGCGGGGACGCACCACCACCGCCACCCGGCCCAGGGCGAGCGCGCGCGTGGCCGCCTCCTCGTCCATCACCGTCGCCTTCAGGAGCGGGGCGTGCCCGAGCACGTCGGCGGCGGCCGCGGCCTGCGGCCCCGCCACCACCGCCACCGCCAGCGTCTCCGCGGGCCGGTTCCGGAACGCGAGGCTGAGGCCGAAGGACAGGATGATCGGGAACGCGAAGCCCCAGAACACGATCTCGGACTCCCGGAAGAACTCGCGGAAGCGCGTGAGGCAGAGGGCCAGGAAGGCGTCGAGGCGGGTCGATTCCCGGCCGTCCGTGGCCAGCTCACTCATCGCGCAGGTGCCGGCCGGTGAGCGAGACGAAGACGTCCTCCAGGCTCGCGTGGCGCGTGCTCAGGTCGGAGAGCTTCCAGCTCCCGGCCCGGAGCCGCTCGAGGGCGGCGGGCACCGCCAGGTGCGGCTCGGTGACGGTGAGGACGATGCGCCCGGCGGTCAGGTGGGCCGCCCGCACTCCCGGCAGGCCCTCCATCGCCGCCGCCGCCGCCCCCGCGTCGCCGTCGCTCACCGCGATCTCGACCATGTGCTCGCCTCCCAGCGACGTCATGAGCTCCCGCGGCGGCCCAAGGGCGATGATGCGCCCGTGGTCGACGATGGCCACGCGGTCGCAGAGGCGCTCCGCCTCGTCCATGTAGTGCGTCGTCAGCATGACCGTCCGCCCGTTCGTCTTGAAGTCGTTCACGATGTCCCAGACCTGCCGGCGCGACTGCGGGTCCAGGCCGGTGGTGGGCTCGTCCAGGAAGAGCAGCTCGGGATCGCCCACCAGCGCGCAGGCCACGGCCAGCCGCTGCTTCTGGCCGCCCGAGAGCGTGCCCACGCGCGCCTTGGCCTTCTCCGTCAGCTCGACCTGGCGGATCACCGCGTCGGGGGCGCGGCCGTGCCGGTAGAAGCTCCGGAAGAGCTGGACCGTCTCGTCCACGTGGAGCTTCTCGGACAGCACGGTCTGCTGCAGGCAGACGCCCAGCCGCTCGCGTATGGCCTGGTCGTCACGGCCCCACCGGCGGCCGAGGACCACCACCTCGCCCGCGGTGGGCGCGAGCAGGCCCTCCAGGATCTCGATGGTCGTGGTCTTGCCCGCCCCGTTGGGGCCGAGGAGGCCGAAGCACTCGCCGGGCGCGACCTCGAAGGAGAGGCCGCGCACCGCCTCCACGTCGCCGTAGGTCTTGTGCAGGTCGCGCACCACGACGGAGGGCGCGAGGTCGGGAGAGGCGTCGAGGGAGGGAGCGGGCACGACCAACGGTACCCCGGCCGCGGCGCGAAGGAAACCCGCGGCGCTATAATCGAGCCCCTTCATCCGTCACGAGGAGCGCCATGGGCACCGCTCGCATGGTAGTCGGGCTGATCTGCGCCTCCGTCCTCTCCGGTCCGGCCGCCGCGCAGGCGCCCGACGCCATCTTCGCAGACGATTTCGCGACCGGCGACACGAGCCGGTGGTCGGTGGTGTCCGCGGACAACGGGGACCTGGCCGTCTCGACCGCGGCCACGCTGGGGGGGGCGGACTTCGGTCTCGCCGCCGTCGTGAACGACCTCACGCCGCTGTACGTCGAAGACGGGACGCCGGCCGGCGAGGCCCGTTACCGCGCGCGCTTCTACTTCGACCCCGGGAACTTCGATCCCGGCGAGGCCTCCGGCCATTTCCGCGTCCGCATCTTCCTCGGCTTCGCGGAGGCACCCTCGAAGCGCCTCATGACCCTCGTGCTCAAGCGCAGCGCCGGCCAATACAGCCTGCTCGGCCGGGTCCGTCGTGACGACAACACCACCGCCGACACGCCCTTCGTCCCCATCACGGACGAGCCCCACCTGATCGAGCTGGACTGGCGGCGGAGCGCGGCCGCCGCCGCCGACGGCGGCTTCGACCTGAGGATCGACAATGTCCTGGCCGCCTCCCTCGCGCACGTTGCCAACGAGTCGCGCGGCGTCGACTTCGTGCGACTGGGGGCCTTGAGCATCAAGGCCGGCGCCTCGGGGACGATGCGCTGGGCCCGCTTCGAGTCACGGCGGCGCAGTCTCATCGGCCGGGCGGCGCGGACCTTCCTGGAGCCGGGGCTGCTCGTCCTCGCGGACAACTCCGGATCCATGAGCGCGTCCGTCGGATCGGCGAACAGCTGCGGGACGGGAACGACCCGCATCAGCCATGCCAAGTGCGCCGTCCGGAATTTCACGAACGGATACGGCGACGTGATGGTCGGCCTGGCCCGCTTCCACACGACCTGCGCCGGCTCTCCCTGCTTGGCCAGCGACGGCGCCTGCAGCGGGGTCGGCTCCGCGGACATCCTCGCGCCCGTGATGGAGGACCAGGCCGACACCCAGTCCTGGGTGGACGGCGTGGGCACTGGCTGCAGCAGCTCGTGTTCCACCGGCGGCGTCGAGCTGACGGTTCCCGCGGTCGGAGGCACGCCCCTGGGCGGATCGCTCGCGTCCGTGAAGCAGTACCTCGAGAGCGGCGACGGGACGTTCCTGAGCCCCATTGCCACGGACCAGGCCCACGTGCCGCCCCGCGATCAATGCCGCCGATACGGAGTGGTGCTCATCACCGACGGCGACGAGACCTGCGGTGGCAACGCGGTGGCGGCTGCGGCCGCGCTGCGCGACACGCGGGTGGGTGGGGTATCGCACGATGTGCGCACCTACGTGATCGGCTTCGCCGGAGCCACCCTGACGCCGCTCAACGATATCGCCGCCGCGGGGGGGACGGGCACCGCCTCCTCCACGGCGAACGAGGCCCAGTTGTCCCCGGCCCTGAGCGCGATCGCGGGCGATCTCGTGAAGCGCGACGGCTGCCCCTGCGTCTTCCACGGCCCCGAGGTCTGCAACGGCGAGGACGACGACTGCAACGGCCTCGTGGACGACGGTCTCACGCCGCCTCCGCCGTCCTTCTGCAGCACCGCCGGCTCCTGCACGCCCGCGGGGGCGGAGGTGCCGCGCGTCTGCGACTCGAAGCTCGGCCGCTGGGTGTGCCAGTACGGGCCCGACGTGGAGATGGACGGCGTCGGCAACATCGTGCCGGAGACGCGCTGCGACGGTCACGACAACGACTGCAACGGCGTGGTCGACGTCTCGCGCGACGGGGTCGACGTCTGCGCGACGTGCGTTCCTTCGGCCGAGGTCTGCGACGGGCGCGACAACGATTGCGATGGCCTGGTGGACGAGCCGAAGGCCACGCCGGGGACGAATCCGTCGTACGTGGTGGAGCCGCTCGTCCGGCTGGGGATCTCCACCACCTACGTCGAGGCCTACGAGGCGTCGCGCCCTGACGCGACCGAGGCCTCGGCGGGCGTGCTGGAGACGCGCGCCTGCGCGCGGGCGGGCGTGCTTCCGTGGGCGGACGTGACCGCCACCCAGGCCAAGGCGGCCTGCGCCGCCGCGGGACTCCGGCTCTGCACCGTCGCGGAATGGCAGAGCGCCTGCCGCGGCGCGACCTTCACCTGTGGCTGGGGCATGCAACCGTGTACCAGCTACACTGCCACCGCGTGCAATGGGAACGACCTCGATCCGCTGGCCGGTCCCCCCGACGACGACCTGCTCCTCACCACCGGCTCTCTTCCTGCCTGCTACGCCAACTGGAACGCCGCGGGGTCCATCTTCGACCTCAGCGGCAACCTGGGCGAGCTGACGATCGTCTCCGCGACCGTCAACGACGTCATGGGCGGGTCGTATCGCGACACCCCGGCGGGCATGAACTGCAGCTTCTCGTTCGTCCAGGTTGACGCGACCTTCAGCGGCCCCGCCACCGGCTTCCGCTGCTGCTCCAGCACCCCGCCCTGATGTTCTCGGCGCGCACCGGCTGGACGCGGGAGGCCAACCGGCTGACCGCGGCCGCGCACCAGAGGCGGCGCGCGGGCGCGCCGCTCCTCGACCTCACCGAGACCAACCCGACGCGGGCCGGCCTGCGCGCGCCCGTGGACGTCCTGGCCACCCTGGCCGATCCGGCTGCGCTCGCCTACGCGCCCGAGCCCTTCGGCCGCCGCGCGGCCCGGGAGGCGGTCGCCGCCGACGCCCGCCGGCGCGGGGTGACGATGGATCCCGATCGCATCCTTCTCACCGCCAGCACCAGCGAGGCCTACGCGTTCGCATTCAAGCTGCTCTGCGATCCCGGGGACGAGGTCCTCGTCCCTCGCCCGAGCTATCCGCTCTTCGAGTTCCTGGCCGGGCTCGAATCGGTCAACGTGCGCCCGTATCCGCTCCGCTACGACGGCACCTGGCACGTGGACCTGCCCGAGCTGCGCCGCGCGTTCACCGGTCGCACGCGCGCGATCGTCGTGGTCAGCCCCAACAACCCGACCGGATCGTTCGTCAAGGCCGCGGAAGCGAACGCCCTCCGAGAGCTCGCGGCCGGGCACGGTATCGCGATCGTTTCCGACGAGGTGTTCGCGGACTTCCCGCTACGCGAGGACCCGAGCCGGGCGGTGAGCTTGTTCGCGGACGGGCCGGCGTTGACGTTATGCCTCGGCGGTCTCTCGAAGTCTTGCGGACTGCCCCAGCTCAAGCTGGCCTGGATCGCGCTGGCCGGACCCTCCGGAGCCCGCGAAGAGGCGCGCGCCCGCCTGGAGGTGGTGGCGGACACGTATCTGTCCGTCTCCACGCCCGTCCAGCATGCCGCCCCGGCCGTGCTGGCCCGGGCGGCGGAGCTGCAGGCGCCCATCCGCGATCGCATCCAGGGCAACCTCGGCCTCCTGCGGGGCGCGGTCGCGCTCACGCCGGCCACCGTCCTCGACGTAGAAGGCGGATGGTCCGCGGTCCTGCACGTCCCCGCCACACGCAGCGAGGAGGAGTGGGTGCTCGCGCTCCTCGAGCGAGACGGCGTGCTCGTCCATCCCGGCTACTTCTTCGATTTCGAGAAGGAGGCGTTCCTCGTCCTGAGCCTCCTCCCTCCGCCCGGAGAGTTCGCGGAGGGCGTCGCGCGTCTCGTGCGGCGGGTGGCCGCCGCCGCGCCGTAGCGTGCCGGATCGGACTCGGCTAGGCTCTCGGATGGAGGTACGGCCATGTCCGTGAAGCGCGTCTCGCCGGAGGAGGCCCGCGCCCTGATGGAGAAGGAGGGCTACGTCTACGTCGACGTGCGCTCGGTGCCGGAGTTCGAGGCCGGGCATCCGGCGGGCGCCTTCAACGTCCCCATCGCGAACATGGGCCCGGGCGGGATGATGCCGAACGCCGAGTTCCTCGCCGTCATGGAGAAGAGCTTCCCGCGCGAGGCGCGCCTCGTCATCGGATGCAAGTCGGGCGGGCGCTCCGCCCGCGCCGCCTCTCTGCTCGAGCAGGCGGGGTTCACGAGCGTGGTCGACCAGCGCGCCGGCTACGACGGCGCTCCGCTGCCGGCCGGGGGCCTCGAGCCGGGTTGGCGTCCGAAGGGCCTGCCCTCGAGCACGGCCGCCGCCCCCGACCGCACGTACGACGCCTTGCGCCAGCGCCCCGGACGCTAGTGCCCTCCGCCTTCGTCGTCACCGGGGGCACGGGCGCGCTCGGGCGGGAGGTCGTGCGCGCCCTGCTGGCCACGGGGGCTTCCGTCGCCGTGCCCTATCGCGGCGAGGAGGGCTGGCGCGCGCTGCGCGACGAGATGGCGGCCGGCCCCCGGCTCTGGGGCGCGCCCGTGGACCTCGCCGACGCCTCCGCCACCGCGCGCTTCGTGGAGCAGGCGGTGGCCAGCCTGGGCGGGCTCGACGGCGTGGCCGCCATCGCGGGGGCCTATGCGGGGTCGGCCCCGCTGCACGACGCGCCCGCCGACGAATGGGCGCGCATGATGAACGCGAACCTCCTGAGCGCGTACTCGGTCTCGCGGGCCGCGGTTCCCCACCTCCGGCGGTCGCGGGGGGCGATGGTCATGGTCGGGTCGAAGGTCGTGGAGGGCGGGGGGGCGAACGCCGCCGCCTACGCCGTCTCCAAGGCGGGGGTGGTGGCGCTGGCCCGTGTGCTCGCCCTCGAGAACAAGGACCACGGCGTCCGCGTGAACTGCGTCCTGCCCGGCACCATCGACACCCCCGCCAACCGCGCGGACATGCCCAAGGCCGACCGCTCGCGCTGGACGCCGCCGGCGGCGATCGCGCGCGTGATCCTGTTCCTCCTCTCGTCCGACTCCGCGCCCGTCACCGGGGCCACGGTTCCCGTCGATGCCCGGGCCTAGGCGCGCGGCCCTCGCCGCCGCCGTGGCCGCCCTCGCCGCGCTGGCGGCGTGGGGAGCGGCGGCCCCTCCGGCCGCGGTGGCCCCGAGCGGCTTCGCCATCGTGGGGGCCACCGTCTTCGACGGCACCGGCGCCCCGCCCCGGCGCGACGCCGTCCTCGTCGTGGAAGGCGAACGCGTCAAGGCCCTGGGCTCCCGCGCGGAGGTGCCGCTGGCCAAGGGCCTGCGCATCGTGGACGGCCGCGGCCGCTGGGTGACTCCGGGCCTCGTGGACGCGCACGTCCACTTCTTCCAGTCGGGCGGGGCCTACACGAGACCCGACGCCATCGACCTGCGCAGCCATCGCTCCTACGAGCAGGAGATCGCGGGGCTCAAGCAGCGCCTTCCCCAGACCTTCGCGCGCTACCTCCTCGCGGGCGTGACGTCGGTGGTGGACGCCGGCGGCCCGATGTGGAACTTCGAGGTGCGCGAGGCGGCCGGCCAGACCGCGCTCGCCCCGCGGGTGGCGGTGGCCGGTCCGCTCGTCTCGACGGTCGGGCGGCCCCAGCTCGACCTCGGCGATCCCCCCATCATCAAGGTCGAGTCGCCCGCCGAGGCGCGGGCCCTGGTGACGAGGGAGGCGGCGCGCAAGCCCGACTTCATCAAGGTCTGGTTCATCCAGCGCCCCACGGACGATCCCGTGGCCGGCCGCGCGCTCCTCGACGCCGTGGTGGACGAGTCGCGCCGCCACGGGCTCCGGGTGGCCGTGCACGCGACGGAGCTGGCGGGGGCGCGGGCGGCGGTGGATGCCGGCGCCGCCATCCTCGTGCATTCCGTGTTCGACAAGCCGGTCGACGACGCGTTCGTGGCCGCGGCCCTGGCCAAGGGCGTGATCTACGTGCCCACCCTGTTCGTGATCAAGGGCTACGACCTCGTTCTCTCCGGCCGCTTCGAGCCCACGGCGGCGGAGCGCCGCCTGGCCGATCCCGATGCGCTCCGCAGCTTCGAGGAGATCAAGACCTTCCCCGAATTCAAGGGCGAGGGCCGGCCGGCGGCGGACGCGATGGTGAAGACGGGACAGGAGAACCTGAAGCGCCTGGCCGCGGCCGGCGTGCGCATCGCCGCCGGCACCGACGCCGGCAACATCGGGACCCTGCACGGCCCGTCGATCTTCCGCGAGCTGCGGCTGATGGTGGACGCGGGAATGACGCCGGCGCAGGTCCTGAGCGCGGCCACCCTCGGCGGCGCGCGCGTGATGGGCCGGGAGGCGGAGCTGGGCACGCTGGCCCCGGGCCATCTGGCCGACCTGCTCGTGCTCGACGCCGACCCCACGGCCGACCTCGGCACGCTCGAGAACCCGCGCGACGTCGTCAAGGGCGGCCGCTTCCTGTCCCGGGACGAGCTGCGAAGCGCTGCCGCCATCGCGCCCTGAGGTTGCCGGATCGAAAACGTTGAAACTGCTGAACCAGAGAAAGAGGAGATCGCGATGACCCCTTCCGTCCGTCGCCGGATCCTCGTGTGGCTGGTGGTGTCGTGCGCCACCCTCGGTGCGGAAGCGGCGCCGCCGCGGGCGGTCAAGCCTCCGGAGGCGCCGGCCCGGCCCGCGCCCGTGCCCGCCGAGGCCCTGGCCGGCCTCGAGTTCCGCAACATCGGCCCCGCCATCATGGGCGGGCGCATCGACGACTTCGCGGTCGTGGAAGGGCGCCCGTCGACGTTCTACGTGGCCGCCGCCTCCGGCGGCCTCTGGAAAACGGTGAACAACGGGGTGACCTTCGAGCCCGTCTTCGACGACCAGGAGGTCTCGTCCATCGGCGACGTGGCCGTCGCCCCCTCCGATCCGTCGATCCTCTACGTGGGCACCGGCGAGCCGAACAACCGGCAGTCCTCCTCGTGGGGGAACGGCGTCTACAAGTCCCTCGACGCCGGCAAGACCTGGATCCATCTCGGCCTCGCCGACACCCACCACATCGGCCGCGTCGCGGTCCATCCCACCAACCCCGACGTCGCCTACGTGGCCGCCCTCGGCCACCTGTGGGGCCCGAGCAAGGAGCGCGGCCTGTTCCGAACGAGCGACGGCGGCAAGACCTGGGTGAACACGAAGTTCATCGACGAGGACACGGGCTTCGTGGACGTGGCCATGGACCCGGAGAGCCCGCAGACCCTCTACGCCGCCTCCTATCAGCGGCGCCGCACCCCCTTCGGCTACAACGGCGGAGGCCCGGGGAGCGCGCTCTGGAAGACGACCAACGGGGGCGAGACCTGGACGAAGCTCACGCAGGGGCTCCCCACCGAGGGAGACATCGGGCGGATCGGCATCGACGTCTATCGGCGCGACCCGCGCATCGTCTACGCGCTGGTGGAGCACGCCAAGCAGGGGGGCATCTACCGGTCGGAGGACAAGGGCGCCACCTGGAAGAAGATGTCCGACACCAACCCGCGCCCGTCCTACTACAGCCAGGTGCGCATCGATCCCACCAACGACCAGCGCGTGTGGGTGCTCGGGGCCCCCCTCTTCTTCACGGAGGACGGAGGGAAGACCTTCCGCCAGGACGTGGGCCAGAAGATCCACGGCGACTACCACGCGCTCTGGATCGATCCCGCCGACCCCAACCACATGATGGCGGGCACCGACGGCGGGATCCACGTCAGCTACGACCGCGCCCGCACCTGGGAGTACGTCAACACCATCCCCCTGGCCCAGTTCTACGAGGTCTCCTTCGACATGCAGCGGCCGTACCGGGTGTGCGGCGGCCTGCAGGACAACGGGAGCTGGTGCGGGCCCAGCCGGACCCTCTACCAGCAGGGCATCAGCAACGAGGACTGGTCGCGGGTCGGAGGCGGCGACGGCTTCTACAACGTGATCGACCCCGCCGATCCGGACGTCGTCTACACGGAGAGCCAGGACGGCAACGTGTCGCGCTTCGACGGCCGTACCAACGAGCGGCGCAGCATCCGCCCGGAGCCGCCGGAGGGCGAGCGCTATCGCTTCAACTGGAACTCCCCCATCGTGGTCTCCCGCTACGACTCCAACACCGTCTACTACGGCGGCAACCGCCTCTTCGGCTCCCGGAACCGCGGGGACAGCTGGACGATCGTGAGCCCGGACCTGACCGGCAACGCCCTTCGCGACCAGATGACGATCTTCGGCAAGGTGGCCAAGGACATGCTGTCGCGCAACGACGGCGTCGTCCACTTCGGCACCATCACCACCATCGCGGAGTCGCCGGTCAAGGCGGGCGTGCTCTGGGTCGGCACCGACGACGGGAACGTGCAGCTCTCCCGCGACGGCGGGGCGACCTGGTCGCGGCTGAAGACTCCCGCGGGCGTGCGCGCCGGAACCTACGTCAGCCGCGTGGAAGCCAGCCGGACGGGCGAGGGCGCGGCCTACGTCGCCTTCGACGGCCACCGCGGCGACGACTACGCTCCCTACCTCTTCCGGACCGACGACTTCGGCCAGACCTGGCGCTCGGCCAGCGGCGACCTGCCGAAGGGCCAGGCTGTCCACGTCGTGCGCGAGCACCCGCGCCTGCCCGGCGTGCTCTTCGCCGGCACCGAGTTCGGCCTGTTCACGAGCTGGAACGGCGGGGGGAATTGGACGCGGGTGCGCGGGAAGCTCCCCACCGTGCCCGTCTTCGACGTCCAGGTCCATCCGCGGGACAACGACCTCATCGTGGCCACGCACGGACGCGGGGTCTACGTGCTCGACGACCTGGGCGCGCTGGCCCAGGTCGATCCCGCCGCCCTGGATGCGGACCTCCGGCTCTTCGACCTCGAGCCCGCCACCGCGTTCCGCACGTATGCGCACAAGGGGAACACCGGGGCCAAGTTCATGGCCGGGGCCAATCCCCCGGAGGGGGCGCTGATCGGCTACTACCTGAAGGCGAAGCCGGCGGAGAAGGACGAGGTGAAGGTCACGATCACGGATTCCGCGGGGGCGGTCGTGCGCGAGATCAAGGGCCCGAAGGAGAAGGGCTTCAACCAGGCGAGCTGGGACCTTCGACTGGAGCCGCCGGCGCCTCCACCGCCCGCCGCCGGCGAGAGCTTCTTTCCTCCTCCGCGCGGCCCGCTCGTGAGCCCGGGCACCTACACCGTGAAGGTGGCGCTCGGCGCCGCCTCCGCCACCCGCCCCCTGACCGTCGAGGAGGACCCGCGCATCAAGATCGGCGCGTCCGAGCGCGGGGAGTGGGAGCAGGCGGCCCGGCAGGCGGCCAGGCTGTGGGGCCGCGCCGACGGCGCGAACCGGGCGATCACCGCGCTCAAGAAGCAGCTGGCGGAGGTCCAGGAGTCGCAGAAGACCGCGCCCGACGACGTGAAGGCGGCCCTCAAGAGCCTGGCCGACACGGTGGACGGGCTGGCCCGCGCGCTCAACCGCCAGGACCCTCTCGGTTTCGCGGGGGCGCCCCTGGCCGAGGACCCGGACCCGCTGATGCCGCGGGCCCGCGGCCTCTACCTCGCGCTGAGCGGGATCACGGCCGCCCCCACCGCCTCGCAGCGCGACGTGCTGGCCCGCGTGCAGAAGCAGGTGGACGAGACGGTGGCCGCGGTCAACGACGTCATCGACAAGCGCGTGCCCGAGACCAATCGCCTGCTCGCCGAGCGCGGGGTCGGACGGCTGGAGGTCGCGAAGCGGATCCCCTGAGCCGCCTCAGCGCGGGGCGGCGGTGAGGATCTGCAGGGCGACGACCGCCGCCACCAGGAGCAGGATGCAGGCCACCACCGCCACCGCGGTGCGCCACATGGGCGGCCGCTGGCGGCGCCGCGCCGGGACGCCCGAGGGCGAGGCCGACTCCGCGAGCAGGCGGCGCTGGCACCGGGCGCAGGCGGCGAGGTGAGCGGCCAGCTCGGCGGGGGCGCGTCCGGGCGGAGCGGCGGCGATGTGCGCGAAACCTTCCGAGGTCAGGCATCCCTGCGCGTCGACGAGGGCGGCGGGCACGCCTCATTGTGAAGCCCTGGCCGCCGCTGTCAACGCCACCCCGACCCGCCCACGTATACTGGCGGACGCATGGAATTCGAGACCACGGCCGTGCGCGTCTGGAAGCGGCTCGAGCGCGAGGAGCGGATCGCCGCCGCCACCCGTTTCTTCGAGGAGCCCTCGGCGGAGGTCCTGGGCAACGCGCTGGGTGCCATCATCAAGGCTCGCCATCTCCGCCCGCAGGTCGCGCGGTCCATGGCGCCCGCGGACCAGGCCCGCACGCTCGCGGGCGTGCTCGACCCGGGCGAGACGGTGGCGGCCGCCCTGCTCGTGGCCCTGCACCTGGGCTCTCGGCGCGCCATGCTGGCGACGTTCCTCGACGCGGTCGGCCTTCCCCACGAGGACGGCATCCTCAAGGAGGAGGCGGACGCCGTCGCCCTCGACTCCGCGCGCCTGCGCGCGGGGGTGGAGGCCCTGAAGACGCACTTCGCGGAGCCCCAGATCCGCACCTACCTGAACACGCTCTGGCTGCAGGACGCGGACCGCTGGGAAGGACTGCAGGCGCTCTAGCGTCCGCGGGTCTTCTACCTCAGGGGGGGAACGTCACTCATCATCCCGACGGAAGTGAGCTCCCCCCCTGAAACCCCCGTCGCGCGCCGCCGCGGCGCGGCGCCGCGCTCACCCTGCGCGGGCGGGGAGGGGCTCGTCGATCTCGGCGACGGTGGTGATGCCGCCTTCCTCGCGCGACGGCAGCAGGAGCCAGAAGCGCTCGGCGTGCTCGCCCGCGCCCAGGCGGCGCGCATAGGCGGAGGAGAGGCGGGCCAGCCGGGCCGCCACGCGTGCGCCGGCCGGCGCCAGAGCGCCCTGCAGGGCCCTCGCGGCGTCGACGAGAGCGGGCTCGGTGGGCTGAACGACGGGCTGCAGGCGCGGACCGAATCCTTTCTGCGGGTGCCAGGCCCGCCCCTGCCGCCAGAACCGGGCGGCCAGCCCCGTCGAGCGGATCCGCTCCGACCACCCCTTCAGGTCCCCGCGCAGCGAGGGCGCGAGCTGGAACCGCCACAGGAACGGGGCCAGGCGCGCGCGGTCGGCGGCCTGCGCCGCCGCCGGAGGCAGCCGGGCGCCGAGCTGGCCGAGCCGGATACGCACGGCGCCGCGCACGAAGGCCTCCGGCCGCTCCTCGTAAAGGAAGACGTTCCGGCCGTCCCCGCTCTGGAACGCGCGCAGGCAGGCCTCGTGCGCGAGCCGGTGGTCGATGTGGCTCCCCACTCCCAGCGGCGCGTAGACCTGCGCGGCCCTGGACCGGTGCCCGATGTCCGTCAACGCGTGCGTGAGCGGCCCGAGCCAGCGGTCGTCGTCGGCGCGGCGGCCCTCGACCAGCGCGCGGAAGGAGGCATAGTCGTCGCTGCGCCGGCGCGCATCGGGCAGGCCGAGGGAGATCCGGCGGACGTCCGCCTGGCCCAGCCCCCCGGCCGGCGGCCAGTCCCGCCCCGGCTCGCCGAAGATGGTGACGACGAGGATGCGCAGCCGGCGCGCGGCGTCGGCCAGCAGGCGCGCTCCACAGGAGAGGAGCACGTCGTCATGGTGAGGCGACAGGTAGAGACTGTCACAGGGCGCGACAGCCCGGAGGTCGACGGCGATGGTCATGGAAGCGGCGCGTGGGTCGTCCCACGCTAACCTGGCTCACAGTCTACCGCCAAGACGAGGCCGGGAAGGTCCGCATCTTGACGCCGCCCCTCTTGACGGCGCCGCCGCGCGGCGGCTAGTGTCGTCTTTTTCCTTGTCCCCCCACCGAGGCCTCCTCGCCGCCGCCCTCGCGGCGCTCCTTGCCGGCTGCTACCGCCACGAGACGGCGGCCACGGCCGAGCGCGCGGTGCTCGAGCGGAGCGACCAGGGGCTGGCCGGGCTCGTGTCGGCGGCGCGCCGCGGCCCCCTCCTCCCTTTCGACACGATGCTCGTGGTGGTGGACGAGCGGGTCGTGCGCGAGGTCATCGCCGCCTCCCTCCCCTTCGAGCGCGTCATCCTCGACCGTTACCGGATCCGGGTGACGCGGGCGGAAGTCCACTTCGACGACGGCTTCGGGCTCGTACGGCTGGACGGCGAGGCTTCGTTCGCCGATCGTCCGCCCGAGGAGCGCCGGGCCGATCTGACCGTGTACGGCGCCCTCGACGTGGTGGACCTGGACCCGCGGTCGGGCGTGCTGCGCGGCGGGGTCACGGTGATCGCGCTGGACGCGCGCCGCGTGGACGTCCTCGGCCTGCCTACCCGCATGGCGGAGGACCTGGTCGAGGACCTCGGGAAGGTGAAGCTGGACGCCTTCAGCGCGCTCGCCTCCCGCATCGAGATCCCCGTGCAGCTCGAGAAGAGCGTCACCCTCCCCGGAGTGGGGCCGGGCGAGGTGAGCATCGACGCCGCGACCATCCCCCTGCGGGCGGCCGTGGCCGACGTCAAGGCCTTCAACGGCAAGCTGTGGGTGTCCGTCGACGTCTCGACGGACACGCGCCCATGACCGCGGCCTTCGCCCGGCGAGCCGCCGCCCTCGTCCAGCGCGGGGCGCTGATCGCGGCGGTCGGCTCCCTGGCCGGCTGCGGCTCCCGCTTCGGCGGGGACGACCTCTCCCGCGCCCGCGTCGAGCACGCGCGCCGGCGCGCCGAGTTCACGCGGCTGGCCGCCCGCGACCCGGTCGTCACCGAAGCGCTGGCCCAGGGCGGGGACGTCGTGGTGGGAGTCCGCCCCGCGCTCGTGGAGTCCGTGCTGCGCGCAACGGCCGCGCGCTACCTGGACCACGTGGTCCTGGACCTCCCGCTCGAGGAGCAGGTCCACGACGCGCACGATCTCCACGTCGGGACGTTCCTCGGCCGCATGAACGCCGGCACCTGGACCCTGGACGTCACCATCCACCGCGTCCGCGGCCAGCTGCGGGCGCGGGAGCCCAGGGTCTCGTCCGCGCCCGGCAACGCGCTGGCCCTGGTCCTGCCCGTCGTGCTCCAGGAGGGGCACGGCAGCGCGACCCTGCGCTTCAAGTGGGAGAGCCGGTCGGTGGCGGCGGTGGTCTGCCACGACTTCGAGGTGACGCGGACCCTGTCCGGCGAGGTGCTCCCGAGCGAGTACGCGATCGAGGGCGCGTTCGATCTCTCGGCGGGGCCGGACCGCCTGCGCGCCCTTCCGCGCTTCCCGCTGCAGAAGTTCCGCATCGGCCTCGACCTCACGGACAAGTCCTGGGCCGAGGTGCGCGCGGCCATCGACGAGCAGGACCAGGTCCTCCGCTGCGGCCTCGCCCTGGACGCGGACAAGCTGCTCGCCCTGATCCGCGGCCGGCTGCGCGAGGGGTTCGACGTGAAGCTGCCGCGGTCGCTCTTCCGCCCGGTGGACTTTCCGGCCGCCGTGCGGGAGGAGGTCACGATCGAGGACCGCCGGGTGCACCTGGCGGTCAAGACGCGCGGCCTGGCCGTCACGCCGGTGGCCGTGTGGTACGGGGCGGACGTGCACACGCGGATCGACGCGTCGCCGGAGCCCTCCAGGTGAGGGCGGGCTCGAGCGGCCGGATGGTGAGCCGCCAGCCCCGTGCGACCGCGCGCGAGATGCTGCTTCGCACGGCTCTCGCCGCCGGCTCCCTGGCCGCGGGCGCGCTCCTGGTCGAAGCCGCCCTGAGGATCGCCGGCTACGAGGCCACCCGCTTCGAGGCGCCCGCCGAGCTCTACGGCGCCCGCGAGCGCGTGTTCCTCGACTGCTACCCCAGCAACCCGCGCGGTTATTTCGACCTCGACCTGCGGCGGCCCGACGTGCGGGCCCGCTACGAGGCGCTCGGCGTCAACGGGATCAAGGAGGTCGCGGCGCGCGCTCCCTACGCGGTCGAGTTCCGCTACAACAGCCTCTTCTTCCGCGAGCGGGAGCTGGGGCCGAAGGCGGCGGGCGTCGTCCGGGTGGTCCTCCTCGGGGACTCGTTCACCGAGGGGCAGGGCGTGAAGGAGGGCGACACCACGGCGCGCCGCCTGGAAGCGCTCCTGAATGCCGGAGGCGGACGGCGGTGGGAGGTCCTCAACTGCGCGCGGCGGGGCGCGGACTTCCCCTCCCTGCACAAGATGTTCGAGAAGGTGCTGCCCTACGCCCCCGACGTCGTGGTCCACGCGATGGTCCTGAACGACCCCGAGCGGTCGAAGGACTTCGAGGCGCGGCGTGGGGTGCTCGACGACTGGATCCTCGAGCGCCGCCGGCTGATCGCGGGCTCGGGCCCGGCCGCTCCCGGCCCCTTCGACTCGCGGCTCGCGGCGCTCGTGCGCGACAGGTGGGAGGCCTGGCGCGTGGGCCGGGAGACCACGCGCTGGTACCTCGACCTCTACGGGCCCGCCAACGCCCCGGGCTGGGCGCGGACCCAGGACGACCTGCGCGACATGGACCGGCAGATGCGCGAGCGCGGCGGACGGTTCCTCGTGGCCTCCTGGCCGCTGCTCGTGGACCTGAAGTCCTATCCCTTCACGGCCGCCGACGAGGCGGTCGCGCAGTTCTGCGCCGCCGCCGGCATCCCGCGCGTGGACCTCCGGCCCGCTCTGGCCGCCCAGCCGGCGCCGTCGCTGTGGGTGCATCCGGCCGACCATCATCCCAACGAGGTCGCCCACCGGCTGGCCGCGGAGGCGATCGTGGATTCCGTCCGCGCGCTGGGTCCGCGTTGATCCAGGGGGTGTACTGTCTTGGAAGGTGTCGTTCGAGATCACGATCGACGAGACCGTTCCCGCCTCGATCCGGCCGAGCGTCCATGGGCTGGTGGCGCGCCTGGGACTCGCCTATCCCCATATCCGTCGCGTGCTGGTGTCCTACGACGAGAGGTGGATCGTGACGGCCTGGGACGGGGTGGGCGCGGCCGTCGTCGACCGGGAGCTCATCGGGGCCATCCGGGGCGCGCTCGCGGGCGCGGAGTACCACTGAACCCGCTCCTTGCCCATCCGTAGCGCGGACGGACGCCGCCTTCTGGTCAGGGCCCGATGGAGTTGATGCGGCGCGACTCGAACTCGTCCCAGTAGAGCGTGCCGTTCGCGGTGGCCTTGATGCTCAGCGCTCCCAGCCGCACGAAGTCGACCGCGCTGCGGTTGTTGTCGAGGCCGGTCAGCGTGGAGACCGGGGTGCCGTCGATGGAGAGCTGGAACGTGCCGTCGTTCGCCACCGCGCTCCTCGAGCGCTTCCAGTCGATCTCGACGAAGTGGGGACCGTCGCTGATGTCGAAGAACCCGGTATCCGCCTGGCTGTCGTCGTCGAGCCGCGCGCGCCCCATGACGGAGTAGACGCTGTCCAGGCGCTTGAGCACGATCGCGGCCAGGCGCCGGTTGGGCGCCTCCTCGAACACGATGAAGATCCGCGTGCGGTGGGCGCCCCCCGACTCGCCGGGATCGAAGGCGTTCGTGTCGAAGTAGAAGCGCGCGCGGTAGCGGTCCTCGTCGATCGGCGAGTCGTCCTCGACGTAGATGGGAGTGGGCGTGCCGCTTGCGCTCACGATGCCTTCCAGGCCGAAGGCGGTGGACTTGAGGGCGGCGGCGGGCGTGACGAGGAGGTCCGAGCCGTTCGACGACTGCGACGACCAGTTCGTGACGCCGCCGGACTCGAAGCCGTCCCGGAAGATGACGTCCCCGGCCAGGCGCCGCGCGTACACCCCGAAGTTGGACCCGTCCTGCGGATAGTCGTCCCAGGTGACGGCAAAGCGTCCTCCCGGCTGCACCACGACCGCGCCCCTGACCTCGTCGCCGGTGGTGAACGCGTTGACCAGGAACTCGCTGCCCTTGGGCTGGTGCGTCACCCCGAACATCCTTCCCTTGATGTCGTAGCCGGTCGTGTCGGCGCGCCAGACGACCTCGAAGGAGCCCTTCGGGTCCATGGCCACGCGCGGCTGGCGCTGGGCGCCTCCCGTCACCTCGTTCACCAGGAACTCGCCTCCCTGGGGTGCGCCGGCGGCGTTGTAGGCCCGGCCGAAGATGCCGTCGTCGCTGCCGTCCTGGCCGTAGGTCTCCCAGACGACCACGAAATCGCCGCTCGCGGCCACGGCGACGGCGGGGCGGTTCTGGATCCCGGTCGTGTAGGTGTTGACCTGGAACTCGGGTCCCTGGGGAGCGCCGGCGGCGTTGTACCGTCGGCCGGAGACGCCGTAGAAGCTTCCATCCGAAGAGGCCCAGACCACGACGAAGTCCCCGGCGGAGTTCATGCCGACCCGGGGTGGAACTCCCCCCGGCAGCGTGCCCGAGGTGTGGACCGGGAACTCGGGGCCCTGGGGCGCGCCCGACGCGTCGAAGCGCTGGGCGAAGACCTCGAACCCCGGCCCCATCTCGCCGGAGCTCGCCCAGACGACGACGAAGTTGCCGGCGGCGTCCATGGCGACGCCGGGCAGCGTCTGCTCGCCGGTGGTGTAGGTGTTGACCCGGAATTCCGGACCGGGCGTCCCCGCCGGGTCGTAGCGGCGTCCGGCGATGCCGCTGTAGCTGCCGTCGCTCACGTACTGCCAGACCACCACCATCTGCCCGGCCGCGTTCGCGGCCACCGCCGGCA